>DATJTD010000001.1:0-15390 GCA_035503775.1 Candidatus Acidiferrales bacterium
AAACAACGCCCGCTTCTGCGATCCGGCCGTCGACGCGGCCGAGACGCACGCGCTCACGCACTACGACGAGGCGGTCCGCAAAACGGCCTACGCCACGGTCGAGAACCGGGTCACCGAAGAGGTCCCCGACATCTTTCTCTGGTGGCCACGCCAGTTGCAGCCCATCAATCCGGATTTCAAAAACTTCACGCCCAACCCGGTGACCGCATCATGGAACGCCTATCAATGGGACATCTAGAGCCGCAGCCGCCGAGCTGGGAGACGACGCTCACCCCGCTCGCGCAGATCCCCGAGATCAAGTGGCTGGTGAACATCATCTTGGAGCGCGCGCTCACCCGCGGCGATTACATTCTCTCGGGCGGTATCCGCAGCGACTTCTACATCGACAAGTTCCGTCTGTTCTCCGACCCGTCGGTTTTGCGGCGAATCACGCGGCTCTTCACGCCGATCGTCACCCAGCTGCAACCGGATCTCATCGCCGGCACCGAACTCGGCGGGGTGATCCTAGCGACGACGCTTTCGCAGATGACCGGCATCCCGATGATCATCGTTCGGAAATCCCCCAAAGGCTACGGTGCCTTCGCCGACGAGTACGTCGAGGGCGGCTTCATGCCGGGCCAGCGCGTGCTGCTCTTGGAAGACATCGTCACCAGCGGCCGCGAGGTCCTCGCTTCCAAGGCGCGGCTCGAAGAACTCAACCTCCACGTCGATATCTGTGCCGTGATCAATCGCGGCCTCGCGCCGATCAAGGCACTGGTCCAATTCTCGCTCCCGCGCGGCGACGCAAAGACGGAAAATTAAGGTTTGCGGCCGGCGTAGCCGTAGGCGCGACCCGGAAACGACGGCGTGAAGTGGTAGACCTCTTCGGGAACGGCTTCGGGTAGACCGAGTTTGGGAAACTCTTCGCGATCGACAAAGAAGGCGTTGACGATATTGCAATCGGCCGCTGCGAATGCATAGCCATGTTCGCGGTGGAGATCGACCATCGAGCAGAGGCTCGCGCCGAAATAGGTGGTGTCGTCCCAACGATGGGCTGGATCGTACGGCATCACCCAGCGCGCCGGCGGCGGATAGAATGGGTTGATCTCGGCGATCACCACGCGCGGGCGGTACCGGCCCAGCAGGGTCCGCAGAATCCACCAGTCGTTTCCGTCGATGTCGACCGAGAGCAGATCGAAGCGCTCGGGGACGCCGCCTTCGGCCAGGACCCCAACGACGTTCTCGACGTCGACGTAGGCTTGAAGGGGGCGCACGTTGCGATACCGGCGGAAGCGCTTGCGCAACCGCGCGTACCGTTCCGGGTCGCCCTCGACGAGGACGCCGCTCCACCCTTCATCGCGCAAGAGCAGCGCCGTGTTGCACTCGCGCCCATCTTCGACGCCGATCTCGGCGGAGAACCGGTTCGTCGTTCCGATGCGCGCAAAGATCTCCGCGATGATGCCGTCTTCCCCATTTTGTGAGAAATAGCACTTCTCGAACGCATTGAGCCCGCGCTCTCGGCCGTTCACCCAGGGAAGACAATCGAGTTTGCGTCGTTTCCGCTGACGGCGAAAGAGCCAGGGCATCACGCAACCTCCAATTGCAAGTGATCGTCGGCGACGGCAAGGTCGCCCGAGTATGCGGAACGTGCGCGCTGTTGCAGTTCCGTCTCCGAAATTTCCGACGAGTAATGGGTGAGCAGGAGGCGCCGCGCGGCGGCGCGTTCCGCCATCGCTCCCGCGTCTTCCGGGCGGCAATGATCGTAGGCGCCGCTGTGCGTGAGCACGAGCGTCGCCTCGCAGAGGAAGAGGTCGGTCCCGCGCGCGAGTTCCTCTACCGGCGCACACAACCCCGTATCGGCCGAATAGGTGAGTGACGACGCGGCCTCGCAGCGGATTGCATACGTCGGTGTCGAGTGCACGGTCGGCGCAAAGCGCAGTTGAAGATCGCCGATGCGCAGCGAGCGCAGCGGGTCGTACGTCGATACGTGGCAGACCGCCGCAAAGAAGTCGCCGGCCGGTTCATCGCTCAGCGGCTCGACCATCCCGCGCAGAATCGCTTCGCCGCCCGGAGGCAGCAGAAGCGCGATCTTCCGATCGTTGCTGCGTGACCCGTATTTGAGTGCGTAGCGCAGGGTGATGAGGTCGAGAAAGTGATCGCTGTGCATATGCGTGATCACGATCGCGTCGATCGTGTCGGCCGGCCGCTCGAGCACGAGGTTCGCCAGCACCCCGCTGCCAAAATCGAGCACGACCGCGCTTGCGCCCGCTTCGACGAGGTAGCCGCTGCACGCGCGCCCAGGTCGCGGTGCCGAGCAACTCGATCCCAATACCGTGAAGTGCATCAGGGAAGGCGGCTGAGCACGTCCTGCGCATGGCCTTCGACGGTGACCCGCGGCCAGACGTGCACGACTTTCCCTTTCGGATCGAAGAGAAAGGTCGAGCGTTGGATGCCCCGGCTCTTCTTCCCGTACATGTTCTTGTCGACGATCACGCCGAAGGCGTCGCAGACCTTCGACTCCGTATCGGCGAGCAGCCGAAACGGCAGACCGTATTTCTCTTTGAATTTCAGTTGCGCCGCCGGCGTATCGCGGCTGACGCCGACCACGTCGGCGCCGGCTTTGTGGATCTGCTCGTAGAGGTCGCGGAACTGCATCGATTCGTTCGTGCAGCCCGGCGTGTCGGCTTTGGGATAGAAGTAGACGACGAGCGGCTTTCCGAGTAGGTCCTTCGTCGTGACGGCTGCCCCCGTCTCATCGACGACGGCGACCGCCGGCATGATATCGCCGGCCTTGAGCATCGAAAGGTATTCCTCCGCGAAACGTATGAGCACCGCTACATACGATGCACGAGACGCCGCCCCCGCTGACGCCGACCCTCGCCGTGGACTACGCTCGTCTTGCGGATGCGGCGCAGGTTCTCGCCGGAGTGGCGCACCGCACCCCGGTCCTGACGTCGCGTCAGGCGAACGAACGTGCCCACGCCGAGATATTCTTCAAGTGCGAGAACCTCCAACGCGTCGGCGCCTTCAAATTCCGCGGCGCCTATTACGCGATCAGCCGCCTCGACGAAGTGCAGCGACGCCACGGCGTAGTCGCCTTCTCCAGCGGCAATCACGCCCAAGCCATTGCGCTCGCCGCAAGATTGTGCGGGGTGCCTGCGACGGTCGTCATGCCTTCCGACGCGCCGGCCACCAAGCTCGCGGCGACCCGTGGGTACGGCGCGGAGGTGATTCTCTACGATCGCCTCCAGGAGGATCGTGAGGCGATCGCCGCTGACCTCGTGCGCAGGCGCGGGCTCACGCTCATCCCGCCCTACGATCATCGCGACATCATCGCCGGCCAAGGCACCGCAGCGAAGGAGCTCTTCGAAGAGACCGGTACGCTCGACTATCTGGTCGTCGGCATCGGCGGCGGTGGACTGCTGAGCGGATCGGCGATCGCCGCAGCCCGGCTCGCACCCCAGTGTGTACTCGTCGGGGTCGAGCCGGAAGCCGGCAACGATGCGCAGCGTTCGTTGCGCAGTGGGGAGATCATCACGATTCCCGTACCGCAGACGATCGCCGACGGTGCGCGAGCCCAGCGCCTCGGCGACCTCACCTTTCCGATCCTTCGCGCATATGTGCGCGACATCGTTACCGTAAGCGACGACCAGTTGCGCGCACAGATGCGCTTTTTCGCCGAACGGATGAAGATCGTCGTCGAGCCGACGGGCGCGCTTGCTGCAGCCGCCGTCCTCGGCGGCGCACTCGACGTCGCGGGCAAACGCGTCGGCGTCATCATCAGCGGCGGCAACGTCGATGCGCAAACCTTCGCCGAGTGCATCTGCCGCGCGCAGGAGTGGTGATGGGCGGGACCTCGGACGAAGCGCCGCACCCGCTGGCTCAAACGCTGGGCGAACTCCTACACCGCACGCCTTCGGCCACACCACGTTTCGTACTCGTGCTCGGGGCGGGCAGCGGGCGGAATATCGCCCCGCTCCTGCGGGCCGGCGTTCACGTCGATCTCATCGAGGAGGACGCCGCGCGCGCGAAAGCAGTCGGGACGCGATTTGCCGGCGAGCCGCACCTGAGCGTGATGCGCGACGTATACACCAATCTCGGCAGGTATCACCGAGCGTATGCGGCGGTGCTCTCCACGCACGCGCTCTTGCATGGAAGCGCCGAACAATTGCGTGCCGTTCTTTGCGCTCTCGCCGAGATCGTGGCCCCCGACGCCGATCTCTTCCTGACGTTCGGTTCAACGCGCGACCCGCGTTTTGGGCACGGCACCCCCGCGGGCCCACACGCCTGGGCTGCAGCGCACGGGTCCGAAGCCGGCGTCCCGCACACCTATTTCGAAGAGAGCGAGTTGCGTACGTTGCTTCGCGCCTTCGACGTCATCTCGTTGGAAGAGACGGCGGCGGGCGCACTCGTCGGCCGCTGGGCGCACGACGCAAACCAAACCGATATCGTCCACTGGTTCGCCCACCTCAAAGCCTCGGAGTTCTAGCGTCACGAGGCCGTAGCGCTTGCCACTTACGCCCAGCCGCGTGATATGGTTGCGTGAGATGGAATTGCACGAAATCACGTTACCGGACACCAAGCCTGAGACCGAATGGGTACGGGGCCGTCCGTTGCGAAAGATGAGCCCGCTGCGAGATCACGCGCGACTGCAGCTGGTGCTGGCCGCCGCCCTCGACGCCTGGGCGCGCGGACGTGGTGAAGTAGGAACCGAGTGGCGTTTCCGCATCACTCCGCCGGGGCAAGTCACGCGTCCACTGGTTCCCGATATCGCTTACGTGAGCGCTGCACGTCTGCGCGGTTTGACGGGCCGCGATCTCCAACTGCCGCGGCTCGCTCCCGATGTCGTCGTGGAAATCCTCTGCGCGGCCGACGAACGTATCGATATCGATCACAAAGTTACTATCTACCTCCACGCCGGGAGCTCGCTGGTCGTTCTCGTCGATGCCTTGCAAAAAGCCGTAGAACTCCACGACCCGTACACCGCCGAGAGACGAACGGAGCCGGAGGCCATCGAGCATCCGGCGCTCCCCGGCTTCAGCTACTCGATCGCCAAACTTTTCTCGGTCCTCGAACCGCCGCGCTAGCTCCACGAGAGCGGAGCGCGGGCATCAACGGCGTGTCGAAATCAGTCCCGTCATCGGACTCGACGCATTCGCATACAGCCGCTTCTCCATCCGGCCCGCTAAAAAGGCAAGCCGTCCGGCCTCCGTCGCCAATTTCATCGCACGTGCCATCGCGACCGGATCGTTGGCCGCAGCGATACCGGTATTCATCAAGAGCGCATCGACGCCGATCTCCATCGCAATCGCAGCGTCTGAAGCCGTCCCGACGCCGGCATCGACGATCACGGGAATCGAAGCGCGCTGTTTGATGATTGCAATCGAATAGGGATTGCAGACGCCAAGCCCGCTGCCGATCGGCGCGGCAAGCGGCATCACGGCGGCACAACCCACTTCCTCCAACTTCGCGCACGCAATGGGATCGTCGCCGATATATGGCAGGACGGTGAAGCCTTGTTTCACCAGCTCACGCGATGCCTCAATCGTTCCCTGCGTATCCGGGTAGAGGGTCTGCGTATCGCCGATCACCTCGACTTTGATGAGGTCACTCCCCGTCGCCTCACGCGCCAATTGCGCCGTGAGGATCGCGTCCTTCGCCGTCAAACACCCCGCGGTGTTCGGCAAGATCTTATAGCGAGCCGTATCGATGTAGTCGAGCAACGTCTTCCCCGACGGATCATCGAGATGAATCCGCCGAATCGCGACCGTCACCATCTCCGCCCCGCTCGCCTCATGCGCATCGCGCATAACATCGGTCGAAGGATACTTCCCCGTCCCGACGATCAACCGAGAGCGAAATTCATACGTCCCAATCTTGAGTACTGAATCCATCATTCCAACCCACTCGTCCTTATAATTCTGAGATCACCCGCCCGCAACCGCACGAATAATCTCAACCGAATCGCCATCGCTCAGCCGAACCCCGTCGAAGCTGCCTCCGCGCACCACCGTCTCATTGACAGCCACCGCAACCCCAACGCGCGGAACGCCGAGTTCAGCGAGGAGTTCGCCCAGCGTCACGCCGTCGGCAAGTTCACGAGGCGTCCCGTTGATCGTCGCCCTCACCGCGCCGCACCGCAAGCGATCGCCGTCCTCCGCTTCGGCGAAAAGGCCGCAGCATACGCTGGGAGTGCACGGCCTTCCACCGCGTCGGCAACCATCGTCGCCGTCGACGGCGTCAGCAAGATCCCGTTGCGATAGTGCCCTGCAGCGACGAAGTAGCCGTCGAGCGAGGTCGCGCCAATGAAGGGCAGCCCATCCGCAGACCCCGGGCGCAACCCAGCCCACGTCTCGACGAGCGCAAACGCCCCAATCGACGGCATCGCGCGCAATGCGGCATCCAACAACGAACGCATAGCCTCCGCCGTCACGCGCGTGTCGAAGCCGGCTTCTTCAACCGTCGCGCCGATGAGCAATCGTCCATCGGTGCGCGGAACCGCATAGCCTCCGGGAAACCAGACGACGCGGCGGACGAACCCCGGCGGCATCGCGAGTGCAAACATCTGTCCTTTGACCGGGCGAACCGCGGCAGCGGCGTGCGACGGCACGCCCTCGATCGTCCCGGCCCAAGCGCCTGCCGTATTCACGATGACCGGCGCCGTCGCAAACCCTTGGGCCGTGCGCAGTCCACGCACACGGCGGCCGTCCGCCTCAATTGCCGTCGCGCCGACATCGGTCGTAACCCGCACGCCTCGTGCGACGCAAGCCGCACGAAGCGCCCGGCCCAGGCGCCGGTTGTCGACATGACCCTCATCCTCAACCAGTGAGGCGCCGACGACCTGCGGCCCGAGCGCAGGCTCGAGCGCGCGCGCCTGCTGACCGTCGAGCCAGTGCGCACGCACGCCGCGCGCCCGAAGTGCATCGACACGTGCACGCAACCGTTCGCTTTCGGCCGCCCCGTACGCGACTTCCAACAGACCGTCGAGGTGTAACTCGGGATCGCCGGCATTCCAGCCGCGCAGATCGCACACGAAACCGGGATACCGAGCCAGCGAATCCGCACAGAAGGCCGCCAGTTCCGGCGACGGCGGAGCCTCGGTAAACGGTGCCAGCATTCCCGCACCGGCCCACGAGGCCGCCATCGCCGGCTCGTGCGAGTCGAAGACGCGCACGCTCGCCCCGCGCTGCGCAAGCTCGAAGGCGCTGGCGAGGCCAATCAACCCCGCGCCGACGATGAGAACATCCACGCCGCCGTATTCGTGCCGCGCATCGCCGGCGCCCCCGCCGAGCATCGAGCCGGAAAAACCGCGACCGGTAACGTCGGGACGCAGGCAACCCGCGACGGCCGGCCTACATGTTCGTGTAGACGGGGCCCTCGCCGCCCTGCGGCGGCACCCAGGTAATGATCTGATAGGGGTCCATGATGTCACACGTCTTGCAGTGGACGCAGTTCGTGAAGTTGAGCTGGAGCCGCCCTTCGACGTGACCGTCGCGTTCTTCGAAGAGCGGTTCGTAGACGTTCGCCGGACAGAAATACTGACAAGGATTACCGTACTCCACCGTGCAGCGCTGCGCGCAGAGGTCCGTATCGGCGACGTGCAGATGGCACGGCTGATTCTCGTCGTGCCGCGTCCCACTGTTGAACACGTCGGTCAGCTTGTCGAACGTGAGCACGTTGTCGGCGAGGATGCGCTTGTTCTTCTCGTGCGGCGGCCGCTGCGCCAAGGTGCGCATCTGCGCGTAGCCTGGTTCGTTCTCGAGGTGGTCACGCACGCCGAATCCGCGGCCTCCACCGAACATGCCGAGCCCGGCGTTGAGCATCCCCGCCAGCAATCCCCCCTTGAAGCCGGCGTGAAAATTACGCGCCGCGTGCAACTCCTCATATGCCCACGAGCCGTTAAACGCACGCTCGATCGCGGCCAGCGTCGCTGCGTCGGACGTCTGCGCGACGATCGCGTCGAAGGCCGTCTGTGCTGCCAGCATCCCGGATTTGATCGCGAGATGAATGCCCTTGAGACGCATGCCGTTGAGGAATCCCCCGCTGTCGCCGGCGAGCAACAGCCCGTCGGCGTAGAGACGCGGCATCGCGAAAAGGCCACCTTCGGGAATGGCTTTCGCTCCGTAGCGTACGAGCTTGGCTCCCGCCAGCATCGGCTTGATCGCGGGATGCAATTTGAAACGCTGAAAGATGTCGTGCGGATCGGTTGTCGGATCGTGGTAGTCGAGCCCCGTGACGAAGCCGATGTCGAGCAGATCGCCTGCCATACCGTAGATGAATCCGCCGCCGAAGGTCTGTGGCGACAGCGGATGTCCCAGCGTGTGAATCACGCTCCCGGGGGGCACCGTTGCCGGCGCGCATTGCCAGATCTCTTTGACGCCGAGCGCGTAGACTTGCGGATCGCGGCCGTCGCCGAGTTTCAGTCGTTCGATCGCCTGCTTTGTGAGCGTCCCGCGCGGCCCTTCGGCGAGGATGACGACGTGTGCAAAGAGATCCGGGCCCGGCTCGTAATTTGCCTTCGGTTCTCCGTTCCGGTCGAGGCCTTTGTCTCCGACGCGCACGCCGACGACGCGCTCCTCTTCCCACAGCAACTCCTGACCAGGGAACGATGCAAAGACGTCGGCGCCCAGACCCTCCGCCACCGAGCCCAGCCACTTCGTGAGCTTCTGCAGCGAGGCGACGTACTTCCCACGATTGTCGAGGACCGGCGGGACCAGAGGCGATGCGATCTTCCCGCCGGCCGTCAAGTACCACAGCGCGTCGCTAGCAACCGGCGCCTCGACCGGAGCGCTCTCCTTCCAGTTCGGCAGCAACTCGTCGAGCCCGCGCGGGTCGACGACGGCGCCCGAAATACCGTGATTTCCGATCTCGCCGGCTTTCTCGATCAGCATGACGGCGAGCTCGCGCCCGTGTTCGGCAGCTAGCTGGCGTAGTCGGATAGCGGCGGCAAGCCCGGCGGGGCCGCCTCCGACGATGAGGACATCGACATCGAGGCGATCGCGTTCTGCCATCCTTCTCTCTTTGCCGCCAAGCGTGAAGGCACCTGACGCCTTTACCGACAATTTTTCGGCGGTGATCGCGCATTTACTCGAGGGTCGAATCGTCGTGACCGGCGCCGCCGGCTTTATCGGGAGTGCCCTCGTGTGGGCCTTGAACCGCCAAGGCGTCGAGGACATCATCGTCTGCGACCGTCTCGACGAGTCGGAGAAGTGGAAAAATCTCGCTCCCTTGCGTTTTGCGGACTACATCGACGCCGACGACCTCATCGATCTGGTGGAGTGCGATGCGCAAGCGCTGGGCGACGTGCGCTTCCTTTTCCACCTCGGCGCCTGCTCCTCGACGACCGAGCGCGACTCCCAGTACCTGTTGCGCAACAACTACGAGTACACCAAACGCATCGTTCGCTGGGCACTCGATCGCGGGGTGCGCACGGTGTATGCGTCGTCGGCGGCAACGTACGGTCTTCTGGAACTCTGCTCCGACGAAGAGCCGCTCGAACGCTTGCGGCCGCTGAACATGTATGCGTACTCGAAGCAGATGTTCGACTGTTATGCGGCACGCGAAGGTTGGCTCGACCGGCTCGTCGGGTTGAAGTACTTCAACGTCTTCGGCCCCAACGAGTGGCACAAGGGCGAGATGCGCAGCGTCGTCTGCAAAGCCTTCGAACAAATCGCGTGCGGTGGGACGGTCAATCTCTTTCGCAGCCATCGTCCCGAATTCACCGACGGTGGCCAGCAGCGCGATTTCATCTACGTCAAAGACGCCGTGGCCATGACGCTGGCATTGGCCCAAGCTCCGCTCGCGCACGGCATCTACAACGTCGGCTCGGGGCGCGCGTCGACGTGGCTCGAGCTGATCGAACCGGTCTTCGCCGCGCTGGGATTGCCGCCGAAGATCTCGTTCGTCGACATGCCCGAGGATTTGCGGCACGCCTATCAGTACCGAACGCAAGCGACGCTTGGACGCCTCGCAGGTGCCGGCTACGCCTGCAATGTTCCCCCGCTGGCAGGGGCGGTGCAAGACTACGTGCGCTTCTATCTGCAACCGCACCGCCGTCTCGATCCGGCGCAACCGGATCACTACCTGCAAAGCGTTACCGCAGCGGCGCGAGCCTCGGCATGACGCGCGCCTCGCTGACTAACCGGCGGCCGCCGGCAACGGGAGAGATGTATCAAACCGCGGCGCGCCGTTACACGCTCGAACTCCTCAAGAGCGAGCGGCGCTACCTTACCGCGGCTGCGATCCACCGGCTGCTCAAGCCGAAGGCCCCTAAACTCGCGCTCTCGACGATCTACCGTACCCTCGAGGCGCTCCGGGAGACCGGCACGGTGACGAGCCGCACCGACTCCAGCGGCGAGGCCAGCTACATTTTCTGTGGCGACGAACATCACCATCACGCCATCTGCCGCAACTGCGGCCACGTGGATGAAGTCGACTGCGACGCGATGGACGCGTTCGCCGCCGCCCTGCTCGAAAAACAATCGTTCGCCTTAGCCGATCACTCCCTCGAGTTTTACGGCCTCTGCGCGCGCTGCCGCTAGTCCACGTCTCTCTTAGTCCAGCTCGTGTAGACGTTCGATCGCGTTGACCACCGCCGTGCGGTGAATGGCGATACGATCGTTCCACGGGTACATGCGTGGCGATTCAAAGGTCATGGCACGTCGCGCGGAGTGCTTGAGCATGTACGCACTATACGGAAGGCCCGGTAGGTGCTGCGCGGAATCGGCGGGGTCGTATACGACGCGTCCGGGCTCGAGCACCGGGGTTGCGTGCGCCTGCGGAGGATAGCCGAGGTCGTAACCATCTTGCATCTCTTGTAAGGGGAAGCCGGCCTCCCGCACGGCGTCCAGGACCGCTACGCCGAGGCCATCGCCGATCTGGCTCTTTGGTTCATAACAGTAGAACCCGCTCGATTCGTAGTCTTCATGAAGATCGAGTGAGAGCGCGAACGTGCGGTCCCGGTTGGCGGTGATGATGGCACGCGCCTCAGGCGTCGTCCCGCCACGCGAGAAGCTGCGGTTGATATCGTTGCCGTCGCCATTCTCGCGGGTGCCCGCTCGATATCCACTGGGATTGGTGCAGGGCCAGATGCGGTAGCCGAAGCGCGCATCCAGCAGCCCGTCTCGTACGATCGAGAGGAGCGCCCATGGCGCTGCCGGTTCATCGCCGTGCACGCCTGCGGCTAGCGAGACGACCGGCTCTCCGACAGCGGCGATTTCCGCGATGAGCAGCGTCCGCGGCGCATGCACGCACGCGACCTCACGGATACTTAATCCTCCGAAGCGCCCGCGGAGGGCCTTCCATTCGGCAACCAGGGCATCGTAGTCGCTCACCCCGCGGTATTCACGACGGAGACTCTAGAGACCGGCAGACGCTCGCTGTACCGCTGCCACGCTCGTTTTGTGACCGGGAGCGACCTCTCAGCCGGACCCCAGCACTCGCTTCGAGGTTAAGACGTTACCGCAATACAGAACCTTTGAGGCAACACTATGGATACCACACAGATACGTCCTTCTGAGAACGGCGTTACAACGCACGCACCGCCATCGCCGCCGCCGCGGCTGCGCCGCACGTCGCGCCGCCCGCGCACCCTCTGGCTCGCGTTGATCCTCGTCTCCGTCATCATCTGCGGCGCCGCCGCATTTTTCATCGTCCGTACTCGCTTGAACGCAGCCCCGAGCCTTCAGACACAACCCGTCGTGCAAGGCACACTGGTTCAAACCGTCACCGCCTCGGGAACGGTAAATCCACAGAACACCGTCAGCGTCGGCAGTCAAGTCTCCGGAACGCTCTCCGAAGTCGACGTCGATTACAATTCGCGCGTTCAGGTCGGCGAGGTACTCGCCAAGATCGACCCGAGCACGTTTCAAGCGGCCGTCGATCAAGCGCAGGCACAACTCGCGCAGGCGCAAGGCCAGTACGAAGCCGATGAGGCAACAATCGACGCGCAGCAAGCGACCTATCAAAGCAATGCCGCGCAGGTGGCAAAGGCCCAAAGCGCGCTCACGCTCGCGAACCAGACCGTCGCACGCGACAAAGCGCTGATCGCGCATGGGTACATCGCGCAGAGCCAACTCGACACCGATCTCTCCGCGCAAGTTGCCGCGCAGGCGGCAGTGAGCGGTGCAATCGAGACCGCACAGAGCTCGAACGAACAGGTCAAGAGCGCGGAATCGACGGCCGCCGGCGCGCAAGCCAACGTGCAATCGGTGGAGGCCTCATTGCAGACCGCCGAACTGAATCTCCAACACACGGTCATCACCTCGCCCGTCAACGGCATCGTGATCGCACGGGATGTCTCGGTTGGTGAGACGGTCGCGTCGAGCTTGCAGACGCCGACACTCTTCTCGATCGCCCAAGACCTGAGCAAGATGGAAGTCGATCTCTCCGTCGGCGAGCCGGACATCGGGAACATCCATGCCGGAGACTTCATCAGCTTCAGCGTGCTCGCGTATCCGAACCGCACCTACACGGGGACCGTCACCCAAGTTCGTGAGAACCCGACGACCGTGAACAACGTCGTGACCTATACCGTCGTCACCGACGTCGCCAACAAAGACAACTCACTCCTTCCCGGCATGACGGCCAATGCCACCGTCAATGTCGCCAAGGTGCAAAACGCGCTGATCGTTCCGCTCCAAGCCCTCCAGTATCGGCCCAGCGGCTTCGCCGGGCACACGCACCACACAGGCACCCGCACCGGTGCGACTCCCTTGGCGGCGGGCGCAACGGTTGCAAACACAACCAGCGGCGCGTCAACGGCTTCGCCGTGGGGTGCAACCCTCGGTGGCTCGAGCGGCGCACTCGTTGCCGGCGGCGACGGCGTGATCTTCGTCGACCAAGCGGGGCATCCGAAACCGGTTCGCGTGCAGATCGGCCTCGTCCAAGGGACGCAAGCTGCAGTCACGCCCATCAAAAACGGTGCCCTCCAAGCCGGCGATCAAGTCATCCTCGCTCAGGGTGGCGCAACCGCGGCGACGCACACCGTCGCGGCATCGCCACTGGGCGGCACGGGCGGCCTCGGGCGGGGATTCCACTAATGGGCACCACGCTGACCACGGCCTTGCAGACGCCCGTCGTCGAAGTGCGCGGACTTCGCAAAGTCTATCCGCTCGAAGATCAAGAGGTCATCGCCTTGGTCGGCGTCGACCTCCAGATCGCGCAAAGTGAATTCGTCGCGGTGATGGGACCGTCGGGCTCCGGCAAATCCACCTTCATGCACATCGTCGGCTGCCTCGATCGCCCCACAGCCGGAACGTACCTCTTCGAAGGCGAGGACGTCGCCGGATACAACGCCGACGAGCTTGCCGACATCCGCGGACTTCATCTCGGCTTCGTCTTCCAAGCCTACAACTTGCTCCCGCGGACGACGGCGATCGAAAACGTCGAGTTGCCGATGATCTACGCCGGTGTTCCACCGGCACAGCGCGAGGCAGCGGCACTCGCCGCGATGGACGCCGTCGGCGTCGCGCACCTGCGCGACCATCGCCCCAATCAACTCTCGGGTGGTCAGCAGCAGCGCATCGCCATCGCACGCGCACTGGTGAACAACCCGAGTCTCTTACTCGCCGACGAACCGACGGGCGCCCTCGACACGAAATCGTCCGACGACGTGATGCGCCTGCTGCAGCGCCTCAACGACGAGCGCGGCATCACGATCATGCTCGTCACGCACGAGCCCGACGTCGCCGCACGCGCCAAGCGCATCGTAACCTTTCGCGATGGACGGATCGCCTCCGACGAGGCGGCAAAACAGGTGGTGGTCTCATGAACTTCCTTTGGACTTTGCGCCTCGCTTTCTCGGCGCTGATGCGCAACCGCTCGCGTTCGCTCCTCACGATGCTCGGCGTGATCATCGGCGTCGGCGCCGTGATCACCACGATCGCCATTGGTTCGGGGGCGCGGGTCGCCGTCGCCGCGCAAATCAACAACCTCGGCAGCAACATGATCGTCGTCTTGCCCGGCTCCGTTACGACCAGCGGGGCGCGCACCGGAACCGGCGGCGCCTCGACCCTCACGCCTGACGACGGCATCGCCATCGCCAAACTCCCCGGCGTCGCCGCCGTCTCGCCGCAAGTCAGCGTTCGCACGCAGGTGGTCAGCTCGGGGAACAACTGGCAGACGACCGTGAGCGGCGTCTCGCCGTCGTACACCTACATCCGCAGCTGGCCGATGCAATCGGGAACGTTCTTCTCACAAAGCGACGTCGATAGCGCAGCGAAGGTCTGCGTACTCGGCCAGACCGTCGTCACCAACCTCTATCCCAACGGGAATTCGCCGCTGGGGACGACCGTCTTCATCAACAACGTGCCGTTCACGGTCGTCGGCGTGCTTTCGGCAAAGGGTCAAAGCGGCATCGGACAAGATCAAGACGATACCGTCTTGGTTCCGTACACCTCGGCGATGGAACGCCTCACCGGGCAGACCACGGTGAGTTCGCTCATGGTCTCCGCGACCGACGCTTCGCAAGTGAATCCCGTGCAGTCGGAGATCACCTCGCTGCTCGAACAGCGGCATCGCATCGTACCGCCGCAGCAGAACGACTTCAACGTTCGCAACCTCCAAGACATCGCCGCCGCCGCTTCATCGACGGCGAGCGTCATGGAATTCTTGCTCGCCGGCGTCGCCGCGGTCTCGCTCTTGGTCGGCGGTATCGGGATCATGAACATCATGCTCGTCTCGGTTACCGAGCGCACGCGCGAGATCGGCTTGCGCATGGCGGTCGGTGCACGCTCGGGAGCGATTCTGTTGCAATTCTTAGTCGAAGCCTTCGTCCTCTCGACGATCGGCGGCTTCATCGGCGTCGTCTGCGGCGTCGGCGCTTCCGCCGCAATCTCGCTCTTCAGCCACTGGCCGACGGTCATCCCCGCATCATCGGTCGTCATCTCGGTCGCCTTCTCGGCGCTCGTTGGGATATTCTTCGGCTTCTATCCCGCCCGTAAGGCCTCGCAGCTCAATCCAATCGAAGCGCTCCGCTTCGAGTAGCATGGCTGAAGCCTAATGGTCCGTCACCGGCCAAGAGCCCGTCAGCGTCCTCGCAAAATCCAAGTTGGTGGATTCAACTGCGCGTACGCTTAGGGCTCGGCCGACGGACCAGGCGTCGTTGGAGCGAGGTTTTCGGAGTGCGCGAACGTCAGGCCGTAGTATTCGACGATCGCGGTCACCGGCGGATTCGTCGACGTGTCCGCCTGGTCATAGTCGCCCGCTTTGAAATACATCCCCTCGTTGGCGCACCAAGACGGCATCGGCCACGAGTTTGTGGTGTTGCCCAGTGCACCGGCGCCCGAAATGATCTGCAAACTAATCGTCGCCGCAGAAGCCGGTCCGGTCAGGGTGAGTATATAGCTCCACTTCTGCCCCACCGGTACGATAGCAACCGGCACGTAGGGGTCGTACCCGCCTCCGGCGCCA
>DATJTD010000002.1:0-11612 GCA_035503775.1 Candidatus Acidiferrales bacterium
CGGAGGATATACCGCTTGGTACTCTCGGTGCGGGGCGGGACGGTTCCCAGGTCGTGATAAATCGAGGTCAGCCCGAGTTCGCGCATCTTCTTCTTGAAGGCGCGACCGTGCCCCGAGTCTTCCTTACGCGCATGGAGCCAGGCGTGAATCATCTCGTGCAGGAGGGTCTCGCGCAACGCGTCGGGGCGCCGTTCGAAATGTTTGCGCGAGAGTTCGATCAACGGCGGCTTGTAGGTAATACGGCCCGCAATGTTGCGCAGCCGCGTGTTGTACGCGATGCGGTAGCCGGGAATCTCGCCACCGAAATAGTGAACGTTCAGTTGTGAGAAGAGGAGTTGCAGCGAGGCGACGTCAGGCAGCACGTACAAGTCTGCGACGTCGTGAGCGTGAATCCTACGCCCGCGCGGGGCTTGCCGCCGCGCATCTACATCCCAATCGTCGTTGCCGTGGCGTGCGTCGTGCTCGGCGTTGTCGGGTACTTCTTGAAGGTCGCGCTTGCGACGCCGGGCTCGGCGATCGGCGAGGGCACACCCTCGCCCGCGGCCAGTAGTTCGGCGGGCGGAGCGCAACCGTGATCGTCGCCTACCAAGGCGAACCGGGTGCCTTCAGTGATGCCGCAGCGCGCACGCTAGTCGAAGGAGCGCAGACGCGCGGCTATCCGACCTTCGACGAACTCGTCGAGGCCGTCGATCGCGGCGAGGTGATGTACGGCCTCCTTCCGGTCGAGAACTCGATCTTCGGGCCGATCGCTCGCTCCTACGATTTGCTCTGGCAACACCAGCACTCGCGCATCGTGGACGAGATCGTCTTTCGTGTCGTGATGAATCTGATCGGCACGCGCGAGGCAACCGAAGAACGCATCGCCGAGATTCGCTCGCACCCGGTGGCGATGGAGCAAGTGCGCAAGTACGCCGACGCGCACCCGACCTGGCGGCGCGTCGTCGTGGAAGATACCGCCGGTGCCGTCGCGCAGATCGTCGCCTCGGGCGATCCGACGGTCGCCGCGATCGGCCCGGCACTAGCCGCCGAGCTCTACGGCGGGAAGATTCTGCGCAGCGGCATTCAAGACGACGCCGAGAACTTCACGCGGTTCTTCTTGCTGGAGCGTAATGGGACGGCGCGCCGCTCACTCCATCGTGCTTGCGTCGCATTCGAACTCAACAATCGCGCCGGGGCGTTGCGCGACGCGCTCTCGGCCTTCGCCGACCGTAACCTCGATTTGCGCTCGCTCGTCTCGCGGCCCAATCACCGCGACCCCTTCCACTACCGCTTCTACTGCGAGATCGCCGAAGTCGACGCGGGAAGGCTCGACGCGGCGTTGGCCGACATCGACGGTTCGGTACGTACCTTCGGCGTGTACTGATCGGTTGTATCGGGCTCGGGCTTGGTGTAGACGCGTAGCTCCGCAATATCGCGCGGGAAGATCAATCCGAGCGTCCAGTCGAAGGTCACCCGTAACCGGCGGTCGATCCCCGGCAGACGCGCAAGATAGTACGTCCGCCACACGACCCATGCGATGAAGCCGGTGAGCAAGTACTTGCCGCCCAGGCCGGCGACGCCGCGGCGGCCGCCAAGCGAGGCCATCATCCCGAGCGAATCGTAACGGAACGGACGCGTCGGCCGCCCGCGCAACGTCGCCACGATGTTGGCCGCGAGTACGGGACCCTCGCGGATGGCATGCTGTGCCGTCGCCGGAAACGTCGATCCGCCGGGGGCCGGGATGGCCGCACAATCGCCGATGGCCCATAGATGGCCCGGCGCCGCAATTGACATATCCGGATTCGTCACGACCGCGCCGCGGTGTGTCGGCAGCCCGAGGGTCGCGATCAGCGGCGCCGGTTTGACGCCGGCGCTCCAGACGATCGTCGCCGTGGCGATGTGTTCGCCGCTCTTGAGGTTGATGCCGTCGGCGTCGGCTCCCGCCACCATCGCATCGAGCATCACGCGAACGCCACGCGACGAGAGCGCATGCGCGCTGTACTCTCCCATGCCCGCCTGCAGGTCGGGCAAGAGCTTGTGGCCACCCTCGATGAGGACGACCTCGATCTCTTTGGGATCGATCGTGCGATAGAAGTGCGAGACGCTACGAAAAAAATCCAGCATCTCACCCGCCGCCTCGACCCCGGTGAAGCCACCGCCGACGAAGACGAAGGTGAGCAGACGTTTGCGCGCGACCGGATCGGTCGTGACGTCGGCGGTCTCCATGATGGCGACCATCTGGTTGCGCAGACGTTCGGCATCTTCGAGCGTCTTGAGCGGCAACGCACGCTCTTCGATGCCGGGAAGACCAAACGTCGACGTGACCGAGCCGAGCGCGAAGACGAGATGGTCGTAGGGCAGGCGCTGATGCGTCTGCAGAATCGTATGCTCCACATCCACGGTGCGCGCCGCGAGATCGATCGACTTCACCTCGCCAAGATAGAACTGCGTCCGGCGCAACTGTGCGCGAACGGGGGTTACCACGTGACGGAGTTCGAGGCCGCCGGAACTCACTTCGGGCACCATCGGCGTGAAGAGCGAGAAATTTTCTCGGCTCACGAGCGCAATCTCCGCCTCGTCCTTGCCCAGCAAGCGTTCGAGCCGGGCTGCCGTTGCAAGTCCGCCGAAACCGCCGCCCAGAATCACGATCTTTGCGCTCATACGCCTACGTCGAGCATGACAGAGTATCTCCCGTGATTGCAACCACCATTGGGGCTTTACGGGTCGCGCGCACGATCGTCACGAAGGGCCAGGGGTGCACGAACAGCAAGGTGGCGGCGCCACGCCGGTGCCTGAACGTGATGGTCCGGAGCGCCCGGCCCTCCAAGGCACCTACATCCCACCGCCAAAGCGAGACGGCTGGCGCAAAAACGCCGGACCGGCGGCGGTCGGCTTGGGCTTGCTGGCGGCAAAATTCAAGGCTGTCTTGTATCTGTTGCTCAGCTTCAAGTGGTTTGCGCTGGGCCTCAAGTTTTTCGGCAGTTCGCTCTCGCTGATCGTCTCGGTCTGGTTTTATGCACTCTTTTGGGGCTGGCCGTTTGCGGCCGTCTTCGTGGCGTTGATCTTCGTGCATGAGATGGGACATGCGCTGGTCATGCGCATCTACGGCGTCCCGGGCTCGCTTCCGTATTTCATTCCGGGCCTCGGCGCCTTGATCAACATGCAAGGGCCGCCGGCTTCGGTGCTGCACGAATCGTACATCGCCCTCGCTGGTCCCGTGTTCGGCTCGCTCGGTGCGCTGGCGTGCTATCTCTACGGCCTGGGGACGCTCAACGCGTTTTGGATCGCCTGCGCCTATACCGGGTTCTTCTTGAATTTGTTCAATCTGTTTCCGGTGCTGCCGCTCGACGGCGGGCGTGTGGTCGGGTCGATCTCGCCGCGCATCTGGATCTTCGGACTGGTCGCCATCATCGTCGCCGCGCTGAGCTTCCACTGGTGGAATCCACTGCTGCTGATTCTGATCATCCCGGCGATCCCGCGTGCAATTGCGGCCTGGCGCGGGATGCCGGTGAACGCAGCCGCGTATTACCAGCTCACGCTGCTGCAGCGGACCGGCGTCGCCGTCGCGTACTTTGGACTCTGCGGGCTGCTGTTCATCGGGATGCAGGCGGCCCGAATTCCGGTCCCCGGATCCTCCGGAGGCTAGCCGGCCTCGTGCGCGCGCTCGCGCTGGCGGGGGCGCTCGCGTCGCTCGTCGTTGCGCTCTTCATCGCGCGGCCGCCTTCCACGCCGGGTGTCGCGATGCGCGATTTCGAGTCGTACTACGCAGCAGGCGCGACGTGGGATGCTGATGAGGACCCGTACGGACGCGCCATCTGGCAGACGGAACGCAGCATTCCCGGCGTCGTCGCTTCGCGCAACGAAGTGCTTCCCTTCGTTGGGTCGCCGTTTGCGTTGCCGCTCTGGGGAGCACTGGCGCGTCTGGATTACGGCCATGCGTGCCTGGTTTGGGGAATCGTGCTGGCGCTCTGCGCGCTGACGATCGTCCTCGGTGCGCTCTGGCTCGCCGGCGGCTCGCTGCGCGGGCCTGAGGCGACCGCGGTGCTCGCGCTGGGTGTTGGCTTTGGGCCGTTGACCAGTGGTCTCGCGCTCGGTCAGACGGCGATTGTCGCCTGCGCGGGGCTGGTGCTCGTTACGATCGCCCTGCGCGCGCGTGAGCCTTTGCGTGCGTGGCTTGCCGCGATTGCCGCCGCACTGCAACCCAACCTCGCACTCGCGCTCGTTACCCTGTTCGACCGGCGCTCGCGTTGGATGCTCTTCGGGTCCGCCGTTCTCGCTGTCGGGATCGTCAGCACACTCGCGCTCGGCGGTATTGCACCCGTCTGCCACTACGCCACGTTGCTCTCCGCGCACGCGGATGCGGAGCGCTTTCTGGCGATACAAGTGACGCCGGCTGCCGCGTTCCGGGCACTCGGCTTGCTGCCGGCCCTTGCAATGGCCGCCGGATTGCTGATTGCGCTTCTCGTCGCGCTCCGCACGCTGTCGGTCGTGCGCGCGCTTGGGGACGATCAAGCGGCACGGCTCGCCGTCGGTTGCGCTGCCTTGCCGCTGGTGAATCCGTTCGCGCACGAGCATGACCTCACCGTCGCGCTCATTGCAAGCGTGATCGCCTTGCGCCGTCTGCGCGGACGGCTCTGGGTCGTCGCGGCGGCAGCGACGCTGCTCGTCGCCGTCGATTGGCTTGCCCTCGCGCAACGTCCGACGGCACTTGCGCAGCGTATCGCCCTCGCGTTAGCAGCCTCACTCGCGATCGTGGCGCTTCGTCCAGAGCCGGTCCGTCGCGTGCACTTTTTCTTCGGCGCAAGTGCGCTCGGGGTTGCCGTGCTCGGACTCTACGCGGCACACGATCCTCTGCCGATCTGGCCCGACGCGCTCAGCAGCTTGCACCCGGCGGGAATGCTCTCCATCAGCGCACTCTGGGCGCTCGAACAACAGCGCAGCGGCATCGCGGCGCTGCACCCGTTGTGGGGCGCGCTCCGTCTCATCTCGCTCTGCGGCTGCGCCGTCTTGTGGCAAGCGTGCGCCGCCGGATTAGGCGCGCTCCCTGATACAAACCGCCCGGCGCCCACGCGATCGCAGGCCACTGCCGCTCTCTGGGCCTGAGCAAAATCCGGGCAGCTAGATATCCACGTTCATGATCTGGTCAAACGGTGCGTTCGAGTACTCCGGGTGGAAATTCTTGAGATCATCATTGAACGCATATACCTCTCTGCGCGAATCCAGCGTAATAACTGGAACGTCCTTGAATATCTGCTCCTGTTGGAAATTCATCAAAGGCCGCCGTTGCTCGCGATCGTACATCAGTTCCGCCTTGGCGATCGACGCGGTTACCGCTTTGTTGCAATACCGCGAGTCATTCTGGCCGTTGGGGGGAATACGATCGCAAGAGTAGGGATTGGCCAGATCGGCGTTTGGGTCTACGCCCCACCCGAAGGCTACGACGTCAAACTTGCCGCCATAGATGATACCGCCCTCTTGCTCAGGAGCAAAGAAGAGCGAATCGAGATAGTGGTGCACGACGATCTCTACGCCGATCTGCTGCCACCACGAGCGGATCAACTCGATTTTTTCATCGGACGACGGAACGCCGGTGGCGGTGGCAAAGTCGATGCTAAGGCGAAGGCCATTCTTTACCCGCACACCGTCAGGGCCCCGTCTCCAGCCGGCCTTGTCGAGAATTACATTTGCTTTGGCTAAGTCGAACGGCACGAGCTTTATGCTGTGATCATAGAGATCGCTGGCGAGAGGCAGAACGGATTCTGAGAGATCGTACGCCCCGTAGTCGATCGTATCGTTGAGCGCCTTACGGTTCGTCGCATAGCGCAACGCCGTGCGGACCGCAATATCCGAGACGACCGGATGCGACAAGTTGAAATCTAGGTGGTCATAGACATAGGCCGGGTACGTCCTCACCGTCACACCCGGAATCGATCTTACATCGGACTTATAGTGAGGCGGGACGGGTATCCAAAGATCGAGCTCGTGTGTGCGCATTTGCTCGAGCACGGTATTGTCGTCCTGGATAACGCTGAACACGATCTCGTCGAGCTTGGGTCTGCCGCGAAAATACGTGTCGTTCGCGACCATCCGTACGTCCTGACCACGGTTCCAGCTCAGGTATTTAAAAGGTCCAATGCCGACGGGCAGTGCGTTGTACGGCGCCTGGTTGAGGTTTGCCAGCCCCGACAGGATATGTTTTGGCATGACTGCGGGACCGGCGCCAATATCGCTGAAGAACGTTACCGCGTACGCCCCGTAGGCCTTTTGGAGGTGGTACACGACGGTGTATTTGTTCGGTTCATCGATCTTGGTGATTAGATTCCATCCATCGCGGGAGGGGACGTCGTTTGCCGGATTGAGCACCTGCTGAGTCGAGAAGACGACGTCGTCGGCCGTAAAGGGAACGCCGTCCGACCAGACGACACCTTTACGCAGGTGCCAAGTGATCGTGCGCCCGTCGGGGCTGATACCCCCGTTTTTCTGCGTCGGCACTTCGGTGATGAGTTCGGGAACCGGATTTCCGTGTTCATCCGATTTGATGAGAAACGCCATCGTGAGCTCGGCCAGATACATCTCGTACTGCGAGTCATCGATGAGTGGGTTGAGACTTGCGATGTCGGAACCCGCCGCGAAGCGTAGCACGTGAGGTTGCGTATACGGATGACGGCTCGCCGTCTCGTCTGCGGCAATGCGAACCGGATCTACACAGCACGCAACGAGCACCAGCGCCATGATACGGGTGAACCTGCTCAAAATCTCCTCCGAGCGGACCGGCCACGTGCAATCAAATCGAATACTCCCACGGGTCCCAAAAGAGAGCGATGACCGGGGACGGCGTGAACCCGTGCAGGTCGCTGTTGTACGCGACCACCTCGTGGTCGAACCACAAGACGATCGTGGGAACCTGCGACGCCAGTTCCTCTTGAACGATATAGTAGTCTTTCTTGCGGCGATCCCAGTTCACCGTTTCAAGAGCATCATCCATCGCGGCGGTCGCGCGCGGATCATCCCAGAAGAGCGCATTCTGGCCGTGCGGCGCAAAGTTCTTCGATGAATAGATTTCGCTGTCATCGGGATCGACAGAGGCGAACCACGCAAAAAGCGCGACATCATATTTGCCGCCTTGCAATATCCCTTGCGCCGTATTGTCGAAGAAGAGGCTCGTCGGCGCGTTCTTTACGGTGACTTCAGCGCCCACTTGTCGCCACGCGCGCTGTACGATCGTCTCGGTCTGTTGCCCGCCGGTGCTTTCCGTCAGCGTGCTTATCGTAAAGGATAAGCGCCTTCCATCCTTGACTCGCACACCGTCAGAGCCCACTCTCCAGCCGTCCGCGTCCAGTATCGCGTCTGCTTTGGCCGGATCAAACGGATACGTCGCAACGTTTGGATCGTAGGCCTCACTGATGAGGGGTGATTCATCGGCCGGCGCTAAGTCTCCGAAACCGTCATTGACGTCTTGCAACATCGCTTTGCGATCGAGAGCATACGCGAGCGCCCGGCGGACTTGGACGTCATCGAACGGCCGGTGCCGCAAGTTGAAATCCAAATGGGAGTAACTGAAGACGGGAGGCGCCACCACGGTTACCCCGGGGATGCTTCGATAGTCGGGATAGTTGTGACTGCGAACATCGAATACGAGATCGACTTCGTGGGTCTGCATCTGCGCGAGCAATGTGTTTTCATCCGGCATGATCTTATAGATCACCTCACGCAGTTTCGGCTTGCCGAGATAGAAGTCGTCGAAGGCCGCCAGACGTACGTCCTGACCGCGCTCCCACGAGACGAAGCGGAACGGTCCGCTGGCGATCGGCGCCGACTGATACGGTGCCGTATTGAATGAGCCCTTATCGTCGTTGTATTTCGCTAGGAGATGCTCGGGGAGTATCGGCGCGTTCCCGTTTTGGCCCCAGAGCTGTTGCAGGAAAGGCGCATAGATTTTTTTCATGTGAATAACGGTGATCAGCGGGCTGGGACAGTCGATCGAGCGAATGTCATCGTACCCGTCGGTCGTCACCACGTTATTGTGCGGGTTCATCACGACTTGCCACGTAAAGCGCAAATCGCGACAGGTCACGGGATAACCGTCGTGCCACATCATGTGCGGCCGGAGCTTGTAGATGAGGGTCAACCCGTCTTTGCTGACATCGCCGTTTGCAACCGTTGGGATCTCCCGCAAGGCGTCTGGGTGCGGCTTGGGGTTCTGGTCGTATCGCACCGCCCAAGAAAAGAGAAAGAACGAGATATCGAGGGTCGGCTCAGCGCTGGCGAGCACCGGATCGAGATTCTTCGGATCGGCGGCGGTTGCGAAGACGAGCCGGCCGGGTTGCGTCCACGGATTGCCTCGCGCCGTCTGCCCGGAAGTACCCACCTTCGTGCAGCCGACGGCGCCGACGACCAGCGCCACGAGCGCCGCGAGGAGTCGTACGTTAGACACGCATCGTCTCGGGATCGATCCCGTCGCGGCGGCAGAACTCGGCGTATGCCAGCGGCGAGATCTCCGACGGCTTGATCTCGCTGCGGCCGCCCCAAAAGACATTGGTGTAGCTGATCTCGATGCCCGCTTCGCGCAGGTGCTCGTCGATGGCGGCCTTGTGCGCGAGCAGCAGCTCTTTGTCCAGGCCGTGCGCGACGCCCATCACGTTGACGTTGCGAAACTCCGGACCCCCTTCGCGCCAGTATGCGTGTGTCATGATGTCGTGCCGCCCCACTTCGCGGCCCGCCTCGATCTCGCGCCCCGGCGGCACGCGCCAATGAAAGAGCGCATTGTAGCGCGTCACGCGCTCGTTTCCAACCGTCGGCTTCACGTGCTCCAAGAAGGTCGAGAAACGGCCGACGAGGCCGCGTGCTTGCAACGATTCGGCGACGCCGAAAAACGTCTCGAGATCGAGCTCGGCTTCGCGCGCGCGCGCACGCCAAATATCCCGCACGATCTCCTCGGGAGCAAATTCACGTTTGAGCGCCGTGAGGGCACGCCACTCGGTATCGCTGAGCTCGACGACGTGCGTATCGAGCACCTCGGCAGGTTCGGCTGCACGGCTTCCTGGTTCGAGCCCGCGCCGCCGTACGTGTCCGACGCCAAGCGTGAAGAGCTTGCGCGCCGGCATCGCCCGCACGGCTTGCGCACCGATGCGCTGCGAGAGCAGCGCCAAGTGCTTCTCGAGCGAAAAACCCTGGGGAACTTTCAGCGTCGTCCACAGACGGTAGCGCGAACCCGCCGTCGCCGCATCGGCTGTTCGAATGACGACGTGCCCCGAAAACGGATCCTCGGCAAAAAGATACTCGAAGGCCTCCTGCAACCGCTCCTCGGGCACTTGCCAGGCGATGAGCGCGCCGTGTGCGAGGCTGGTCGCGAGCATCGTCTGGCGCACGCGGCGGATCACTCCTGCGCGCAGCATCGCCGCAATTCGCTCGATGACGATCTCGACGTCGACCCCCGCTTGGTGCGCGATCGCCCCAAGCGGATCGCGCAGGAAGCCCGCGATCCGATCCTCGGAGACAGCTAGAATCGCGGCGTTGACCGGGTCGCCAATCGCCACCGGCGTCCCCACCACATCTCCTTCAATCGTCGTCACCCCACCAGACTTTGTTGGAGAGGCGCCGCTCACCCGTGTCGTTTTGGCGCGGTGATAGCCACATCGTGCGGGAAGCGCGAGGCAACCCGGACGTACGAGGTTCGCGTCGGCTGCTGGTCGTTCTCGCCCTCCGCGTAGAGAAAGGCTTGTTCTGCCTGGCGCAGGGAGTAGACCGTGGTGACTTGATCGGTCAACGCCGTCGTCAGGCTAACCTCGGCATCGAGAAGGAGCGGCAAGGTGGTGACGCCGGCACGGTACTGCGCCTGCGTCGACTGGAAGACGACCAGGGCCTCGGAATACTCCGCATTTGCTTGCGTGACGGCCGATTGCGCGCTGATGAAATTCACCAGCGCCTCCTTCACGTTGAGCTGCATCCCCTCTTGCGTGGTCAGGAAGGCGGCGTTGGCGCTATCGAGATTTGCTTGCGCCTGCGCCACGTCCGCTCGTAGGATTCCTTGATCGTAAATGGGGACCGACAACTCCAGCCCGAGCTCGTTGGAATTGCGGAAATCGCCGCCGGTCGGGCTCGTTGACGACGTGCCATCCTCCGCCGTCCCCGAGACCGAGGGGATGTACGCGCGTCGCGCGGAGACGAGCGACAAGCGCGCCGCCTCCACCGCCTGGACCGCCGCGTCGTAATCGGGGCGCAGGTCGGTCGCTCGCGCGATGGCCTGCGCGTACGTCGGGACGGGGACCGTCTGAATTGCACTCTGCGTGAAGATCGGCGTATCGTCGGCCGGCAACACGTTGGTATTGGCGTCGATTCCCATCGAGTTGGCAAACGCTGCCTGTGCTGAAAGCTGGGAACCTTGCGCCTGCACGAGCGCAACACGTGCCTGCGCAACCGGGAAGGCAGCGGTCGCGACATCGGAACGCGCGACGGTGCCGGCGTTGGCCTGGGCCTGCACCAGATCTTCCGCGACCGTATTTTCGTGAACGACCTCAACGTCGACGGCGACGGTGCGTTCTGCAGCGAGCGCGGTGTAGTATGCCTGCGCGACGTTGTACGCGACGGTCTGCATCGTGCGGCGGTAGGTATCGACCTGGGCGACTTCGCTGCGCTGCGCCGAGCGGATCGCCGCGGCGACCTTCCCACCGTCGAAGATCAGCTGACGCAGTGAGACCGAAAGTGAGTTGGAGGTATAGCTACCGCCCGTCGTGGCCGTCGTCGGAGCACCGCTCGGCGAAGTAACCGGGACGCTGCCGCCCTGTGAGTTCGAATGCGTGGTACTCGCCGTTCCGGCGATATCAGGGAGATAACCGGACTCCTGGAGACGCACCTCCACTTTGGCCAGATCGACGTCCGCGCGCGCAGACGCAAGCAAAGGAGAACGCGCAAACGCCACGGCGATGGCTTGCGGCAGGGTGATCACCTGCGGCACCCCGGGTGCCGTCGCGGTGCTCTCGACGCCCGGCGCCGGCGTCCCATACGCCGGATACGGCAGCGTCGTCGGAACGCTTGCGGGGCCGATCGAGGGCAGCGGCATCGGCGTCGAGGCCATCATCCCACGCTGCTGCGCCGCGACGGGTGAAGATACGACCATGCTCGCAATCGCTATCGCAGCCGCAAGCACGCTGAGACCCACGATAAAGGCCTTGCGCCCAATTCTCATGCTCTGATCATTCCTATTTCTGGCTGGTTGAATCGGGCGAGTCGCCGGACTCGTCGCTCACGGCGACCACGCCCCCGTTCTGCAGAGAGTCGGGGCGCGTCGTGATCACGGCGCTTCCGGGGGTGATACCGCTCACTTCGGCCTGCGTATCGGTCTGCAAACCGACACGCACCGGCACCTGGACCGCCTTACCGTCTTTGACGATGAAGACGTTGTCTCCGGCATCGGTCTGAAAGATCGCCGTGCGCGGAACCACGACGGCGTTGCGATGATACTCTTGACGGACCGTCACGCTCACCAGCATTCCACCGCGCAAGAGACCGGCAGGGTTCGGATAGCGTACACGTCCGCGGTACGAGAGCGTCCCTTCGGTGGGGGTCGCGTTCACATCGCTGATCGTTCCATAGAAGACGCGGCCCGGGATACTGGTCGTGGTGAAGCTCACCTG
>DATJTD010000003.1:0-8480 GCA_035503775.1 Candidatus Acidiferrales bacterium
CGATTTCATCGGCGAAGCCGTCGATCATGAGCGCCGCCGTCGGTTCGATTGGGAGGACGGCAACGTGCTTGATCGCGCGCTCGCGGGTGAACTCGGGGAGCGGCGCAAGGGCGGCACGCTGCGCGGCAGGGCGCGGCAGCGTCTTGAGATTGACGCGGACGATTGCGCCGAGGCTTCCAAGAGAGCCCGCGTACAGTTTGCTCAGGTCGTAGCCGGTCACGTTCTTGACGACCATCCCGCCGGCCGAGACGGTCGTGCCGTCGGCGAGTACCGCGGTCGTGCCGATGACGAGATCGCGTGGGCGGCCGTAGGTGAGCCGCCGCGGTCCAGCCCATCCGGCGGCGAGGATTCCGCCGACGGTGCTCCGCTCGGGCGTGGGAGCATCGAGTGGAAGGAAGAGCCCGTGCGGGGCGAGGTTGCGCTCGAGCGTCGCGCTCGTCATCCCGGCACCAACGGCAATCGTGAGGTCGCGCGGATCGTGCGCGACGAGCGCGCTCATCGCGCATAGACTGATGGCGACGTCGTACCGTTGTGGGAGATTGCCCAGCCCTTGCAGCGTGCCGCCGCCGAAGAAGACGATGGCGTCGTCGCGTTCGCTTGCCTCGCGCACGAGGGCGGCGAGTTCCTCGGTGTTTCGCGGGGCGTAAGCTGCGCGCGGAAGACGTCCGCCGAGTGCAAACGGCGTGACGTCGCTCTCCGGAACTACAGCCACGCGCCGGCTGCCCCGCCGTTGCGCGCGATCGTTTCGCGACGGACTTCGCCGCAGCGCGCCCCGCCCGGAAAGATCTTCTCGGGATTGAAGAGACGGCGCGGGTCGAAGACATCGCGCAGCCGTGCCATCGCCGCGAGATCGGCCGCGCTGAAGACGAGACCGAGCGTCTCGCGTTTTTCAAAGCCGATGCCGTGCTCGCCCGAGATCGTGCCGCCCAGTGCGATGCAGGCTTTGAGGATCTCGGTGCCTGCTTGGGCGATTGCTTCCACCTCACGTGGTATGCGCCGGTCGAAAGTCATCAGCGGGTGCAGATTCCCGTCGCCCGCGTGAAAGACGTTGCCGACTTTGATCCCGTAGTCGTGCGCAATTGCGTTGACCGCGTGGATTGCTTGGGGCAACTTGGTGCGTGGAACGGTCGCGTCTTGAATGTAATAGTTCGGCGCAATGCGGCCAAGGGCGCCGGCTGCGCCTTTGCGCGAGGCCCAGAGACTCTGCCGCTCGTCTTCGTCGCGCGCCGTGCGCCACGAGCGTGCGCCATGCTCGCGCGCGATGACGGCGAGCGATGCTTCACGTTCCTCGACGTCTTCAGTTGCACCAGCTACCTCGATGAGCAGCACGGCGCCGGCATCACTCGGAAAGCCCGCGTGATAGTGTGCCTCGACGGCGTGCACCACGAGCGCGTCCATGATCTCCAGTGCCGTCGGAACGATACCGGCGGCGATGATTGCCGAGACGGCCGCCGATGCGCTTTCGATGTCGGCAAATGAAGCGAGCGCCACTCGTACGGCCGGCGGAAGGCGCAGCAGCCGCAGATCGATCGCGGTGACAAGGGCGAGCGTCCCCTCGCTACCAACCAGCGCCCCCGTGAGGTCGTAGCCGGCGTCGTCGACGTCCGTTTGGACCACCTCGCCGCGATGATCTACGAATTCGAGACCGAGCACGTGGTTGACGGTTGTTCCATACGAAAGGCAGTGCGGGCCGCCCGCATTGGTAGCGACGTTCCCACCCAGCGTGCAGGTCGCTTGGCTCGACGGATCCGGTGCATAGAAGAGTCCGAGCGGACGCGCCGCGCGGCTGAGATCGAGGTTGATCAGGCCGGGTTGTACGCGCGCGCGCCGGTTGAGCGTATCGAGGTGTAGCAGGCGGTTCATGCGCGCGAACGAGAGGACGACCGAGCCTCCCACGGGGACACACCCACCGCACAGGCCGGTCCCGGCGCCGCGCGGGACGACCGCCGTCCCGTACTCGGCGGCGATGCGCACGACGGCGCTGACGCCACGCGCATCGGTGGGGAAGACCGCCGCCCACGGCGGCTCGCCTTCGTACGATGCGTCGAAGCCGTAGACACGCAGGTCTTCCGGCGAAATCTTTACGGAGTCTGCGCCCAGCGCCTCGATCAGCCGTGCGGTCAGCGCGCCGGGCGCGGGCGGGGTGGCCATGCGAGCGGGCTACGCCCCGAGGCCTCCGGTTCCTGGCCCGGCGGAGGTGCTGCTGGGGGTTTGACAGGTGGGCCGCGGTCGTGGTACAAGCAGGGGACATGCTCGTGTTCAGCACCGGTATTATGATTACGCGTACGACGACGATTACGAGCCCTTCCAGGGCGTCGGCAGAGATCACGTTGCGCACGTAGAACACGACCAAAAATCGCACGCAACCTCTCATCCGACGGATGAGGGGTTTTTTGTTTGGAGCTTTCTTCTCATGGCTATCGCCCCCGACGTTCTGCTCTCGGAACAACCGCTTTCACCGCTCCGGCGCAAGACGATCGTCGTCGGCCTCTTGGGCTGTGGCGTCGTCGGTGGCGGTGTCGCTGCGCGCCTCCTCGGTGAGGGCCGCATCAACACCTCACCGGCAAGCCTCGCGCGCGTCCTCGTGCGCGATCTGCACAAAGCGCGCTTCCCCGAGTCGGTGACGCCGTTGCTCACCACGCGTGCGGAAGACATCATCGACGATCCCGAGGTGCAGATCGTCGTCGAGACGATCGGTGGAACCGGGATCGCCGTGGAGCTCGTGGAGCGTGCGCTGCGCCGTGGGAAGCATGTCGTGAGCGCCAACAAGGCGCTGGTTGCTCACGCCGGACCACGCCTGGCGGCGCTTGCGCGCGATCATCATGCGGCCTTTCGCTACGAAGCTTCGGTCGGCGGTGCGATTCCGATCGTGCGGGCGCTAGCGGATTGTCTGGCCGCCGAGGACGTCGTCGAGTTGTCGGGCGTGATGAATGGGACTTCGAATTACATCATGGGCGCGATGGCGCAAGGCAAGTCGTTCGACGAGGCGCTGCACGAAGCGCAAGTCGCGGGGTATGCCGAGCCCGATCCGACCAACGACGTCGAAGGGATCGACGCCGCGCAGAAACTCTGCGTGCTCTCGGCGATCGGTTATCGTCGCACGGTGCGACTCGATCGCGTGGTGCGTCAGAGTCTGCGCGCCCTCTCACCGGCGGATTTCGTTTTTGCCAAACGTGAAGGCTACGCGCTCGTTCCGCTGACCTACGGACGACGGAGTGAGGAAGAGGTCATCGAAGCGGTCGTGAGCCCCGCCTATGTACCGGCGGATCACGAGTTCGCCCGTCCCAAGGGGCCCGGAAACGTCGTACGAGTCGTCGGCGTTCACTCGGGCCCTCTGCATTTCTCGGGCACGGGTGCCGGCCGCAGCGCGACGGCATCGGCCGTCTTTAGCGATCTTGTCGAGATCGCGCGCCGTCTCGAACGCTGGGAACACCAGAAGACCGAGGTGCACGATGCCCTGCCGCTGCGCGTCCAAGCCCCGAAGCTTGGGCTGTTGCTGCGCGTGGAGCCCGGTGCGGCGCAGCGGGTCGCGACGGTGTTGCGCGGCCGCGACCTCGTCGCTGACGTGCTAGGCGACGACGGTGTGAAGGTCGCGCACTGCTCACTCGATCACTGTCGCGCGCTGCTGCACGACGCACATCTCGGTGCGGCCGTGCACTCGCTGTATCCTTTGCTTGAGGAGTAAGCTTGCCGGCTGTGCGCACTGAAGAAGATGCCAGGGGTTCAAAAAAGTAGTCCTCACAGACAAGGATATTGAAGCCGCGGGTTCGTGGCCGAGAGGTCGCCGAGGCATCAAGCGCGATCGAGGACGTCCATGCGATGCAGGAACACTCGTTGCTCTTTACCCTTCCTCCGGAGGCAAACGTGCTCGCTTCGATACGTTTTACGATCCAGTGCCCGATCGCGCACGGAGATAATCTGTCCTTCCGTCGGAACCGCTGCGCATGTGCGATCCCTCAGCGAGCATTCGAGGCTCCTATTTTATGCACGATGTCCAATATCGCCCGACTCCTACGCGATGAGATTGGCTAAACGTCTCCATGGCGAGCGGTAAAGGAGAGATACCGCGGGTCCGATGCGACCCCCCGGAGCGACTCGAACGGCTATGCCGGATCGGGGGCCACTAAGCCATGTAGAGTGACTCCATCATAACTGTATTCATCAAGGTACAGTTGTTCTGCAGCGAAGTAGTCAGCAACCGACACGTCCGCATAGCTCCGCGCGTACCAGGCGCGCAAGACGGCGAGCTCGGGTGTGAACCACCCTCGCATTTCGCCGAGCAGCGGTGCCAGCGCTAATTCCATCGTTTGTATGTCGTTCTCTTCGACCATGAATAGGAGATCAAAGGTGAAGGGCAGCCTGTCATTTGCGACCAGAAGGCGCACCTCGGATATTCGGTCGACGAGGTCCATGTCGAGCGCGCCTTGCGCCTGGCAAGACCGGAGGTTCTCGAGGATGGGCTTCACTATGGCAACGACGATATCGTCAGCTATCGCTGGGCGATTGAACCGGCGTGCTAGCCATCGAGCAAACCGTTTCTGTTCGTCACTGGTCTGTGCACCAACCTCGGGGGTTAGCGTCATGAGCAAAGGCTTCTCGATAACTATGATCGAGATCGCGTCGACCACGTAACCTCGACCCGCATCGAGCAGGAAGTAACGACTGCTATTCCGCGCTGCCGGCCCAAGTATTCTTACGTTCTCCGTCTTGAAGACCGGCATCGCAAGAACGTTTGGTTCGACACTCGGTGGCTTTGCGATGTCGCAGGCCTGACTGACGACTACCAAACGTTCTGTGGATGTCGGGATGCCGTACGCCACGCCGTGCGTTACCGGATGCAGTAGCGTGTGGTCTGCCTGCGCTCTTGCTGCGGCCGAGCGTGCTAATTTGGAGATGGGATCCCCCGGCGCGAACACGACACTGGCCGCCAGCGGGCTGAAGAGCTTGCCTTGCACCCAACCGGCTTCGTAGAGGCTGCGCCCGATATCTTGCGGCAATCGTCACGCCCGCAAGAGAACGTAACCGACGGCGAGGGGCTCACCCTCGATGAGCGCCTCTACTTCCTCATCTTGTGCGGCGCTAGGACTTAGTTCTTCGCGCCGATCCCGCTCGACAGAACGGCTCCACCCGATCGGGCGAACCCGCCCAAGTCCCTCGCGCTGTGGTCCGGCTTCGAAGGGAGTCTCGTCGAAGATTTGGTCTCCTCGTGTAGCCAGGCCTAAAACGAGCGCATCTTGGCGCCGCGACAGCAGCTCGAGCGGCGTTCCCATGGGCGTCTGCAGATCGAGGAACCTTCGCAAGCCCGGCCTGATCGAAACCAGCGCGGCAAGTGTGCTCTGGATTTCGACGAGCCTATCGCGGGATTCTTCAGAGATGCCGGCGCCGTTCAGCCATTTATGATACGTCACTTTGCTGACGCCAACGGCCTTCGCAAGAATTTCGATCGCCAATCCCGTCCTTTGCTTTAGGAGATAGGGCAGATCGGCAACATCAGGCTCGCCTGGACGTTCAAGCGGCGCGTTCCAAGCCACCTGATTATTCAGCACGGTGATTCCGACCGAGTCCCGCAAGAAGATGGTTCCTAGATCGACGGAACCATCCAACGAAGGCGAGATACACCTGTCCGCGCAGACCAAATCAGGATGCGTCGACGTTGTTGGAGCGCCGACTCCCTGCACAAGCAGCAATGTGGCCATGGAGCCCGCAGCCAGGGATCTCAGGATCGTGTCATCGATCGGAGCCTCCATCAATCCGCCCTCAGATACTGATAGAGCTCACCGTCACCGACGCACCAACGAAACACGCGATACAGAAAATCGTTGAAGAGGATCATGCGATCAATAGGGCGCGCGTCAAAATCACGTGCGCTCTCGTCGAAGTAGTCAAGATCGAGCAGGTAAAAGGGACCGGATTTTGGCGTTCGGCCCGCCGCTGGTGCAACCGTAGTGCCGTTGAGATAGCCGTGTCGAATAACCAGAGAGCCATCCGAGCGATTTGTACGAAACTCGTTTACGGTCTGCTTAACATTGCCACCGAACACGTTGCGGGCACCGATACCCAGGAGCTCACGATTCAGGCCCAGCTCGGCCCAGCGTTCATATGCCACCGCCTTGGTATGGCGGAATTCGTTAACGTAGCGCAATCCGAAGCGGAGCTGATGGCGCGGCTTGAGCGTATTGCGAACTTTCTCTAAGATTGCGCAGAAGCGCGCGGCAAACTCATTGATTTCCGGGTACACTCTGGATTCGAGCAAGACGGCGTCCGCGGTAAGAACCACCGACCAGGCGTAATCTAAACTCGAGAAGCGAAACACTTGAGAACCGGGAATCTGGCTCACCCCTTGCGGACTGACCATCACATTCACGGCCCTCTCCACGGCCGGCAACGGATAGTCAACGGATAATGCTTCCCTTATGTCGGTAAGGTAATTCTGCTCCTCAAAGCGAGGAAGGGGAGGGAATTTTACCTGAACCAGCGCTAGCTCCAAATGCGGGGCCGGAAAAAGAATGCGGTCATAGCTCGGCAGTGCGTCGACCGATTTGGTAGTCATGAACCTCTCCTATGCGAGTGCCGCCCCAAGAGAGTTTACCCCGAGGTTGACGGTTTACTCCGGCATTTACTATAATCGGGTAAAACGCACCTTGTCTGCACTCGAGAGCGGCTCAGCTGCAAGGAGAGACCCCCCAATGGCTAAGAGGCATTGCCCGCCCGGACTTGACGATCGCTCCCGCGACCGGAACGGCCAAATCCGGCAGAAGAATGGGAGCACTCGCCTCGACACGCTCCGTGGCATCTATGGCGACGATTTCGCGGCCGGCTTCCGCGGAGATATGAAGCTTGAGACATTGTTAGACCGGACCGACTCCGATTCTCTGTCGGATTTTCGCCGGAAGTTCGGCCAATAGCCGGCGACAGGCACGGTTGCCATCACCCGCTCGTTGACCGACAGCCCAAGAGCACGCTCACGTTCAAGCTGCCGAAGAACAACAAGCCGCGGACAATCTGCGTCTCGTCGCAACTCGTCGGAATTCTCCAATCCCATCAGCGGTGCAAGCAGGTAAAAAATCGCGCTCGGCAGCGCGTATCACGACGGCGATCTCGTCTTCGCCAAACCCGACGGAACGCCGATCGCGCCCTGGCTATTCAGTTCAGCATTGCGCAACTTCGTGAAGCGGACCCCGGTCCGCCGCATCCGCTTCCACGATCTCCGGGATACGCACGCCTCGCTCTTAGCTAAGGCCGGCGTCCCGAGCGAGGATCAGCAAGCGGCTGGGCCACAGCACGATCGGCATCATCGTCGACCGCTACGTCACCGTCTACCGCGATCGTGACGCAGCAGCCGCCGAGGCGTTCGATCGCATCATGACCTAGCAAGACCTGACCCATTCCGTTAGACGGCCGTTAGACTCCGACCCAACGGCCGTCGATACGCACAAGCCTTACAGGACAGGGCACATACTGGCAGCCCCAACGGGAATCGAACCCGATTACGGCGTGGGAAGGGCATGTACGCGGAGCTGAATGGGACGTGCCGGTCGTAATGTGAGCAGCGGTGAGGTTGGTACCGGCCTATCGTCTACCACGCTCAACGCGAAGCGACTAGCGATGACGGCGAGCACGATCGTCCCCTCCATCCAGGCGAAGGGTTCACCGACGCAGCCGCGTGCGCCGCGGCCGAACGGCAGATAGGAGAAGGCGGTGGGCTCAGGCGTCTGCAGCCAACGTTCGGGACGAAAATATAGCGCGTCCGCATACCGGTGTGCGTCGCGGTGGACGACGTACGGACTGATATACACGGCCGAGCCGCGGGGCAGGCTCACGCCGCCGACGTGCACCGGCTCACGTGCTCGTCGTCCCAGAATCCACGCGGGTGGAAAGAGGCGGAGCGCCTCTTTGAAAATTGCGACCGTGTATGGGAGCTCACGCACGTCCTCCACGGTGCAGCTGCGGCCGCCTAAGACCGTGTCGAGTTCATCATGGAGGCGGCTCTGCACAGCGGGATGCGATGCGAGCAGATAGAGCGCCCAGGTCAGAGCGATCGCCGTCGATTCTTGCGCGGCGAGAAGCAGCGTAAGGACTCGATCGCGCAATTCGGCTCGCGCACCAAGAGCCTCACATTCGTCGCTGCCGGCGAGCATGTCGAATAGATCGTGCGCTTCGTCTGATGTCTCGCGAGATCGCTGTGCGATGAGCTCGTCGGCCACGGCGTGCAGTGTGGCGCGCGCCGCCTGAAAGCGCCGCATGCGTTCCGATGTGAACTGCTCGGAGAGGCGACCGAAGATTCCGCTGGTCGCATGCGACATCACGTCGGTAAGCGCAGCACCCACGCGGTCTTCGTAATCATCGAAGGCGTGTGAGAAGAGGCTGATGCCGCCGATGCGCAGCGCCAAGCGCCGCATTGCACGTCCGGCGTCGACGACGTTGTCTTGTCTCCATTCTGCACAGAGCGCCTCGGTCTGCTCGACCATCACACGCGCCAT
>DATJTD010000004.1:0-6876 GCA_035503775.1 Candidatus Acidiferrales bacterium
GCTCTACGAGGTCCCGCGGAGAGTGCATTTCGCTTTCAACTGGATACCACCGACCCTTGTGGCCGTACACGGGCATCTGTACGGGATGATCGAGCAAGGTGGGGCGCAGCACAACGGTAAGATCGTCGAGATTATGCCGAACCGGACGCTCCGCACGATCTACAGCTTTATCGATAACGGCGTCGACGGCGGAATGATTTGGCTGAACGATCGGTTTTACGGCACGTTGACCGGAGGGACGGGTAGCTACGCCTATGGGATTATTTTTTCGCTGACGCGCGGCGGAGTCGAATCAGATCTCGCAAGGGTCTCGGCGGGCTCGCGCGGTTCTTTGCTCGCTCCCGTCCCGTATGATGGCTCCTTGTTTGTTGCAAGTAGCGCTGGCGGCAACGCCTCCTGCGATCCGAGTTTTCCAACGGGTTGCGGGTTAGTCTACAAGGTGCAGTTACCGAACACGGCGACACCCTCATACACGTTTAACGGCAAGCCCGACGGCGCTTTCCCGAGCGGGGCTCCGGTCGTCATGAACGGCAGCCTTTACGGCACGACGTCTTCGGGCGGTAACGGCCCCTGCGGAGAAGCGAGCTACCAGGGTTGCGGGACAATTTATGAACTTACGGCGTCTGGCCTTGAGTCCGTCGTGTACTCATTTGGGAACGGGACCGATGGCGAGCATCCCTTCGCGCTCACGGCCGTAAACGGTTCGCTTTTTGGCTTCTCGCTACTGCGAAACAGCAGTTCCGTTGATAGTGGTGGCGTTCTTTTCGAGTTCACACCTGGTGCGTCCGGCTCTTGATCTGCAGCCGTCGATCAAAACGAGCCTTGTTGCAGTTTCGAGATTTAAAACTTGCGATCGCTGCCTCGACAGCTTGTCTCGCGACTCTTGGTGACCCGAACTACTCCTCGTATAACAGCGTACCCGAAGGGGTTGGAATCCGGTAAGCGTCTTAGCAATTCCGGCGGTGGCGGGGCCGCAGCAGGCTGTCGAAGTCGCCCTCGATCGATCACCGCGTTCAGCAGCTCTCCCGTTCGAAAGAGCACTTGATCCGTTCGAGCAGGTCGCTCCGCGACTGAATGGTTGTCGCATCAGAACCGAGCTGAGCCGCCCACGCCATCTGCCCCTCACGGCTTGAATCGGACGCCCATATTGAGTTGGCGGCCGGGTCCAAAGTGATTGCCTTGGGCGTTGAGGAGCGTTACGTAATAGCGATCGTTGAGCAGGTTTTGGATGTCGAAAGTAAGCGCGGCCTTCGGCGAGATCGGCACGCCTTCTTCCACGTTGAAGGTCGTGTGGGGCGTCTGTTTGCAGTATCCCGGCGTATCGTCCGGGCAGAAATCCGACGAAAGGCCACTGCCATAGTAGGCGTCGGCCGAAAACCAGCCGCCGCGCAGAGTATTGAGCAACACTCCGCTGGTTACCGTGTAGCGCTGCTCGTGATCGGCAGGCGTGAAACCCGTAGGTTGCCCAAAGCAAGGCGCGAGAAGCTGCGTCTCGCAGCCGCTGTTGAGCGAAATTACATGAGCGAACGTAAGGTAGGCCCGGCTATTGAGTGACAGCGGTTGGACGTAATTGAGTGCTTCTTGCGACAAGCGGCCCAGCACGTAGTTGATGTCCTGATGAAGAAGCGTAACGCCGACTTGCGTATCGTCGATCAGGTCGTTTGCGTTCTTTTGCCAAACACGAAAGCCGAGGTCGCCGGAGCCGACGGGAATGTGCCCCCCGAGCTCGAGCTGCGTGTCGCGTTCGGGTTTAAGATCGAACTGGGCTACCGTCGCTTGTAATGGGCGGTTGAGTACGTAGGCGGCTTCCGGGCTCACGTTTTCAAAAGAAAACGGCTCGAAGAATCGGCCGACGTATCCGTACACGCTCGCACGTGTTCCGAAGAGGCGAGTGATCTTGAGCCTGGGGCTGAACGCGCCAAAGCCCTCCCCGAAAGCGGCCGACTTGATGGTAAAGAAATCGTAGCGGAGCCCATAGTCGGCCTGCCAAAGACGGCCCATGCGCCAACTGTCCTGAATGTACGATTGGTACGTGTTCCCGAGATTCGGGGAATCGTCGGTTACCGTGTAAGGCGCGTTGGGCGTACCTGGCGTATAGATCGGCGATAGATAGTTATTAGGCTGTAGCGTGAATGCATAGTACTTCAAGACGCGACTCAGATCGTAGTTGACGCCTGCGCCGAGCGTATGGCTGCCGAAGGTCTGCGTATAGTCACCCTGCATGATGTAGTCGAGTTCGGTCCGCTGATCGGCGAGCGACAGGCCGCACATCAGAGGGAAGCCCGTCGGATTCATTGGCGCGACGACGAAGGCATTAGCGCAGTCCGTTGACGTGCCGCCGTTGCCGAAGGGGGGCGGCGTCTGATTGAGAGCCTCGCCATAGATCCAATCGTTGTATGGATCGCCGAAGTCCTGAATCCTCGACGCGTTGTATGCCGGGCCCCAAGTGACCATACCCGTGTTTCCGATCGCATGGTGAAACTGAACCGCCAGGAAGGTATCGCCTTGCGTTTCGTTGTCGTCGGTACTGCCCGGTGCGCCATAGGCGATGTCGTTGGGAATCTGAAACGTGTCGTGGCTATTGAAGAACGTAATATTCGTGAAGTTGTTCCCACCCGCCGGGAGCGTAAAGCGCGCGAACTGGCTGACCGAGCTGGCATCGTTGTGAGGCGAGTTGAAGTCGGGGGGATCGAGGCCGCGCGTCGTCGTTAGCCCGCTAAGCGCGATGTCGTATCCCCCGCCGCCCTGGATCGGCGCGTGATATCCAAGCGTCGATTGGGCATTGGTGTACGAACCGAACGAGCCGTACCCATAAAAGCCGGGCGGTCCCGTTCCGGCCAGCGTCGACATGTTGAAAACGGCGCCGAACTTCAAGCCGTATTGCGCCGGATACGCGCCTTCGATGAGATCGATGAAGGACAGATCGTTGAGATTGATCTCACTGCCGATGTCCCGGTTCAGCTCCTGCGGCAGCTGCACTCCGTCGAGCTGGTAGTTGATGACCCCGTGGTCGCCGTTGATGTGAACGACGCCGTTTGCCCCCTGCGCCGCGCCCGGCATCTGCGTCTCCATCTGAGTAAAGCTGTTATCGAACGGAAGCCGGGTCAAGGCGGTGCTATTGAGCACCACGTCGCTCCCGCTGCCGTAGACCGTTAGCGACTGTGACCGACTGACGATGGTGTGCGCGATTTCGGCAAGCTTCTCGAGTGCGATGCTTACGCTCGCGCCGCCGCTCCCGAGGTCGACGCGCACGAGGCCTCGCAGGTCGCCGTCTCGAGCCTCAACGTCGTACGTGCCCAAGGCAAGCGGTGGGAACGAGAAGTGCCCCTTGCTGTCAGTCGCTGTCTTGACGGTCAGATTGTTCCCCGCCGCGGTGACCACGACGTGTGCAGCCGGCTTCCCGTTGTTCGCTACGGTACCAGTAATAAAGGCGCTCGAACTGCCGGCATACGCCGGCAGAGCATTCGCCGCAAGCACGAGTGCGGCGGCGAAAAAAGCAAGGCGAAGATGCCGCCAGAGTTTACTCAAAGGAGGTTTCCTTAAAGCGCTAATACGCCCCTAGGTCGCTGAGTCACTCAGCGTCGAGGCGAGGACGTGTGGACTTATTCGATAATAGTGAATCACTATCATATAGTCAAGGGGGCGAGATTTGAAGGCGCGAACCAGAAAACCAAACAACGCGATTGCGTGAGGTCCTTGAGAGTCGAACGCCCGCCGAGCATTAGTGAGTCGTTTCTAAGAGGCTTCCCGGCTCGTCGGCGGCCGCGGGCTGCATGGAGATCTGCGTAGGCTCGTCCCCGCCGAAGTTCCGGGTTAGCGCGCCCTCCGGTGATGCCGTATGGCGTCTGCGCGAGGTGGGGGCCTTGACGATCAATGGAGGCGCGGGACGAGGCGACGCGGGATGGCCTTGACGTTTGCTATTGATATGGTACTATCAATAATACGATAGCACTAAAGGAAAGGCGCTCCCATGTCAACCACGCTCTTTGTCGGCAATCTCCCGTTCAGCATGACGGAAGACAGCCTGCGAACACTCTTTGAAACCACTGGAGCCATTGTGGCGACGCGCATCGTGCGCGATCGTGAAACGCAACGTCACAAGGGTTTCGGTTTTGTAGAGTTCGAAACGGCGAACGCTGCTCGGGCGGCGATCGACGAGTTCTCGGGGCGCAACATCGACGGACGCACACTTATTGTCAATGAGGCACGTCCAAAAGAAAGGGTCGGCCGGCGATGAAAGGGCGGCTCGACTTCAAGATCAGCCGCAGCGAGGGCTCTCCAGCAGAATTTTGTCTGCACGAGCGATGCTGGCACGAGTACGGACGAATCGATTCGGTCCGGCGTTGCCTCGAATACCATCGCGATGCACTCGCCGATCGCCTCACAGCGCTCGACATGCTGCTGGCCACGTCAGAGCCCGAACGTGCAAACCGTTTGCTTCTCGATGACGTAACGATGCAGGTCGACGAAGTAACGCTTCGCCCCCCGGCAGATCGCGAGCGTTTCGACGAGCTGATGAACCGCGCATGGTCGAATAAGAGCTGACCAAGGGCGACGGCGTTTCCCGGAAAGGATCTCGCCGGCGTGGGTTCGTCTACGAGAGGGTGCGTGCCGCGGGTACCGGCCACCGGAAGAGAGTCAAGATCGACTTTTCGCGCCCGGAAAAGGCGACGGACAAGCCTTTTTTGTGAATCCTTTGAAGCCGTGGCAACCGCCATTCCGGCGCCAAGATCAGCGCTAGACCATCGACATAGAGATCGTTTGCTATCGCAAAGTCTAGTACGAGCAGAGACCCAGTGCACGGCACTACGCCGGCGGGGAACGCGAGGAGGCCGGTCGTCCGGTCTCTTGGGACGGGGTGAACTGGCGGCACGATGCCTAGGAGTGTCGATACTCCATAACTGCAAAGTTGGATAGTTCTCGAGTCCTCAAGCGAGTCCAGTTGACAGCGAGTTTCCGCAAAAGCGTTAAGCGCATCAACATGATAGTAGTATCTCATTATGTTTTGGTCAAGGGCCCAGGTGCGGCGTGTCGGGATTGCAGAATGTTCGCGCGTGGAATCCAAGAGCACCCGCAGGACTCGTCAGCGAGACGCCCTCCGCAACATCATCGCCCGCACGGACCGGCCGCTCGGCGTACAAGAGCTCCTTGAGGCCGCGGCTCAAGAGGTCGATGGCATCGGCGTAGCTACCGTCTACCGTACCGTCAATGGCTTCTTGCAAGACGGTTTCGTAAAACCGGTCGAAATCGCCGGCGAGCCGGTCCGCTACGAACGGGCCGACATGGGCCACCATCATCATTTTCACTGTGAACGCTGCGGTCGTGTCTACGACGTCGGCGAGTGCGACGAGGATCTCCGGAAGCTTGCCCCGCCGCGGTTTAGCGTCCGCGCACACGATCTTACCTTGTATGGTTCGTGTGCGGCTTGCAACGCGCGAGCACGAAAGGCGAAGAACTCGAGGCCTGCCTGAAGATGGCGCGCGGATGACAAATATGCCGCGCTCGTGCTTGCGCGCTTTGAGCTTGGAATCGCCGTGTTGTTTGCGGCGGTAGTACAGATCGCTTCGGTTGTAGCCGGCGAGCCGACAGGCTCGAAGTATTGAGCTGTCGCGCGCCTCGCGCGCCCTTACCCTTCTTGCCGCTGCGAGGGCTTCAGCACTCGAATCGACGGACGGCAACCAAATGGCAACCGTCGCGAACGTCAGAAAGATAAAAGCCTTAGGCTATAAGGCTTTTGCGAGTGTTCCTGTACGTCGCAGTATCTTTAGGGATCAGCCCTTGACGCGCCGTCCGTGCCACGGCGGTGCCACGGCGCCTCCCGAACAGGGTTCGCCTAGCCTCATCCAGGGCCCGAAGGACGGCTTACAACGGCGCCCCTGGGGTGGCAACCTGCTCCTTGGTCGGGCCTCGGTCCGCCCAATCGGCCAAGGGCGCGGGCGCGTAGGACACGCCAAAAAGTCTTGAAAGACTCTCGACGGGGTGCCTTAAATCCGTCCAAATCAGAGCCCCGCGGATACCGATCAGCCAAACATTCCCTGCAGTACCTCGCTCGCGGGTATTGGGGATGCCACTACACAGTCTGGCTGCGTCATGTTGCCAGCGCAGTCGTCTGGGGGTACTCGGGCAGTCGGCCCTGCAGGTCAGGACGGCCACCAGGGCCTACTCGCTTCAACTCGTACGGCGACGTTCACGCGGCGCCCACCTTGCTTTCGAAAAGCATCGAGTTCTCGGCTAGTACGGCACGCTCGGTTAGTCTAATGGACTGGGATTGGTGTAGAATTGCGGGGAGTCCAACCACTTCGTAAGGGCTCCAGCCTCTGCGGCGACCTCTGGCGCCGTTGTAGAGGTGCCGTGAGCGTTGGCGAGTAGAACCTTCGCCCGTGTTCGCTGCGCATCGGCCTTGTCGTCGTGATGAAGTTGATGATACGCATAGGCCGATCGACCCAAACAAATAGCACGCGTCACGGCGATACTCAGAGTGGCTGATCCCTGCCGATCGTGTCAGCTCGTGGTGTATGAAAGGGGCGCCCTCGTAGCATAGAGAGCGGCCATCGTGGCTTTCGGCGAAGGTTGTTTTTGCTAAAGAAACACCGACACGAAACGATCCACGATGACGAAGGCTAGTATCGCACTTACCGAGCTTGCCGAAAAGGGGGCAGACGTCGATTCTCGTCCGCGACATGCTCCAGCTCGCCGCCCAGAAGCTCATGAAAATGGACGTTGAGGCGCTCTGCGGCGCTTCGTACGGCGACCGAGCTGCCAGCCGAGAGAACTCCCCGCAACGGCTACCGTGACCGCGGCCGGGAAACGCGAGCCGGCGCGATCGACCTGCGCATTCCGAAGCTGCGTAAGGGCAGCTATTTTCCTGGTTTTCTC
>DATJTD010000005.1:0-13339 GCA_035503775.1 Candidatus Acidiferrales bacterium
CGATTTCATCGAAGGCTGGTACAACCCGCATCGCCGGCATTCAGCCCTCGGCTACCTTTCACCCAGCAACTACGAACGGCGGATGAGTCAAGCCGCCTGATGTCCAATTCGCAGCTCTCCACGGAACCGGGTCAACTCCACTCCGTCGCCAGCTCCCTACTGATGTACTGTGCTACAGCTCCTTGGGATGCGTCAGCGCATCAAAGGAGGCCTGCGCTCGCGTCAACGCTACCGAGGCGACGCGGACTCCGAGCCAAGCGTCAGAAAAAGCCGATAGATGGTGAGCAAGTCCCGCTAGAGCGCCGAGGAGCTCACGTGTGTACGTCCTGCAAATCCAAAATAGAGGACGAGGGCGAGCGCCGTGACGGCGCCTACGCTTATGCGAAATGTCTCCGGCGTCTTTTGTGGGGAGACAAATCCTTCGATCGTCCCGGCTACCACCAGCATCGCGGCGACGCCGAGGATGAGAATACCGGCGCGGCGAGCACGCAAACGTAGGGCATCGACTCTGCGCAAACGTCCGGGCGCGATGATGCCGCTCGCGATCAAAAGACCCGCGCCGCCGGCGATCTGAATGGCGCTGAGTTCGATAACGCCGTGTGGAGCGATCGTTGCCCAGAAGTCTAGGCCGAAGCCTTTGGCGGCGAAGAGCGCACCGGTAGCTCCGAGCATCAGCCCGTTGTTCAGAATCGCCCACAGCGTGACGACGCCTAAGGTCATGCCGCCCGCGAAGGCGATGGCGGTGACTTGAATGTTGTTTGTGATGATCAGTGCCGACATCGCGGGTGCGAGACGGTGATCGAAGCCGAAATTCGAGTCGTGGAGACTCTTGGTCACCAGCGGAATTTCGTCAGCAGGCACCAGCGCATACGCGTCTTGCCAGTGCGCGCTGACCAGTGCGTACGCGACGATCGTTGCCACCACGAAAAGCGCCGCGCAGGCGAGGATGGGCCGGCCCGAGGCACGCACTTCGGCCGGAAACGTCTGGGTAAAGAAGGCCGCCAAGCGGGACCAACCTCCGCGTACCGTCCCTGCGTATACGTACGCGTGCGCCCGGGCGGTGAGCCGGTTGAGGTAGAGTTGAATCTCGCGGTCGTACTCACGCGTGCGCGCCGCGGCAAGGTCGCTGGTGGCGCCGCGGTAGAGGGTCGCAAGGCGCCAGAGGCGCTCGCCGCCGAGGTGCGTGAGCCCGTGGCGATCGGCCTCGCGCAACAACGCTTCGAGTTCTTCCCAACCCGCCTGCCGCCGCGAGATGAAGCCGGCTTCGCGCATGCCGCTAGGAGTTTGGCGAGTTCGGCACAAGGCCTGGTGCGTGGAACGGAGCGTCGACGTCGACACCGGTGAGAGTGTCGTCTTCAGTTATGAACTCGCCGGGCTTGGAAGCCGTTTCCTCGCGGTCTTCGTCGACCTCACCCTCCAGACGGTCGCGGCTCTGCTCCTCTTTCTCACGGCGGCATTGCTCGTCGGAGCGCTCTCGAAATTAGGCGCCGTCGTCCACGGGTTGCCGTACGCCGTGCTCGCGGCGATCGTGATCTTCGCCGCCTTCCTGCTCTTCTTCGGATACTTCATCATCTTCGAGTGGTACTGGCAGGGGCAAACGCCGGGAAAACGGCTGGTCGGCATCCGCACGGTGCGCGACGGGGGATTTCCTCTCGATTTCACGAGCAGCGTCATACGCAACGTCGTCCGAATTCTCGAAGCCAGCCTCGGCTTCTACGCCATCTCCGCGCTGAGCACGTTGCTTTCGCCGCAGAACAAGCGTATCGGCGACTATGCGGCCGGCACGATCGTGGTGCGCGACCGGCGCTTCGAAAGCCTCGCGCTCTTCGCGCGCAAAGAGCGTCAGACAAATGACCCGGGGACGCGCGACCTTCCGCCACAAGAGCGCGAACTCGTGCGGCGCTACGCGTCACGCCGCGCCGCGCTCACCCCCCGAGCGCGCGGCGAATTGGCGGCAGCCATCGGCGCCCGTGTTCGGCCGCATCTCGCGGCTCGCTTCGACCATCTCGACGACGACGCGCTCCTCGTGCATCTCGCCGAGAGCGTCCTGTAGAGGCGCTAGCGCCGTTTACGCAAGCGGTTGAGCACATCGCGCGCGGTCGCGATAGCGTTGTGCCGCGCCTCTTCATAGAGCACGGCCGCATCGGCTTTGGTCATATGCCGGCCGTGCTCGTAATAGAACGTGACGCCCTCACCGACGACGATCGTTCCGGCGTATGCGATGGCACCTTTGATGGCGACTCCGGCGACGGGGATGAAGCCGGAGAGTTCGCGCGCGAGCATACGCCATCCGAAGCCGCCGCCGAGCACCGGGAGCATCTCCCACGTCCGCTGCATATCGGGATCTTTGCCGTACGCGGCGCCGATCTGCATGAGCAAGACGATTTGAATCGCCGTGATGGCAACGGTATCGCCGGCTGATGCCATCGCACCCAGCACCACGCCCAGGAAAGGAACGTTGTCGACGACGGCACTTGCGATGGCGACCTTCAGCGCCGAGCGCGCGGCATCGCGCGTGAGCTTCACGCCGACGGTCTCGCGCAGCGCCGGAAGACGACGGCCAACGGCAATCTCGATGCCGCGGCAGCAGTCGATGAGCGGCGGGAAGAACCGCGTGCGCAACGCCTCACGATCGAGCGCCGTCACGTGGTGCTCGGCGATCTCACCCGGATGCGGCGCAGTCATTGAGCCGGCCGCAGGTGCGTTTGGATCGACGGTCAGGACGAAGACCGGAAGTTTGAGTTGCGTAAGCAGATCGAGCCGCGCGCCGGCAGCATCACCGGGGCGCCCTAAGAAGATGACGCACCGCGCGTCGGGACTCATGACCGTCGGGCGGCGCAGCGGATCGATCGTCTCGAGCGTCGCTGCCGCGTCGAGCGGAATGTGGCTGTCGTCATGACCGCGCAAAAGCGTCACGCGCAGTTCGGAGACCAGCGCCGGGTCGCCGCAAAGGAAAAAGCGAAACGGACGGCGCGCCTCGCTGCCGACCGCCGTGGTGCGCACGCGCGCGCGCACGAGGCTCAGCACGTCGCTCCCCAGCGCCGCGACGCCGGCGGATTTCCAAAAGCGCATCAGAGTGACCCCGTAAGCATCGGCGTTTCGCTTCCGGAACCGAGCGGGTGTGCCTCTTTTTCCGGATCGTCGGTATAGTCGAGATAGACCAACCCCAAGAAGATCTCCAGCGAGAACGCACTCATCTCACGTACGTTGGCGACATCCACGACCGTTCGGTTCTCGGTCTTGGCTTCGTCGATGATCGCTTGCGGGGTGGTCTGCGTATCGGCTGCTACGATCGACGCCGCCACCACTTCACCCGGCGTCAGATGCTGGCGAACCATGGCATCGAAATCGATTCCGGAATTCTGCACGCGCTGGTCGAGCGCGTATTGAAGCGTCGCATAGCGGTCCTTCGGGAACCCGACGCCGAGCAAGGTGATGCGGCTCTGGATTTGGCGCGACCGTGCGAGATTGTACAGCTGCCAAGCTTCTGAACTGGCGACGGCCGCGTTGTTGAGCGAGTCGTTGGCTTTTGCCATCAAGCTCGTGAGGCCATTGTAATCCACGGCGTTGATGTCGCCGTTGTAGTCGAGTTGCGCTTGCCCCAAGCGGCGGACAAAGTTGTCGAGATCCCCGAGCCCGACGTCGAGAAGCGCCAGCGCCGAGCGGCTGACGTCGATCGCCCGGATCATATCGCCGTCGGTGCGCTGCATGTCGTCGAGCATGGTGGGGTAGTATGGGAGCACCGCCAGCGCACCGGGCGGGACGGCATCGAGCTGGAGGGGCGCCTGCATCTCGGCCAGGATATCGGCGTCCTCTTTGACTAAGCCACTCTCTTTGTTCGGCTCGAGGGTGCCGATGCCGTCGATTACCGACTCCGCCTTGCTGTAGGCCGTCTCGATTGCGCGCCCCATCGAGTTGATGTTCTTGATGACCGCTTCGTTCCGGCCGCCGGGGCGGATCTGCATGTTCGAGAGATCGGGAACCTCTTCCGATATCTGCTGAATGCGGTCGCTCACCGCTTTGAGCTGGTCTTTCGCGGGATCGCGCCGGAGCGTGATCGCCGAGACCGCTTGGCCCTCGCGATCCGCCGCCATCGCCAGTTGCTCGCGAAGCGGCGACAAGTCGGGATGCAGCAGTGAGAAGGTGGCCTGATCGTCGCGTAAGCTCTTGATCGTCGCTTCAGCGATCAGTTGTGTCTGCGGCGATCCTTGGGCGGCAGCTTCCGCCAACGTCTGCTCGCTCTTGCTCGGAAGCCCCATCGCGATCTGCGTCTGGCCCAGGTGCAGCAGTGCGAGTTGGTTGTTGGGTTCGAGTTGGAGCAGCCGGGCGAACTTGAGCGAAGCGATGCTGTAGCGCGCGGTCTCTTGGTCGTGCAGCGCTTGCACGAGGAGCTGATCGGTCGTGCGCACTTTAGGGTCGAGCTCCGGATAACCCATCAGGTGGGCGACGCGATCTTGGAAGCCGGGATGGTCGGCGAGGTACTTGTCGACGGCACTGTCGTGCTCGTCGTCGACGGCGCCGAGGTGGTTCATGAACGAGACCATGGCATCGGGATCGTACCCGGCGCGCGACATCAGCAAAAGCCCATACTGATCGGCCTGCAGCTCTTGGATGCGCGACGACTTGGCCAGCAGCCTCAGCGATCGAACCGAAATTGTAGATGAGCGGCGAGAAGATTGAGGCGATTCCGAAGAGCAGCGCGAGGATCTGTTCTTTGGCGGCGCCCGTTACGGCGTGCCGGCGTTCGATGTGGCCTGTCTCGTGGCCGAGCACGGCCGCGAGTTCGTCGTCTGATTGCACGAAGTCGAGGGTCCCGGCGTCGACGTAGACGTATCCGCCCATCGTGGAGAAGGCGTTGATGTCGCCGACGTCCAGGATCTTGATGTTGTACGGAACGTCTTTGCGTGCGACCTGATTCCAAAGATTGTTGGTGACGCCCGTGACCCACTGCGTCATCAGCGGATCTTTGAGCACGCCGTATTGCTGGGTGATCTGCTTGTCTTCTTGTTCACCCATCTGGATCTCCGCGGCGGTCGTGACGGCGCCGGCCGGCTGTGCCGGGATGGTGGCACTGAGCAATGTGAGAATCAGGACGATGGGAACGAGTCGACGCCGTGTCATCGGGAGGGAGTCCTCGCGGGCCGTTTCACGCGGCCAAGGTTTTCGCCGCCTGTGTTGCAGCACATGCGCATAAGATGTGGAATGCATGTGGGCAAGCGAAGAATGTTGTGCACCGGGTGTGGAGAGTGGAGGTTGGTACGACGGAGCGGTGGCAAATGACGCAGATGTTGTATCGGGCGCCGACGTCGCATCGATGGATGCGCGCATCTTGCTGAGAGGAACGGCCTCGGGCCTCGAGTTTATCTTCGCCGCCGAGCCCGGATTCGAGCAAGCGGCGGCAGGCGTACTCGACCGGCTCACCGAGCGCCCCGATTTCTATCGCGGGAGCGCCGCCGCGGCGGTCTTCGACGGCGCGCCGCCTGAACCGGCCGCCTTCCAAGCGTTCCTTGCCGGGGTTTACGCGTGCGGCATCGAGGTACGCGGCATCTACGGCCCGGACAGTTTTGCCGGGTTCGCCGAGGCGCACGCGTTGCCGTACCTCGGGGCACCGGTTCGGCCTCCCGTTGCGACCCTGGAGCAGCGGCGCGAGGCGCGTAGCGTTCGCGTCGTTCGGCTTTCCGAGCAAGCGAAATCACTCGACGCCGACTTCGCCGGTGCCCGTGCCGACTTGGCGCGCCGGCGTAAAAACAAGGGCCGTCTCGCCCGAAACCCGGTTCCCGTGCCTGCGGGCAATCCGCCGGTTGCCCCGGTAGCGGCGGCGCCCGGGGCACCCGTGACCTTGTACCACCGTGGAACGGTACGCGGTGGTCAGTCTCTCGCCCAGGTCGGAAATATCGTCGTTGTCGGCGATGTGAATCCCGGCGCCGAGCTGGTTGCCAGCGGAGACATCGTCGTGATCGGCGCGCTGCGCGGGACTGCGCATGCGGGCGCCCAAGGCGACGCCGCCGCTCGCGTCATCGCGCTCGAACTCGCGCCGACGCAACTGCGCATCGCGACCTGTATCGCCGTCGACGACTCCGGTCGCCGGCCGCACCAGCCCGAGGAGGCGTACGTGAACCACGATCGCATCATGATTGCACCCGTCGGAGCCGTCCCGCGATGAGCGGCCGGCGCATCGTCGTCACCTCCGGCAAAGGCGGCGTCGGGAAGACCACCACCACCGCCAATCTCGGCGCGGCGCTCGCGCTGCGCGGCCATCGGGTCGTCCTCGTCGATGCCGACATTGGTCTTCGCAACCTAGATCTCGTGCTCGGCGTCGAGAAGCGCATCGTCTTCGATCTCGTCGAAGTGGTGGAAGGCCGTTGCCAGTTGCGGCAGGCGTTGATCCGCGACAAGCGGCTCGAACGGCTCTCGGTGCTACCCGCCGCCCAGACACGTGAGAAAGAGGCGGTGAGCGAAGAGCAATTCGCCGCCATCGTCGCCGAGCTCGCGGAGAGTCACGACTACGTGCTCGTCGATTGTCCCGCCGGTATCGAGCATGGCTTCCGCAACGCGGTTGCGGGCGCACTCGAAGCAATCGTCGTCACCACCCCTGAAGTCAGCGCTATTCGCGACGCCGACCGCGTCATCGGCAAGCTCAACGAGCGCGCGCTCCCGGTACGTCTGATCGTCAACCGCGTTCGTCCCGAGATGGTACGCAGCGGTGACATGATGTCCGTCGAAGACGTGGTCGAGGTGCTCCAGGCCGAGCTGCTTGGCATCGTCCCTGACGACGAAGAGGTGATCGATACGACCAATCGTGGCGAACCGATCGTCCTCGACCCGGCGCGCCGTCTTTCGGCGATCTACTACAAAATCGCGCGGCGGCTCGAAGGCGAGATCGTCCCGTTCACCAGCTTCGAACCGCGCTTTCTCGACAAACTCCTCACGCTTTGGAAGGCGGGTTGACCATGGAAGTCCGTGAAACCGAATTTGCGGTTGCACCCCCCGTGCCGACGCCGCTCGGTCGTGCCATCGTCGTCACTTCGGGCAAAGGCGGTGTCGGCAAGACGACCACCACCGCGAATCTCGGCGCGGCGCTGGCCGCGCGCGGCTCGCGCGTCGCGCTCGTCGACGCCGATGTCGGCTTGCGCAATCTCGATCTCGTGCTCGGTCTCGAGGCGCGAGTCAAGCACCATCTCCTCGACGTCCTCGAAGAGAAGATCGCACTCGACGACGCGCTCGTGCGCGACAAGCGCTCGGAGACGCTCTTTTTGTTAGCGGCCGCGCAGACGCGGGAGAAAGAAGACGTCGATCCCGAGAAGATGCGCACGCTCGTGGAGCAGTTGCGCGAGCGCTTCGACTACGTCCTCATCGATTGCCCCGCCGGCATCGAGCAAGGCTTTCGCAACGCCGTGATCGGGGCACAGGAAGCGATCATCGTCTGCACGCCCGAGGTTTCGGCGGTGCGCGACGCCGATCGTGTCGTCGGGTTGCTGCCCAACACGTTCCGGCCGCAACTGATCGTGAATCGCCTTCGCCCGCAGCTGGTCAAAAAAGGCAAGATGCTCTCGGTCGAAGACGTCAACGCCATCTTGCGTCTCCCGCTGCTCGGCGTGATCGCCGATGAGCCGGATATCATCATCGCGACCAATAAAGGCGAGCCGCCGGCGCTCGATCCGGCGTCGCTGGTCGGCGGTTCGTATCGCACGATCGCAGCAAAGATCGCCGGAGAAGACGTAGCCGTACCCGAGCCGCGCGAGAAGCCGTCATTCTTTGGAAGTCTCGGGATTCTCTTTGGAGGGCGCGCATAGTGCTGGATTTCTTCAAGAGCCTCTTCCGCCCGCAACCCTCGAGTGCAACGGCTAAAGAGCGCCTCCGTCTGGTGCTGCTCTCCGATCATCTCTCGCTCGCACCCGACGTGATCGAGTCGCTCAAGGCGGATCTGCTCGAAGTCATTCGCCGCTACGTCGTGATCGACGAGCAGCACGCCGACGTCAGCTTCGAGCACCGCGAGCACGAGATTGCGATGCTCGCGAGCATTCCGATCGTCTCGGTCAACGGTGACCGCCCGGCCCCCCCGCCGCCGACACCGATCCGCGCTCCGCTTCCGGTCACGACGGCGTCCACGGTCACCGAGGCGCCGACGGTGACGGCGCCCGCAGTAGCGGTGCCGGTGGAGCCCGAACCGGTGCAGGCCGGCGCGCCGGTGGCCCCTGTGCGTACGCGTCGCCGCCGGCGGCGCAAGCGTACCGCCGACGGTCAGCCCTCGCTCGCACAGGTGCAACTCCAGGCCTAAGCGCGCCGCGCGCGCAAGTTCGGCAGCATGGAACGTCCGTGGTATCGTTCGTTCAACTGGACGATGGCAGCGACGTGCATCCTGATCTCGGTGCTCGGCGTTGTCTTGATCCATTCCGCAGACCTGCGCGATCCGTCGGCGGCGGGCGAATGGCATCGCCAGATCATCTACGTCGTCATCGGCATCGTGGTGATGGCACTTTGCGCCGCGACCGATTATCACCGCTGGCAACGCTGGGCCGTGCCGCTCTACGTCGCCAACCTCGGCCTGCTGGCTTTCGTTTTACGCGGCGGCCACAGTGCGCTCGGTGCGGTACGTTGGATCTCGCTCGGGCCGCTGGGTGCCTTTCAGCCCTCCGAGCCGGCCAAACTCATCTTGGCGATCACGATCGCGTCGCTGTTGGCGCGGTGGCCGACCATTGGTCCGCGCGAGATGTTGCTCACGATTGGCGCCGTCGCCGTCCCGGCACTGCTCATCCTCAAGCAGCCCGACCTCGGCACGACGCTCGTCGTCGTTGCGATGCTTACCGCGCAGCTCTTCTTCGGCGTTGCAAATGCCGGGTATTTCCTCGCGTACGCCGCCGTCGTCGGCGCAATTGGCGCCTTCGTCGTCGGCACGAACGTCGTGCTCAAACCGTTTCAGCGCGACCGCCTTTTGGTGTTCCTGCATCCCAATGCCGACCCCGAAGGAGCAGGCTGGAATCTCAATCAGTCCAAGATCGCGGTCGGCAGCGGAGAGCTTTTCGGCAAAGGACTGTATCACGGCACGCAGACGCAACTCAACTTCGTCCCGGAACACTCGCGCGATTTCATCTTCACCGTGCTCGGCGAGGAACTCGGCTACATCGGAACGATAAGCCTCATCGTCGCCTATGCGGTGATCTTGCTCGGGGGCATTCTGGCGATGCTCGCAGCACGCGATCGTTTCGGCTTTTTGCTCGCTGCCGGCCTCATCGCGATGCTCGCCTTCCACGTTACGGTGAACGTCGGCATGACGATCGGTATCATGCCGATCACCGGCATCCCGTTGCCCTTCATGTCGTATGGAGGGTCGGCCGTTATCACCGACTTCGCGGCAATTGGTGTGCTGCTCAATATTCATTTACAGCGCGACAAGCTGGTCTTTTAGCGGTACCAACGTTGGCTCGCCGTGCAAGTGGAATTTGCGCACCCGTTCATTTCATAGTGAGAATGCTCCAAAACGGCGACTGCAGCTCCGTTGAGTAACCTGCACGGGAGCTCGCTCGTACGCTATCCGAAGCGGCATATCACCATGCGCCACAAGACGGAAGCCGTTCTTGACACACGGCGGCAAATACGACATTAATGTGCCCTAGGGGAAGGCGATCTTCTCATAAAAATTTTGCCGTAACTTGGGAATGTTTCTGTGTGGGGTGGCGCTGTGAAGATTCCGCGAGCTTGTGTTGGCTTGGCTTTGGTTGTCATGTTGAGTGGCTGCGTCAATGGTCTTGGCTTCACCCCGAGGCCGAGGCCAAGCGCAAGCCCGTCGGCCACGCCGGGAGGGGCAACGACTGCTCCCTCATCTTCCCCAACGGCAACGGCAACGGCGACGGCCGCGGTTTCGCCGACGCCCACGCCGACGTCAACCGCCGCTCCGACTTTCCCGCCGCCGGCGACGTATCCGCCAACACCTGGACCCTCTGCAACGGTCCCGCCGGCTATCACGGGATTGCATGTTGTCGGAAACAAGATACTCAACGCTGCAGGAGAGCAATTCATCCCGCACGGCGTGGATCGCTCGGGTACCGAATATGCGTGCGTGCAAGGCTGGGGCATCTTCGACGGACCAAACGATCAAACGTCCGTCTCGGCGATGGCTAGCTGGAACATCAACGCGGTTCGTGTCCCGCTCAACGAAGATTGCTGGCTCGCCATCAACGGCGTTGACGCCCAATACGCCGGCGCGAACTATCAGAGTGCGATCGTCAACTACGTCAACCTGCTGAACCAGAACGGCCTCGTCGCGATCCTCGATTTGCATTGGAATGCGCCGGGGACCACCTCGGCGACGGGTCAGGAACCGATGGCCGACGCCGATCACTCGCCGGCGTTCTGGAGTTCGGTGGCTTCGACGTTCGCCAACAATAGCTCGGTCATCTTCGATCTCTACAACGAGCCGTATTCGATCAGTTGGTCCTGCTGGGTCAACGGCGGAACGTCCACCTCGTGCGGAACGTCGTACAATATCGCCGGCATGAACCAGCTCATCGCAGCGGTGCGTTCCGCCGGGGCGAACAACGTGGTGATGGCCGGCGGCCTCGCCTACTCCAACGATCTCTCGCAGTGGCTCCAGAACGAGCCGACGGATCCCACCGGAAACCTCGCGGCCAGCTGGCACGTCTACAACTTCAACGCTTGCGATACGCTCTCGTGCTACCAAAGCACGGCGGGTGTGGTGGCGCAAAGCGTGCCGGTCATCGCCGGCGAAATCGGCGAAAGCGATTGCGCCGACGGCTTCATCGATCCCCTGATGGCCTACCTCGACTCGATCAGCACCGGCTATCTCGGCTGGGCCTGGAATGCCGACTTCGCGTGCGGCGCCGGTCCGTCGCTCATCACCGATTACGACGGCTCTCCGACGGCGTTCGGTATCGGTTTCGAGGACCACCTCGCCACCCTCGCCGCCTCCGCGAAAGTGAGGAAGAGCTTCGGCGTGCGCTAAGTCAGGTTAGCCTGACAAATCCAACGGCGGGAGTCCATGACAGGCTTCCGCCGTCGTCTTTATCGCGTTTCAATCTCAGGGCTCGAAGCGACACGTGGAGAGTGTATCCGGTGCGCATCGCAGTAGACGACCCGAACCGGTCACAACCTCGATCTTCATACCCGCGACGTGACCGTGCTGCTGATAAATCACAGGTGACTCGTCGGCAATGGTGATGCGTAACGTATGTGGCTGCGGCCACGACGCCTTGGGAAGATCGAGACGAGGATCGATGTCGTCGACCACCAAGGCATCGATGGCGGACGGACGACCAGTTCTCGAAGATATTTGAACTGTGGTCGTATCCGCGCCGAGTCCGAATCCCCAGTCACACGCGGTGTTCACAACGCGTGCCTTGAACGCCCCGAGAGGAGCGATTGACTTCTGAAGCACGGTTGTATCGCATGCATCGGTGGGCGAAACCATCACTAATGTATGCAAGATCACGGCCCGAAGAGTGCAGATTAGGAGACTGACCAGTAAGAAAAAGACGGTGAAACGCCCGACATTTCCGAATTTCCGAGGGGTTTTCGGGACTTGCTCATCTATCGTTGGCGATGAGTGTCGATGGGCACTCCGCCAAAGGACTGTGAGCGTCTGGGCGTTCCTGTTTACTCCGTATCGCAAAGATGGGCAGCAGAGGCCGCATTTTGCGAAGCGTATGAGCGGAAGTATGTGTCCCCGACTTTGTCCTGGTAGTCAACGAGATGCGTCTCGAGGAACGCCCGCTCCACGCCCATGAGGAAATCGTCGCAAGGCTGCGTGAAATTTTGGAGGTCTAATTCGTTGTTTTGCTGCGAGGGATCGAATTGCCAGTGTCCTTGGACGGAGAAGCGGGCGCGTCTCCCGGAGCGGTACACATAGCTCCCATCAGTCCTGAGCACGATGGTCTCGCAGGGGTCTGCGTTGTTCACATAGGTCCCGAACAGGCTGATGTTCGCGAGGTCCGCACCATATGATGCTGATGCGGCGAGACGATAGATCCATTGCGCGCCACACAGCGCGGGATATCCCAACGTAAGGATGATCGAGAAAAGTAACCCCGTTCCAAATGCCGCTGGACCGAAGCGCGGCATCGACGAACGCGTGCAGAAACGAGCGAGCAGATGGGTGATCCAGCCAAACGAAAAACAAATGTTGGCGGCAACACCATATGCGATAGGCAGTGCGAAGAAGCCTATTCCGTCCGGAAGTGGATAGTCGAAGAAGCTGGTGAGGCTGACGTGTGGCGGCAGAAAAATGAAGCCGAGTCCCAGAGCGCAGCTCGCGATTCCCGTAGCTCCGACGACCGCGTTGTAATGGAAGCGGCGCGATTCCCACCATTCGACGACGTGCCAAACGCTTTCGGCTTCGCAGGAGGACGTGAACGGGGAAAGCAGCTGGCGCAACATCTCATTAGCTTTGTATCACAAAGTGAACCGAGATGCAACGGCGTACCCGGCTTGGGGGTCTTGCCTATTGGCATAGGTCCCGGCGTGGGCTCTCGTGCAGGCCTCCCTCGCGCAACTCACGCTGGGCTTGTTCCGGCCGATAACCCACCTGGAGACGTTCGGCCGCTTGCTACCCGTAAAGAGGGCCGCCGGGGCAGGGACGTGAACCAAGCCGCGTCCGATTTCAAGTTTTTGCGATCGCCGATGCGCCCCTAATGGGGTGCGCGGCGCGCACAGTGCGATCCATCGGATAAGGTAGGCGAGGTCCAACGACATCGCCCCGAGCCGCTCGTGAGAGACGTCGCGCCCGACGCGACCCTGGCCGAGCCGGCAATTGACAATAAATTTTTCGATGTGCGCTCGCGCACGTCATAAGCGAAAGGCAAACAGTGCCAACTGAAATCCTCATTTCGAGCGATCCGTGGGAAAACCGGGTCGCCATCCTTGAGGACGGGACGCTCGCCGAACTCTACTTCGAACGCGAAGAGCGCGTCATCGGCTCCATCTACAAAGGAAAAGTACAGAACGTACTCCCCGGGATGGGCGCCGCCTTCATCGACATCGGCCTCGGACGCAATGCGTTTCTTTACGTCGATGACATCAACAAGACGCCCTTAAACATCGGCGACGTCGAGATCACCCAAGGCCGCTCCGGATGGACCATCACGGAGAAGGTCAACCGCGGTGACGACGTCCTCGTCCAAATCGTCAAAGAGCCGCGCGGCCTCAAAGGGGCCCGCGTCTCCACCAACATCTCGCTCCCCGGCCGGTATCTGATCCTGATGCCAACCGGCAAGTACTCCGGCGTCTCGCGCAAGATCGAGAGCGTCGAGGAGCGCAACCGCCTCAAGCAGATCATGAAGCTGATCCGCCCCGAAGGCATGGCGACCGTGGTGCGCACGGCCGCCGC
>DATJTD010000006.1:0-8444 GCA_035503775.1 Candidatus Acidiferrales bacterium
CGATTTCATCGAAGGCTGGTACAACCCGCATCGCCGGCATTCAGCCCTCGGCTACCTTTCACCCAGCAACTACGAACGGCGGATGAGTCAAGCCGCCTGATGTCCAATTCGCAGCTCTCCACGGAACCGGGTCAACTCCAAGCCCACAATATCACTGTCCGTTGTAGCTGCTTCCGCTCGTGTTGGCGCCGAAGCGTGTCAGGAGGATTGCGAGGGTTGTTCCAGTACGCCGTCGTTTTCCGAGAGGTGTGGAGGTCACATTGCGGAACCGCGCCCGCTGGACTATCGTCGTGCAAATGCACGTGAGCTTTCTGGCATCGGGGTGTCTGGCTGCAACGTCGCCGGTAACTCCGAACGGCGTCCACTGCACGTCCTATGTAGAGGGCGTTCATCCCGGATATAGCTGCATTCAGCAGGAAGCGGGCAAGCCCGGCGTGACATGCAGCGGATACGTTCCCCCTCAGGGAGCGACTTCTAACCGCTTGCCGCCGACAAGTTATTCTGTGCGCGAGATTGGGCACCCAGGAGTTCCGCGTTTGACTGCGCGGCAGTTAGGTATCGTTGAGCGGATCCGACAAAAGGTGGGCGATCGTTACTTGCGCTTTGTGCTCTTGCCGGAACTGGCGATATTCAACGCAACGCGGGGACCATGCCTGGATGCCGCCGGCGGCTACGAGGTCTTGAATCTACCGAGCGACGGTTGGCATTACACATTCTACGAGCCGGGTGAGAATCCGTATGATTTGGAGGAGACTCCACCTTGAAATCGTTGTGACGGTAGATCAGTCGACGTATGCGCGATCGGTTCCGAGTGCGGTCTCGACTGCGCGTTGCAGGTCGTTCGCCAAGAAGGGCTTGGTGAGGTGCACGTCCCAGCCCGAGGAGGTCGACTGACCGGGGCTACAGAGGACGACCATGCGCAGCGGCGTCGGTGAGGCGCGCTTGAAGTCGGCGGGGTTGACGATACGGCCGGGTGGATGCGCGTCCATGTCGACGATCACGACGTCGAAATTCTCGGTGCCGAGCGCATTGAGCGCAGCCGCGACATCGGTGACCGTGCGCACAGAGTAACTTGCGAGGCGTAGCGAGTGCGCACAGAACGAGCGCGCGTCGCCGTCGGCGTCCACCAGCAGCAAACGCCGCGTGCGGGTCGAGACCCCGCCGCGCGGAACGTCGATTGGGAGTTTCACCGTGAAGCTGCTGCCGCGACCGACCCGGCTCCGAAAGAGAATCTGGCCGCCGTGGCGATCGACCAGACGCTTGACGAGATAGAGACCGAATCCCGTTCCGGCGATCCCCATACGCCGCGCGTTGCTGGCGCGCAAGAAACGGCTGAATATCTGGGCGCGATCCGACTCCGGAATGCCGATCCCCGAATCGACGATCGTGACGCGCGCGGTGTCGCCGCGGCGGCGCACGGCAACGTGCACGGGCTTCCCCTGCGGGGAGTACTTGATCGCGTTGCCGATGAGGTTTTCAAAGACTTGCCGCAAACGTGCTCCGTCGGCGCGGACGATGAACGTCTCCATCGTCGAACGCACGCGTACTTCACGCAGATCGCCGAACGAGCCCGCCACGTCACGCACGAGCGCCACGAGGTCGACGGGCTCGAGGGTCATCTCGATGTCGTTGTGCTCGAGCCGCGAGAGGGCCAGCGTGTCACGCGCCAAGCTCGCCAGACGCTGTGCGCTCTTGGCGATCATCTCGATGTACGAGCGCGTCTCGGCGTCGTGGTACTCTTGCTCCAAGAGCAGCTGCGCAAAACCGTTGATCGAGGTAAGCGGCCCGGCAAAGTCGTGCCCGAGCATGGCGATGAGATCGCTTTTGGCCGAACTGAGTTCGAGGACGGCGGCGCGGCGCGACTCGAGCTCGGCGTAGAGCTCGACGTTGCGCGCGGCAACGGCGAAATATTGCGCGAGCAGCGCAATCGCGAAGACGTCCTCGGCCGACGGCATGCGAATGCCTTCGAGGCTCACGGCGAAGATGCGCTCGATCTTGGAACCGGGGACGGCGACCGCCGCACGATGTCCGGTCTCGTCGATCACGCAGATCTCCGCGTGCGCCGCGCTTTCGATGAAACCATCGCCGCGCGGAGCGTCGGGTTCGGGAATTCCGAGGTCTTGCGTGAGCGCGTATCCCCCGCCGGGGAGACCGGCGTAAACCATGCCGCGGCCTCCGGTGAGTTCACGAACGCCGACGACCAGCGTCTGCACCAGCGCACGCGGTTCGAAGGCGACGAAAAGACTGCGCGCAATCGAGGTGAGCTTCGTGAGCGACTCGTTCTGCGTCGACAGCGTGAGGTGGCGCACGGTCGCATCGGTGACGTCGCGCTGAATCGAGACGAAGTGGGTGATTTCGCCGGCGGCATTGCGCAGCGGGCGCGCGTGATCTTGCGCCCACGTGAACGTGCCATCCTTATGGTACAGCGCAACCTCGGCTTGCGCGCTGTCACCGTTGAGTAGATGGTGGCGTAACGCCCGCAGCGTGGCGCGGTCGGTCCGCGGCCCGTGCAGCATCGAACGCGTGCGCCCAATGACCTCCTCGGCTTGGTATCCGAAGGTGCGGGTGAAGGCCTCGTTTACGTAGACGATCCTGCCGGACTGATCCGGCTCGTTCCTGAGTTCGCAGATCATGACGACGTCGGCCGCGTTGTCGAGGGCAACACGCAATAAGCCATCCAAGGTCTCTTCGTAAGACCATGGCCGCCCCTGGTCAGACCGCGGCGGTGCTGTCCTCATCGTCCTTGCCAAACTCTCCTAGTTGGATTGATCGGCACCCGGGCTGCAGCCATTAGAAGGCCCCCTGCGTCGCTGACCGTTTCCGCCGGACGAACGCTAACACGTCCTCAAGTGGTTGGGCGTTGAGGACTTCCCGCGCCGTCACCCAGGCGCGCCTCGCCTGCCCCACTCCATAGGAAATGTTCTCAAGTTGGTCAGCGGCGTGTGCGTCGCTATCCACGCTGAAGGTCACACCAAAGGAACGCGCGCGGCGCGCCAAAGCGCTCGGTAGGTCCAGCCGGCTAGGGTGTCCATCGATCTCCAGGGCTGTCCCCGTGCGAGCCGCCGCCGCGAAGACGGCGTCGGCATCGAAGGCGTACCCGTTGAATCCGCCCACGTTGCGTCCGGTGGGATGCCCGATGATCGTGACGTACGGATTTTCGCAGGCGGCAATGATACGCGCCGTCATCTCCTCGCGCGACTGCTGGAAAGCCGAGTGAACGCTTGCGATGACCAGATCGAGATCGGCGAGCACCGTGTCGTCGTAATCCAGTGAGCCGTCGGGTAAGATGTCGACTTCGCTCGCGCAGAGCGTGCGCACGTCGTAGCGCTCCCCGATCTCTCGCACGCGCTCGCGCTGAGCGCGCAAGACGTTGGGGTCGAGCCCATAATTGACGCCGCGCCCCCACGAATGATCGGAGACGCAGTGATACTCGTAACCGCGTCGCGCCGCAGCGGCGATCATCGATTCCAGTGAATCGACGCCGTCGCTCCAGGTGCAGTGCATGTGAAAGTCGCCGCGCAGATCGCGCAGCTCCACCGGCTGCGGGAGCGTGCCATCCATCGCCGCCTCAATCTCGCCGACGCCCAGACGCATCTCGGGCGGAATGTACGCGAGCCCCAGCGCCGCATAGACTTCCGGCTCCGTACGAAACATCTGATTCTCGAGGGTGGCAACGTTGAGAATACCGTTCTCGCTCACGCGCAGACCCTTGCGCACCGCGAGCTCTCGCAACTGAATGTTGTGTTCTCGACTCCCGGTAAAGTGCTGCAGGAGATTCCCGTAGACGTTGTCTTGCAAGACGCGCAGATCGATCTGCAGACCGCCGGCAAGCCAGATGCTCGCTTTGGTCGGCCCTTCGGCGAGAACGGCTTGCGCGCGCTCCCACGAGACAAAACGCGAGATCACGGCCTCGGGCTGGGCCGAGGTGCAGACGATGTCGATGTCGCCGACCGTCACCTCTTGCCGCCGCAGGCTTCCGGCGTACGTAATGTTTTCTACCGGCGCACCCCCGGCGACATAGGCGATGATCTCGCGCGCGAGCGGAAGCGCCACCCCGATCGGGGTGCGTTGCAGTCGCCCCTTGTATGCGAGGATCCCTCGCTTCATATTTTCGAGCGTCTTGGCCCCCAAACGTGGTGCGCCCACGAGAGCTCCGCTGTCGATCGCGCGCTCCAGATCCGTGAGCGACGCGATGCCGTACTGCTCGAAGAGTGCTTGCGCCGTCTTCATCCCAACCCCTTGCACACCAAGCACTTCGAAGAGCGTGGGGGGATATCTCCCAAGTAACTCCTGGTGGTAACCGCTCTGCCCGGTCTGCACCAGCTCGACGATCCGGGCGGCGATGGTCTTTCCCACGCCGGGCAGCTTCTGCAACTCGGAAGTGGCAATCAAATCGACGACCGGCGGGGCGTTCTGGACCGCCGAGGCGGCGCGTTCATACGCCATGAACTTGAAGTACGGCTCGCCCGCGAACTCCATGAGCGTCCGGATCTCGGTAAGAACCCGTGCGACCTCGGCGTTGTCCACAGGAGTTCGTTCTGCGGATTCGTACGAACGTCCCATGTTGCTCGAACGCAACGTCGAGGCACCGCCGCAAGCAGACGCCATGCTGCGCGCCGCCGAGGCCTGCTTCGCACGCGACGGAGCGCTGCTCGCGGGCCCATTTTCCGCGACGCTCCCTTCGGGAAAGTCGCTGGCTTACGGCGCGCGCAACGCGCAGGAGGCGCGCATCGTCGCCCGCATGGCGGCGGGCATCGTCAAACCGACGACCGGCTCCATCTCGATCGGTGAGTACAACCCGCGGGTACAGCCGGTTCAGGCCAAGCGCCTGGTCGCCTTTGCATTCGGCGGCGACGCGGGTGTTGTGCGGAGCAACTTCGACCGCGCCGTCAGCTTACATGCTGCCCTTTGGGGCATCGACGCCGCATCCGCCCATGCACACGCCAATCTCATACGTAGCGTGCTCGGCGACGAAGACGACGCGCTCGCACTCGCCGTCGCACTCGCGCACGCCCCACCGCTCGTTGTTCTCGAGCTCCCGCGCGCAGCGCTCATCGCGCCCTTGCGCCGCGCCCTTCCCAACGCCGCTATCTTTTGGACCACGATCACCGAGACGCACGCCGACTTCTCGCCGTGAGCACCCGCGCCGCCGTCGCCATCGCGCGCCGCCGTCTCTCGCTTGCAACACGCATCGAGATCGCACAAATCTGTGCTATCGGCGCCGCCTTCGGCCTCTTCTTCCCCACCACCGACATGCTCGCCACCGCAACGCTCGTAAGCATCGCCGGCGCCACATCCTCGCGCTTCTTGCGCAAAGAATTCCGCAATCCCACCGTCTTCGCCGCCCCTCTCTACGGCCGCGAACTCGCAAGAGCCGAAGCGATCGTCCCGCTCCTGCGCACGCTCGCATTCACCCTCGCCCTCACCACCGCAACGACGCTCCGCGGCCACGCACCATCGCCAACCGCAATCCTCGTCCTCATCTTGAGCGGCACCGTCGCTGCCCTCACCGCCCTCTCCGGCGCCCTGCGCGAAAGCTGGAGTGAATATCTCTATATGCTCCTGGCCATCAGCGCCGGCATCGTCACCGCCCTCGCATCCGGAATCGGCGGCTACGGCACCGTCCTCATCCCCACCGCAATTGCCGCCACCATCGGCTACATCTCGCTACGCGCCTTCGCAGAGACGCTGGCGCGTTACGATCCGATTTGACGGCTCACACGCGTGCGCAGAGTTTACCGTTGCTTGGCGAAAACGTTGTAGATTTCGCGGCCGTGCCAGTTCCAGTCGGGATCCCTGCGCGCCGCAACGCTGACGCGCCTACCGGGTAAGGCTATTTTGGCCGAGTCTCTCGCGGAGCTGATACAGTCCTCGGACACAACGTATCGATAGAGAACGCGTGCGCCATCTCCCATCAAATTACCGACGACCGCAGCGCCCGGTAGGGCTGCGTCGATGTCGCTCTCGGCCGTCTCCAGCGCGGCGAGTTCTTCTTGCATCGGCATTCCCTGCGCTCCGGCCGTCAAGAGTCGGATCTCGATCGTGAGCAGTACGTCCTTTTCGACGTCGTCGATATGCTTGAGCGCAGAGTTCACGACTAAGATGAGCGGATTGTTCGTGCGTGCGGAGACGCCGCTATAGAGAGCGAACCGGTCGCCGGTGGCAGTCGCCGCCATGGACGCAATCTCGCGCGGCAGCTGCAATATCGGGAGTGCGTCTTCCCCCGCGCTATCAGAACACTCGACCGCACCGACCCAACGTTCAACGTCCTCCTCACCAAGGACCGCGTCAAGCAGAAGAAATGCCAGTTCGATGCGAGCGTCGGCGGGGAGCCGGTCAAAGACGGGATGCCAGAGGCTCAAATCGAGGCGCTCTCGGCTTTCATCTTTGACGATCTTCAGCCGGCAATCGGCCACTTTCAAATTTGACCCCGCCGCTTGAAGAGTCGTCTCGGCCAAATAGTCGAGCGGCAACGCTCCCCGAGCGATCGTGTAGCGCCATACGCCGTCTTGCGCCGGCGCAGCGCGTAACCACTGCGCGGCAACTTTGCGGGCGCCCCAATTTCCCGCACAGCTTAGCGAGAAGACGTATCCTCCGCCAGGCGATTTCCCGGCTTCCCAGCCGAGGTCGCGATGGATGCCTTTGACCCTTCCCGCAATCTCGCCGGCGAGACTTCTCCCGGTGTCGTCGTCAAGATTTTGCCGGATGCGGCTCTGCGCCCTCGCCCACCATTGCCAGAAGGCGCTGATACCTGCAGACGGGTCGTTACGTCCGAAGAGCCTCACGGTAAGACCCGTACGTGGGCCGCAGCTTGAAGCGCTACGCCGGAACTCCCGCCGTCTGCGCGAGCTTCTCCAACATCGCGCGATTGAACGGCGCAATATCTCCGATGCCGCGCGCCGTCACCCAGTGCCCGTCTTGCACGAGCGGTTGGTCGCGAAAGAGGCCACCCGAGTTGCGTATGTCGTCGTTGATGGAAGGCGAACCCGTCATCGTGCGCCCGCGCGTCACGTGCGCCGAGATCAGGACGTGCGCACCGTGTCCGATCGAGAACATCGGCTTCTTGGTCGAGTCGAACTCGCGCACCAGACGCTGCACGTCGCGGTTGTTGCGAATCTTGTCGGTGCCCCAGCCGCCGGTGATCAGCAGCGCGTCGAAATCTTCAGCCGTCACGTCGACGACGACTTCTTCGGCCTTGAGCGCCTCGCCGGGGACCAGATTCTTCATCCCTTGGATGCGCTGGCGCGCGCGTTCGTCGATCCCGACGATCGTCACGACGGCACCCGCACCCTCCAGAGCGCGACGTGTCTCGGTCAGCTCCGCTTCGTCGAATCCGTCGCCCAAGAGTGCGGCGACGCGCTTTCCTTCAATAGTTCCTGTAGTTCCATGCATGGCCGCCGGTCTTTCGCCAACTCGCTAAAGCGTCCCGCCCGTGTTCTGCACGGCCGCGCGCAGGAGGTAGGTCAGCTCGACTTCCAGCTTCCCCAGCGCATCGAGTACCTCGTCGGCCATGAGGGCCTTGAGCGTCGGGTTGCGCACGAGCATATCGCGCTCGGGGACCGCATGCCGCGGGTTGATCTCCCGCATGTAGATGCGCGCGTCGTGCCGCACCCCGCCAGGCGGGAGAAAATACAGCGGGTCGAGCCCGAGCGCGTAGACTTCCAGCGAGAGGAGGCTCGTCTTTTGCATGAACTCGATCGCCCGCAGCCGCAGCGCCAGAGCAAAGCGAGCGAGCTGTGCCGTCGTCGCGCCGGCTTGCCCTGCGAAGAGCGCGGCGACGAACTCGCCATCGAGGCCCGTGGCATCTGCCAGCGCCTGCGCGTCCCAATTCGCCTCTTGCGCGAGCGCGCGCAGCGCACAACCGAACGCCGTCCCGCCGGCCAATCCGCGCAGCCCGTCCCACGCGGCAGTCTGTGGTCTGTTCACCAGCGAAGCGTTCTCCATGAAGACTCGTGGGCCCGCGGCCCAAACCGAGGCGCGTAAGTCGCGGCACCTCGACATCTGCCTGGATGAAGACGTCGCCTGCACGCTCGATGCGGGCTTCGGAGCGGTACGCCTGCGCCATGAGGCGCTGCCTGAATGCGCCCTCGAAGACGTCTCGACCGAGGCCACCTTCTTGGGACGTCGCCTCCACGCGCCCATCATCATCTCGTCGATGACCGGCGGCACGCAGCGCGCAAAGGAGATCAACCGGAACCTCGCGGTCGCAGCGCAGGAGGTGGGCGTCGCCTTGGGCCTCGGAAGCCAGCGCGCTGCGCTCGAAGACGATCTCTTACTGGAGACTTATCACGTACGCGACGTCGCCCCGACGGTCTTGCTCTTCGCGAATCTCGGTGCCGTCCAACTCAACTACGGCGTCACGATCGACGACGCGCGCCGCGCCGTCGAGAGTATCGGTGCAGACGGGTTGTACTTGCACTTCAACCCACTGCAGGAGGCGCTCC
>DATJTD010000007.1:0-7928 GCA_035503775.1 Candidatus Acidiferrales bacterium
CGCCCGAGAGTACCGCCGAGTTTCCGAAGATGACGTAGCTCCACAGCGTGATCATCAGCAGGGAATGCGCAAGCCGCAGGGTCGGCTGATCGGTGAGGAAGAGGCCGAGGATGAGCGGCGAGGCGAGGTAGACGATCGCGATGAGGCCGCCCTCGACGAGATAGTTGAGGATGACGCTCGAACGCACGATCTCACCGAGGCGGTGAACGCGGCGCGCTCCAATCGCCTGCGCGCCGAAGATCGAGGCGGCAATCCCGATGCTGATCGCGGGGAATTGCGCATAGCTTACGATTTGATTCACCGCGCCGTACGCTGCAGTTGCCTGTGAACCGAAGTGATTGACGAACGAGAGGACGGCGATCTCGGCAAGTGAGACCATGATCACCTGCACGCCGGTCGCGACGCCGAGGCGCATCGTCATTGCGAGTATTTGCCAGCGTATGCGGATGTGCGGAATGAGCGAACTGGTCAGCGCCAGCGAACTCTGCTTCCTGTGCATTGCCCAGAGGATGAAGAGCCAGCCGATGATGTTGGAGACGATGCCGGCGACGGCGGCGCTGAGGATGCCCAGGTGTGGAAGGCCGAACCACCCGGCAATCAACGCCGGCGTGACGAGCAGACTCGAGAGCGTTGAGACGACCAGCGCCCAGAAGGGCGTCTGCGCGTCGCCGGTGCCGCGCGCAAACGCCGTGTAGCTCAAGAAACCGAGCATCACGGGGAGACCGGCGAAGATCACGCGCGCGTAGGAGGCCGCGTCGTGGAAGATATCCGCCGGCGTGCGCAGCACCCGCAGCAACGGCTCGATGGAAAACCAACCGGCAAGCCCCAAGATGACCGAGAGGACGAGCGCCGCCATCAGGGTCGTTCCGGCGACTTCGCGCAAACGTTCGTCGTTGCGCGCGCCGTGCGCCTGACCGATGAGGACGCTCGCGCCGCTGCTCAGCCCGATGAAGAAGGCGAAGATCAAGAAGAGCACCGGGAAGAACGCCGAGGCGGCGGCGAGTGCGTGCACGCCGATCATACGCCCCAAGAAGATGCTGTTGATCGTGCCGTTCGCCGACTGCAGCACGTTGGTCAGCATCATCGGGATCAGAAAGGCCAGAAGGGTCCGCCAGACTGGGCGTGTTTCGTCCAGTCCGCCGCGTGCACGCTGCATCTTTGTTTTACAAATCCTTCATATCGAGAGACGTGTCGGCGTGCGCCCACGCCGTCTCGAATTCACGCTGAACATCGGCGGCCTCGTCGGCCTTCCCTTCTTGTTCGAGACTGCGCGCGAGGCCGAAGAGCGAACGCGGATTGTTGGGATTGCGAAGGAGATCGTCGCGAAAGGTGCGTTCGGCGTCGGCGAACTCGCCGGCGCGATAATAGACGGCGCCCAACCGCTCGCGCACCGGGAAAAACCAAGCGGGCGGTTCTTGATACGGAAAGTTGTCCTGTATGCTGACGGCATGTTGAAGGAGTGCGATCGCGGTCGCCCGGTCGCCACGGTTCTCCGCGAGTTGGGCGTCGATGAGATCGGCTGGGATCGTGAGCAGATCGCTTCCAAGTGCGCGCAGGTCGTGTGATATCTTCTGCGCTTGTGCCGTTTGACCGGCACGTGCGCTGCAGTAGCCGGCGGCGAATCCGGAGGTCGCGCTGACGAGTTCGCAGTGGCCGAAGCGCACGGCGACGTCGTCTGCGAACGGCGAGTTCACGCGCACGTCGCGCTTGAAGTCTTGCGCGGCGCGCTGTGCTTGCGCGAACTCGCCGGACATCATGTAGGCCTCGACTTCGAAGACCAGATCGTGGGCGAGATACTGCTCGTGCCCGACCGCGTGATCGCTCTTGAGATAGGCCTCGAAGTGTTCGACGGCAAGCCGGTTGGCTTCACCGGCGGCGTGATAGTCGCCGACGCGCATGAAGATGTGCGCCGGCATGTGCGCGAGATGCTCGGCGGCAGGCTCGAATTGATCGCCCGCGAGAACTTCGGCGGCCGGGAGCGCATCTTGCGGGTGCGGTGAGGCTTCGAGCATGTGAATCAGCAGATGGTTTGCGCCGATGTTTTGGGGGTCGATTGCGAGCGCTTGGTGGAGCAGCGCGATCGTGGTGAGCGTCCCGGCCTCGGGTTGCCCGTCTTTGGTCCAATAGGTGCCGTTGCAATCCATCGCGGCTTCGGCGGCGAGCACCAGCGCGAGCACGTCGTGTGGAAAGCGGGCTGCGACGCTCGCCATCGCGTCGCTGAACGCGCGCGCGGAACGGTCTGCATCTTGCTCGGCCGTGAAGCGGTAGCGGGGAACGGCTGCGTCGATGAGCGCGTGCTCGAGCGGGGTGGTCGTTGCGGCGGTGGCGAGCATTTGAGCACGCGTGATCGCGTCGTGGCCTTGCGCTTGCGAACTCGGGACATACGGCGTGTTGATATCGACTCCATACGACATGGCGATGCCCCACTGCGCGATCGCGAGCTTGGGATCGAGGGTGGCGGCCTGTTCGAAGGCGCGTCGCGCTTCTTGCGGATTGAACGCGTAGAGGAGCGTGAGGCCGCGATCGAAGGCGGCTTGCGCGCCCGCATCGGTCGTCGAGACCGTGAAGTGCGCTTCGGTCTCCGGGGGAGCGCTCGGCGGCCCCGGGGGCGTCGGAGTGGCGGGTTGCGCCAGCAGGACGGCGGCGAGCGCAAATGCGGAGAGGTGCATCTTCGGCTCTTCGCCCGCGGCCAAGAGGTCTCCGACTGCCCACGTAGGAATGGACGTCCCCTGGTGCCGGCGCCGGGGCGCGTAGCTCAGTGGGAGAGCATCCGCTTCACACGCGGGGGGTCGTTGGTTCAATCCCAACCGTGCCCACCATCCCGATGGCGCTGTAGCTCAGTTGGTTAGAGCGCCGCCCTGTCACGGCGGAGGTCGAGGGTTCGAGCCCCTTCAGCGTCGCCACAAACCCTTACGTCCGTAAGGGTTTGTTCGATTGGCGCGGGTCTCCAAAGGCTGTCAGGAGGAGAAGTCTGCGCTGCCCCGCGATGGGTCAGGGTGAGTCGCTTGCTTGTCACGTGCGTCTTTGCTGCAGTGCTCGCGCTTAGCGCTCGCGCGGCGCAGGCGGCGTATGGGACGCCGGTGATTGTCGAGTTCGGTCCGACGTTTGACGGGCTCGGCGGCATCGCGATTGCTCCCGACGGCACGATCTGGGTTGCCGAGGAAGACGGAGTCGCACGCCTTTCGCGCGATGGTTCGGTGCTGAAAGAACAACGCGCAAAGACCATTGCACGCGAGGTCGCAACCGGCGAGATCGGCATTGGTCCCGACGGATCGGTCTGGACGAACGGTTGGCCGCACATCACGCGCTTTCTGCCAAGTGGCCGCGTGCAGTCGTACCGCCTCGTGCCGATCGTGCCCGGGCGCCCCACGTTGCTGGATTTTCTCCACGCCGCGACGCGCGCGTTCGCTGCCTCGCGCGTGGGAGTCTATGCGGCGCGCAACGGAGAGCCGTATCTGCGCCGTCTCGACCGTGCGAGCGTGGTGGTTGAACCCGCCTCGGTGGATTCGATCGCCCTCGGCGCTGACGGTGGGATGTGGCTCATGTTGCAGGCGAGGCCGGATGGCCTCCAAGAGCTGACGTGGGTTGCTCCCTCAGGAGTGGCGACGCATGACGTGGCTTCGGCGTACCTCGCAACGCATCGCCTCGGTCCGTACGCGGCCGTCTCGAGCGACGGCAGCCTCGTGACGGAAGCCGTCGCGAATGCGTCCAGCGCCGCGGCGGCGTCGGCGGCGACCTCACTCGAGATCGTGCGCATCTCCGAGGACGGGTCGGTTGCGGAACTTGCACGCATTCTCGAACCGATGTGGCGCTGGCGCGAGCCGTGGCCGGTAACGTCCGCGTGGGGCCACCTTGCGATCGGGACGGACGGGGCGATCTGGTTTACCGAGCCGTATGCCAATCGCGTCGGCAGGATCGCTCCGGATCGTGTGCTGCGACTGTATCGAGTCGGTCTTCCCATCGGGGCGATGCCGTATGGCATCGCGGTCGACGCCGATGGTTCGGCTTGGTTCACCGATAGCGCACGCGACACGCTCGATCACCTCTCCGTTGACGGCCGCTTGCGGATCGTCGGCAGCGGACTGACGCCTGACAATAGACCGGGTGGCCCGGTCGTTACCAGTGACGGATCGGTGTGGTTCCGCGAGACCTTCGGGTGGCGCCCGAGAATCGCTCGTCTCAGGCCCACCGGCGCCGTTGAGGAGTTACCGGACATCGCTCGCAGCGACGCGGGGATGCTGCAGTCTGACGGAGCGCACGTCATCAACGTGACGCCATACGGCGTCGCACGGATCTCGTTGAACGGAACAACACGAGCGCTCGACACGGCCGGCTGTCTTGTTGCCGGCGACCGCGTTGCCTGCTTGCCGCGTCGACGTTCCATCCCCGAGCCGCCGTATCCATCCGCCTCGCCGAACTCTGTCGTTCGTGGTCCCGATGGTGCGCTTTGGTTTACGGAACGACCGAGAGCCTGATCGGGCGTATAGCGCCCGACGGACGCTATACGCTCTTCACGCGGGGCTTGACCCGTTGGGACAGCGGCCCGCAATACATCACGGTTGGCCCCGATGGAGCACTCTGGTTTACCGAGAGACGCGATCGCATCGGCCGCATCACCACGGGAGGGACGATCACGGAATTCTCGCACGGCATTCCCGCGCGTTCGTCGGTCGGCGGCATCGTGGCGGGCTGCGATGGAAATCTGTGGTTTACCCTCTATCATGGAAACGAGCTCGCGCGCATCACGACAAAGGGCGCGATCACGCGTTTTCGCCGGGGGATCACCGCGTCAGGAGGAGACGACACGATTATCGACTCCGTACCCTCGACAGACCGCCAAGGGCGCATCTGGTTCAACGAGCCTCAAGGCGGCCGGATTGCCCGAGCAACGATCCGGTGCGCCTCTGCCGGCAGTGCGGCTTCGCGCGCATCTCTGCGTTGACGGCGCGTGTTGCAGTGACGATGGACGTGCTCACGGCTTTACGGGAACGCCGCAGTATTGGGAAGCTCGGCGGCGAGGTTCCAGACCACGAGATCCGGACGCTGATCGAAGCGGCCACCTGGGCGCCGAATCATCGGCTCACGGAGCCGTGGCGCTTCGTCGTCGTGCGCGGAGAGGCGCGCGAACGGTTGGGCCGCGTCTGGGCAGAGATCGTTGCAAAGCGCACGCACGCGCAAGGCGAAGAGCGCGAGAAGTTGCTTCAGAAGGAGGCCGCCAAGCCGCTGCGTGCACCGGTGCTACTCATCGTGGCCGTGCGCACGGATGACGACCCCATCGTCGCGATCGAGGACTTTGCCGCCGCCGCGGCGGCGGTGCAGAATCTGCTGTTGGCAGCCCAGGCGCTGGGTCTGGGCGCGATGTGGCGGACGGGCGAGATGGTCTACGATCCGGAGGTGAGAGCGCATCTGGGCCTCGAGCCGACGGACCGGATCGTAGCGAGTGTCTATCTCGGACGCCCGGAGATGAAGCCGCCGGCAGCGCAACCACGCGAGAGCCGGCTCAACGTTCGCTGGCTCTCCTAATTGAGGCGAACGGCTGCGTTCCGCATTCTGAAACGAAAAGAACATGTCGTCCCTCTAGCGTTGCGCGGCAATTTAGTCCATAAATAGGAGACGAATCCCACACGCCGCTGGCGCTGTGCGTGCTGGGACATCTGGAGGGGTGTTTTGCTATCACGTAGCTGCTTGGTTTTCGTTGGCGTCTTCTCGTGTGTGGTGATGGGGACGGCGTGCTCCGGCGGGTCGTCGCCCAGCCTCCCGGCGGGACCGTCATCGCAGACGGCCAGCCCGGTCGCCACGACGCAGCCTTCGGCGACGCCTGATGGCGGCACGCCCACAGCGACGCCTTCGTCGAGCCCGACGGCGACCTCGGCAACCACCGCGCCCGCAACGAGTCCGCCGGGGACAAATCCACCGACGACGCAGCCGACCAAAGCGCCCACGACGTCGCCAACGGCCTCTCCAACGAGTTCGCCGACGAATCCGCCAAGCAATACGCCGACTCCGACATCGACGCCGAAACCGACTCCGACGCCAAGCAGTACGGCGACAGCGTCTCCGAGCGGTGTACCGACCGCGAGTCCGGCGTCAACCGGCTTGCCCGGCGCGGCGACGCCGGATGCGCAAGGGTTCTATCATCCCGGGGTGTTGCTAAATATGGCGCAACTGGTTGCGATGCAGCAGCGTTCGACGAATTCGGCTTACCCGCAGTACGCGGCGCTCAAGGCGATGATCGCGAGCCCGCAAGGTGCGCTGAAATATACGGCGACGCCGTTCGTGACCGTTCTGTGCAATTCGTATTCCAGCGGCGATCCGGCGGCGTGCACGGCCGAGAAGGCCGACAGCGAGGCGGCGTATGCGCAAGCGCTCTTGTGGAACGCGACCGGCAACCCCGTGTACGCGAAGAATGCGATCGCCATCATGACGGCGTGGGACACGACGTTCACCGGCGGCCACACCGGCACCAATGCGCCGCTGCAGGCGGCGTGGGCGGGTGCTGTCTGGGCGCGTGCTGCAGAGATCATCAAGTATACGAATGCCGGTTGGTCGCCCGCGGCGGCGACGGCGTTCGGTGCATGGCTTACCAAAGAGTACTTGCCGGAGTTCGAGCCTCCGTCGTGCGACAACGGCAATTGGGAACTCACGATGTCCGAAGCGCAGATCAACATCGCCGTCTACAACGATGATCGCACGACGTTCAATGAGGCGATCTCGAATTGGGAAGCGCTAGCTCCCGCGTATATCTACCTGACGACGGACGGCCCGACGCCCTTGCCGTTCCCCTTTTCGTGTACGGGCCAGAGCCCCCCGACCTGGGGCTTCGGCAATACTCCGGTTTATGTGAACGGGCTTCTGCAAGAATCGTATCGCGATCCCCAGCATGCGAACTTTGGTTTTGCTGCGATGACCGACGTCGCCGAGACGGCGCTCCAGCAAGGCGTTGACCTCTATCAATGGGAGGACACCGCCCAGCGACTCATGGACGCGATGGAATTCCAAGCGCAGTATCTCAAGCCCAACGACGGAACGCCGCCGCCACATCTGACCTTCAGCGATCAGCAGACATGGGAGATCGCGTACAACGAATACGTGAACCGGCTCGGCTATAGTCTGCCGCTGATGGGAGCCGTCCTTCCGCTCATCCGCCCAACGGGTGTGAACCACATGCAAAATTGGGAGACGATGACGCATGCCGGGATGGGCAGCATCGGGCTGCCGCCGTCCACCGTGCCGTAGCAGCCAGGCGGTGCTTTCGCGAGCCGCAGGGCACTTGCCCCGAGCGTCGCGCAGGATCCGAAGTTTCGCTCGCAGGTAGGGAGCCGGTCCAGGCCGCCGAACCGGAAGGGGTCGCTCAGGACCCCTCCATGCCGAGATAGCTCAGTCGGTAGAGCACAGGTCTGAAAAACCTGGTGTCGCCAGTTCGATTCTGGCTCTCGGCATTTTGATTTTACGAGGGTTTCCGAGTTTTTTGGGAAGTGACCCGTGCGCTACTTCCCTTTTTACTTCCCTATCGCTGCGGCCTCCGCCGGGCGGTGCTCGGAATCTGCGGCTTGTTCCGCGCCCCAACAATCCTGATCGCAGCGACTGAGGAAGAAGAAACTAAAGCCGCGTGCGACTGGCTTATTGAGCGCACGAGCGAAGGCATCGCGCCAGGAGAGATAGGCGTGTTCGTTCGGTCTTTCGGTCAGTTTGCGCGCGCTCAGACCGTGCTAGAACAGGTCGGAATTCCCTACACGGTGCTCGATGACCGCTTGGCAACTAGCAGCAGTACCGCGTCGCTGTGCACCATGGAGTTGACCCGGTTCCGTGGATACTTTCCTTCTTACGGAGAAAGAATCCACCATGGCAAAGCGCCGTACATACCCGCCGGAGTTCCGGCGTAAGATCCTCGACCTGGTCCGCTCCGGCCGCAGCGTAAACGAGGTCGC
>DATJTD010000008.1:0-16342 GCA_035503775.1 Candidatus Acidiferrales bacterium
GCGACCTCGTTTACGCTGCGGCCGGAGCGGACCAGGTCGAGGATCTTACGCCGGAACTCCGGCGGGTATGTACGGCGCTTTGCCATGGTGGATTCTTTCTCCGTAAGAAGGAAAGTATCCACGGAACCGGGTCAACTCCAGGCAAGCACACAACAGCACCATTTTGCACGCAGTCGCTCGTAGATGCGGTGCTAAATGACACTCCGGAGCTGTTCGGCGAGGTCCAATTGATGGGTTTGTCGACTTCGCTTAAGTTGCCGTTGCCATCGTATGCGTAAGCGATGCTCACCCCGTCGGGTCGAACGACCGACGTCAGCAGCCGCTCCACGCTCCCGTTTACGCTCACATTTCCGAAATTCAAGACCATGGCATGGCCGTCGGAATGCTGAACGGTAAGGGTTGTCAAGTTGGTCGCGTCAACAATCGGATTTCCCGCCCACGACCAGATGAAATACAAATAGTTGTTGTGATTGCGCCCATAGATCAACGCCGTGCGCCCCCCATACCCGGGCTGCGATGCTATGCAGCCGCCACTCGGCGGGAAGAACACGTATACCGCTCCTGACGTACTCGTCCAATCATAGGCGCAGCTTCCATCGTACGCAAGCTGCGCGTGCTGGCCCGGCGGCGGTATCCAATTACCTTGACCGTCGGGGAGATAGTCATAGCGCGCCTCCATCGACATCGAAGACGCTTAATCCGACGCTCCCGCCAACTCCGCTATTGTAAGCAAGGTGAGCGTCGACGGTGTTCGTCCAGCCCGTACCAAATTGCCCTGGAAACTCAGAACCATCGTCATTGGCCCAATCACGCCCCGACTGCGAATTATACGTGCGCCGAAGGGCCAGGTCTACACCCCGTTCGGGAACATCAACATCGTCGGACTGTACAAGTAAGTTCGTATTGGAAACGTTGACCATGTACTTGCCGACGCCTGGAATGGTCCCTTCTTCATAGGTCCACCAAGGATTGATCCCAGTTCCGGGCACCTGGCCGGCGGTAATCAGCGCCGCTGCCTTTCGCACTCCCACGGTGGCCTGCCTCGTCTCACTAAGTGCACGACGCAGAGGCCGTCCGGCCGAGGCACTTGGAGCCGCTATGCCCGCCGTACTAAGTTGGACAAGGTGTGTGATTCCCAGGGATGCCGCCGTGTGGATACCGATGGCCAGCGGGTCTCGCGGCGCGTCGCGCGGGTCAACAGGCTTGTACAGCTTTAACGTTTTCAAATCTATCGGAGCGCTATTCTTGACTTCCGCAACTTTACGCGGGAACTGAAGCACCCTCGTGCTCTGACCTCGCAAGAAAACGCTTAGCGGTATCGGTTCGGGCTTAGCGTACGGAGACTGCGGATGCACGAGGACGCCTCGGGCGAACTGCTGGTCACTTGTCGTGAGTTGGACCCCCGTCACCGGCTGTGCTGAGAGAGCCGTCGCACCTTGTGGTGCCGGATACGGTGTTAGCCGGACACCCTCGGCCCAGGCTGTTCCCGTCTGCAAAAGTAAAGCAGAAACGACGACAAGCGCAGCCACTTGGCGCATTAATATCCCGACAATAGCCCGAAACGCTCTGTGCGAAATAAACCATTGAAACGGATGGCTGTCAATACGAGACGCGAAATTCTCTAGAGGAGCTTTTCCGCATAGAGATGGCTGCGACAGAAGTCCGTCCATCACTAGTGACAAGTAATAGTGATAGAGGAGCCAGCGAAGATTCCAAGAGCCCGGGGGATGCTTGTGCAATTCCTCCACGCGGTGTCGTGAATCGCTTCAGGTAGGAGCCTGATCGCTGCGAGCTCCTGTCATAGCCTAGATGCCCAGGCCAGCGGCCTTGAGTCTGGTAATCCTTGCCAATCCGTGCGGCGGCGGCCGGCCTCTCGTCTCGACCACGGCAATGGGACGGTACCGATTTGTGCGCGAATCATCATCATATGGTTATACCGGTGACGGTAGCCCCATCATGCCACCGAGGATAGATGGAGAGTTTTGGTTGTTTGGGTAGTCGAGAACGCGCGCGCAAATTCCTCGGGTGTCTTCCAACCCAGCGCTTTGTGTGGTCGCGCCGTGTTGTACTGGTCACGCCAAGTTGCCAGGATCCGGCGCGTGTCGAAGAGCGTCGTGAAGTCGTTCTCGTTCAGGCACTCGTCGCGCAGCCGCCCGTTGAAACTCTCGATGAACGCGTTCTGCACCGGTTTCCCGGGCGCGATATGAAGGCAGTGCGCGAGTTTTTTAATAAAGGAGTGTTCCTGCAGAAACCAGCGTGGCTCTCGCCGTCGCGGCTGCGGTTAAGACACCTATATTTTTCCTCGTGCTTTGACCTCGAGATAGGCATCCAGCAGTGCCACCGTGAGTTGCGCCGCCGGGACGTCGACGACGATGATGCCGAGCGCGCGCAGTTGGGCGATCGCCGTTGCCCGCTCGTCGGCGAGGCGCATCGCCACGCTCGCACGATAGGCGTCGTCGGCAGTGACCGGCTCTGACGCAAGCGCCGATGCGATCGCCGCGTCGTTCATGAGCACGCACAGCACCACGTGCCGCCGCACCAGACGTGCGAGGCCCGCAAGGACGCTCGCCGAGGTGACCGGGTCGAAGATATCGGTGAAGAAGACGATGAGACTGCGCTTGCTGTTACGGTTCTTGAGTTCCGTGAAGAGGCGTTCGTAGTCGGGCTCTTCCATGCGTGGCTGCAAGTCGTACGACGCACGCGCCAAGGCGGCGATGTGGGCTTCCCCACGGCGGGGCGCGATCGAGAGTACGGGCTTGGCACCAAATGCGAGCAGCCCGACGTTGTCGTCGGCGGCTTGGGCGACACGTGCGACCGACAACCCCGCCGTGAGCGCATAGTCGAATTTTCGCTGCGGACCGATACGCGGGGTCATGATACGGCCGCAGTCGAGCACGACGATCACGTGTTGGCTGCGCTCGATCTCGTACTGCTGCACCATGAGGCGTCCGCGCCGGGCACTCGCCTTCCAATCGATGCTGCGAAACGCGTCGCCCGTCGCGTACTCGCGAATGCTTTCGAATTCGCTGCCGACACCACGCAGACGCAGCCGGCGCAAACCCTGTTCGAGCAACGTCTTGCGCCGCGCGAGCGTGCCGTAGCCCTCCACGGCGGAGAGATCGGGAAAGACCCGCGCCTCCGCTGCGGCTGGAATGGCAAAGCGCCGGCGCAAGAGCCCGAGACCGTTTTCCGCCCAGGCGTAGATCGTGCCGAAGTGCACGAGACCGCGTTCGCGCGCTAACAGTCCTTGGTGCAAGGTGGCCTGCGCATGCGCCGGGATCGTTCCGATGACGCTCTCGCGATCGAAGTCGATCGCCGCGAGCGGCGTCTCGAACAGCCCGACCCGGACGGCAGATGCACTGCGGTTCTCAACCGTGTAGACCACGCGCCCCGGGCGCCGCAACGCCAGCGGTTCGAGCGGTTGCCGCGTCACACGCAACGTCTTGCTGGATGGTCCCAGACGCACATCTGCCAGCAGGGCAGCGATCAGGGCAGCGCAGCCGAAGTAGACGACGATGCCCAGCCACGCGACGACGCTTGCGATCGCGGTGAGGGCTGCGAGGCCCAAGAGCACCCAGACGCCGCGCGGCGAGAGCCAAAGCGCCGGGAAGAGGCGGCGCATCGTCAGGCGCGGTTCGCCGATGCGAGGCCCTTGGGAACGTCCACGCTCGCGAGGATTCGCTCCAAGACGGTTGCTGCGGAGAGCCCCTCGACTTCGGCTTCCGGCCGCACGAGGAGACGATGCGCGAGCACCAGCGGCGCAACCGTCTTCACGTCGTCGGGCGTCGCAAAATCACGGCCGTCGACCGCCGCGGCCGCTTGTGCCGCGATGAGCACGGCGATTGCGGCACGCGGACTAGCGCCCAAGGCAAGGTCGTTCGAGGCACGCGTGCGCGTAACGATCGTGTGGATGTATTCCGCGAGCGCATCGGCGACGAAGATCGTGCGCACCTCGCGCTGCGCCGCGAGCACCTCGTCACGCGTCGCCATCTGCGTCACGCCGGCCTCATCGAGATGGTGCGCATCAAACCCTCGCGCACTGCGTGCCAGTAACTCCCGCTCTTGCGCGGCGCTCGGATAGCCGGTCGTCGCGCGAACGAAGAAGCGGTCGAGTTGCGCCTCCGGGAGCGGATACGTCCCCTCGAACTCGATGGGATTCTGCGTCGCGCAAACCACGAAGAGCGGATCGAGCGGCTGCGACTCGCCGTCGATGGTGACTTGGCGCTCTTCCATCGCTTCCAGAAGGGCCGACTGCGTCTTGGGCGGCGTGCGATTGATCTCGTCGGCCAAGAGCAGATTCGTGAAGATCGGCCCGCGCCGCAAGCTGAACTCGGCGGTCTTGGGGTTGAAGACGGTGGTGCCGACGACATCCGACGGCATCAGATCGGGCGTGAACTGAATGCGCCGGAAGTCGACGCCGAGCAAGATTGCAAACATCCGCACGAAGAGCGTCTTTGCCGTCCCCGGTACGCCTTCGATGAGGATGTGCCCGCGCCCGAGCAGCGCCACCAAGAACGCAAACGTCGTTTGCTCATTGCCGACGATCACGCGTGCCAAGCCGTCCTGTAGGCGTTGGGCGAGGTCAGAAGCGGCTGCCATGCGTCTCGATTTCCTTCCGCAGGAGATGTGCGAGGCGGAGGCCGCGCACGAGATGTCGTTCATCGGGTGCCGGCATCGTCGCGAGCACATCGAGTTCGGCGAGTGCACCGCGCAGATCGGGAACCGAGATCGCCCGCGCGAGATCCCGTGTCGGCAGATCGCCGGAGAGTCCCAGCACCGTTGCGACCGCGCGCTTGACCGATTGCAATGCCTCCTGAAGGGCGGGAGCAGCGGCGTGGGCACGTCCGTACAGAGAGGCCACGGCATCCACATACTCGAGTGAGGTCGCGCCCCGGTGGGCCGGCGGTCGAAGCGGCGGCCCCAGTCGTATCGTCGCGCCGAGCGCCGCAAGTGCGACGACGAGCGCCGCCACGATGACGGCGACGACCAGCCGCCGCGGCGCAACCAGCCACCAATGTTCGGGAACCAGATAGCCGTGGATCGTCTCGTCGAAGGCGACGCTGCCACCGCTTTTGGGGCGCGCGAGTGCCAAGGCGAAGCGCGCATCGTCGGCGCGACCGATGCGCGCGTTCGAGAGCAACGCCTCGTCTCGTACGAGGTAGATGGTGCCACGCCGGTATCTCCCGATCCGCACCAGCGGCTGCACCGTTGAAGCGACGCTACGCACACCCATGCGCCGTAGATCGGCCGGCGTGAGGGGCATAAAGGCCACGCCCGCGAGCGCCGACTGCGCGCCCCAGAGATACGTCCCGAGCACGACGAGCGTCCCACCCGCGCCGACCCACGCATCGATAGCTGTACGATCGAGCTCTGACGGCGCGATCACCTGTGGGTCGAACGAAAGCGGCGTCGAGATAATCAATATCTTGATCGAATCGTCCAGAAATGCCGCCGGACGTTCGAAACGCGTGACATCGACCCCCTCTCGTTCGAGCAGCTCGTACCATGCGCGATAGCCGCCGCTGCGTGCATCGTAGGTCGAGTACGTATCGATTGCAAGTTGCTGACGCTGCTGCATCACGACGCCCGTATACGAAAGCACCGCGACTCCGAGCAAAAATAAGACGAGTTGCCCCCAAGGAAGACGGCGTATCGAAGGAAGACGGCGTATCACCGGTGAGTCACCAGCGGCGCGAACGTCGTGTACGAATGCTGCGCGGCTGCATAGTCTTGCGCACTCGCTTCGTGCCCACCGTAGGTCGCGTACACGAAGCGGCCGGCCAACCCGTCGAACGCAGGCGCCGCCTCGTCGAGCGCACGACGCACCAGACGACGGTATTCGCCCGGCGTTCGCGCCGCATCGAAAGCGATCACTCCCGCTTCGTCGAGCAGCCGCAGCGCAGCCATGAAGAAGGCCGCAATTGCGGCCTCGTACCGTCCCTGCGAGGCAGCCTCGACCGCAAGCGCGCGCCAATGCGCCGCCGTGCGTACCGCACCGAGCTTCTCGACGTCACCCGGCGTCGCATCCACCGGTGTGCGATCGCGCGCCATCATCAAGAATATCCGTGCGCCGGCGATGACCAAGCCCGCGCCTACGGCGATGAGCACGACCACTTCGAGCACTTCGCCGGTGCCGCGAATCCCCGAGAACAACCGGTGCAGGAATCCGAGGTGCGTCTTTGCCCAATGACGCAGCCATTCTCCAAGCTGTTCGAGGAGCGTCGGCTGCGGCGGCCGATCCACCGTCGTTCCGGCTCGATACGCCGGTTGTGCGAGCACCGTACGAATGACTGCGTCAGGATCACCGTGCGGCCACGTCACCTCCGCAGAAAGCGCAGAACCAACGGCAGAGTTCAATCGCTATGCGTCAGCGACCGGCATCGGCGCCCCGATCTCGATGCGAAGGTCGAAGCCTTCGTTACGTACGCGCAGATCGTAGTAGTACAACGTCACGAAGGAGATCAGAAACGCCGTTGCGGGGAGGCTGACGAGCACGCTGAATGTCTGGCCGGCGTACGCCGAGTGCACGAGGCCGAACAACATTCCTGCGCCCAGCACCGAGACCAGCGAGATACCGAAATTTATCGCGGTGAAGGCAAGGCCCGCGCCGAGCGAGCGGGGGAAGTTGCCGCGCCCGAACGCGAGTTGCACGCCGCTCGTCAGAGACGTCCACACGGGCGCTCCTTCGAGCGTGCAGGTGTAGTAGGAGAGATAGACGGCAATGAGGCCGACGAGACCGAGGACGATCATACCCACGATGTATGCACCGCCGAGAACGATCCCGGCGATGATGCCGAGCGCAACGGCCGCACGCCCGAGCAACACGACGATCACGATGACCACCGCTCCGACGATCGCAGCGGCGATGCCGACGATCACAAGTGCAACCGTATACAAGAACGTCAACCCGAGCAGACGCGGCCAGACGCGCAGTGCCCCACGGTACGCCGCAGCGAACGACGTCGTCCCCGTTAAGTACGCCTGCGAGGTCGCCAGGATCAGCGCGGCATACGGCAGCGGGCTGAAGAAGAACGCGACGAGAAACCAGATGGCGGTCGCCCCGGTTGCCGACGACGCCCGGGAGAGCACGGCCGCCTGTTGCAAAGCCGCTTCACTCCCGCCCGAGCGTGCCATTTCGATGAGGCTCGTCCACGCCTTGGTCTGATCGGGAATCGCGTATGTCTGGAGAATGGAGAGTGGGACGATGAAGACCAAGAAGATGAGCGCGAGGACCCACACGTGCCGAACGCAGAGCGTCACCGCGCGATCTAACAACTCGCCGAGGCTGAGTGGGCGTAGCTGCATGCGCCTCACTCCGCCGCTGTCCTGCACGAGTCCTGGAGTCCGCCGATGATTCTCGGAGAAGTTGCGCAGATTTGGCGCTTTCCGGTCAAGGCGCTCAAAGGAGAACTCCTGCGCCAGGCGGGGGTCGGCCCGCACGGACTGGTCGGTGACCGCGGCGCCGCGCTCTTCGTCCTCTCGCCCGATCACGCGCGCACCGGCAAGACGTATCGCGGCAAGGAAAACGAACGCCTCCATCTTCTCACCGGGATCGACGACGCGCTCGAACTCGGTGCGCAGCGCAGCGTCTCTCTGGAGGCGCGGGACGCCGGCCCGTACTTCGACGACCAGCCGGTCTCGCTGATCCTCGATACGTGGCTAGCGGAGGCGGAGGCGCTGGCGGGCCGATCGCTCGAGGCGTTGCGGTATCGCCCGAACATCTTCGTACAGACGACCGGTGAGGTGCGCCTGCAAGAAGCCGATCTCGTCGGCTCCCGGATCACCGTCGGCGACGTCGTCCTGCACGTGAATGCCGAGATCCGGCGCTGCGTCACGACGACCTACGATTTGGAAACCGGCGATTCCGACCCGCGGGTACTTCGCGAACTGGCGCAGCACCGGCGCAACGTCATGGGCGTCTACTGCAACGTGCTGCAGGCGGGGGTCTTCGCACACGGCGATCAGGTCCGGGTCAGCGCGTCGAGCGTCTCCTGATAGGCGATGCGCGCCTCCTCTTGGCCCGCATGCGCGTGGTCGCGCACGACCCACTTGCCGCCCACCATCACGGCCGAGACGGCGTTACGGCCCGCGCTGAAGACGAACATGTCGAGGGTCGTGAAGTCGTCGAGCACGACGAGGTCGGCGCGCGCCCCCGGTTCGATTGCACCGATCCGGCGCCCCAGCGCTTGCGCTCCGGAACGCAGCGACATGCGGTACATGAATTCCCCCGCCGAGGGATACGCCTTGGAGGCCAAAATCGCACGCCGGCCCGTGGTTAGGCGTTGACTGTATTCGAGCCAGCGCAGCTCCTCGGCGGCATCGATCGTCACGTTGGAATCGGAACCGACGGCAAAAGCTCCCTCGCGTTCGATGATCGCTGCCGCTGGAGCGATGCCGTCGCCGAGATTGGCTTCGCTGCTCGGACACAGACAGACGACGGCTCCCGACGACGCGAGCATCGCGATCTCGTCGCGCGTCGCGTGGGTGGCGTGAATCAAGCACCAGCGCGCGCTGATCTTCGTGAGCCCGAAGAGATATTCGATTGGCGCCATACCGAAGGCCATGCGTGACGAATCGACTTCGAACCGTTGCTCGGAGACGATCATGTGAATAGGCGCTTCGGGATCGCGCGTGATGACGGCGGCAATGAGCCCCGTGAGTTCTAGCCGGCCGACGGCGCGCAGCGAGTGCGGAGCGGCGCCCAACCGCAGTTGCGGATCGTTCTGCATGAGTTTCTGCAACTCGGTCCAAAGCGAGACGTAAGCGTCCAGGCTCAGCACGAAGCGCAGTTGTTCGGGCAGCGGCGGATGCCCGGCAAAGTTACTGTAGCAATAGAGGCCGGGCAAAAGGGTGAGCCCGATGCCGGCGGCTTGGGCTGCGGCGATGAGGCGCTCGGAGAGTTCGGTCGGCCTGTCGTACGGAGTGCCGCCCGGCCCGTTGTGCAGGTAGTGAAATTCGCCGACGGCCGTGTATCCCGACTTGAGCATCTCGATGAACGCGTATTTCGCAATCGCTTCGAACTGCTCGGGATTGATGCGCGCGACCAGCTTGTACATAAGCTCGCGCCACGTGAAAAAGGTATCGCTCTTGGCCGCACGGCGTTCCGTACGTCCGGCGAGCGCGCGCTGAAACGCCTTGGAATGCACGTTGGGCATCCCCGGCAGCACGGCACCCGCGAGCACCTCGGCATCACCGGGTGACCAACGCGGCGTAACGGCGCCGAAGTTGCCTGCGTCGTCGATCTCCATGAGGACGTCGAAGGCCCAGCCGCCGGGCAGAAGCGCGGCGGGCGCAAAAAGTCGCGTCACTAGCCCGCTAACACAACCGGCACATGCGCCGACGCTTTTGGCCGTACCGTAAGGTATCCTATCAAGCTTCTGCCCAGCTGCACATACGATAGATTAGAGCGCGCGGCGCCCTTCGAGCGCCTTTGCGAGCGTAACTTCGTCGGTGTAATCGAGATCGCCGCCAATCGGTAATCCGTAGGCGAGCCGCGTCACGCGCACGCCGCTCGGCGAGATCAGCCGTGAAAGATAGAGTGCGGTCGCCTCGCCTTCGGCATTGGGATTGGTGGCGACGACAACCTCCACCGGCTGCTCGCCCGCGATGCGTTCGACGAGTTCTTTGGTGCGCAGTTGCGCCGGCCCGATACCATCCATCGGCGAGATGAGGCCGCCGAGCACATGATAGCGCCCATGATATGCACCGGTGCGCTCGAGGGCGAAGATGTCTTTTGCTTCGGCCACCACGCAGAGCAGCGATGCATCACGCCGCGGATCGGTGCAAAACGTACAGAACTCATCTTCGGTAAGCGAGAAGCAGCGTGCGCAGAGATGCACGCGGTCCTTGAGTGCCAAGATGGCGTCGGCGAGCGCCTGCGCCTCTGCGCGCGGGCGGTTGAGCAAATAGAAGACGAGCCGGGCCGCCGTCTTCGGCCCGACCGTCGGAAGCTTCGAGAATTCGTTGATCAGGCTTTGCAGGGGGCCCGCGATGCCGCTCGTGCCGATCTACGTCAACCCCGGGATCTTCATGCCGCCCGTGAGCGCGCCCATCTTGCGACTGGCGAATTCCTGTGCTTTGGCACTGGCATCGTTGACCGCGACGACGATGAGGTCTTCGAGCATCTCGACGTCGTCGGGATCGACGGCCTCCTTTGCAATCTTGATCGACTTGAGCGCGTGGTCGGCCGTCATCTCGACGGTCACCGTGCCGCCCGCGGCCGTGCCGGTGACGACGGTCGCTGCGATCTCATCTTGCGCTTTGGCCATATCCGCTTGCATCTTGCGAACCTGGGCCAGGATCTGCGCTTGATTCACGTCTTACTCCGCTTAACTCAGTTTGTGCAATGCGTAAGCTAAAAGATCGGTTTCGCCGCTCGGCTCCGCCTCGCCCGGCGCCGGTGCCGGGGCGGCACGGTGCGTGTTCCCACGGGAGCCGCCTTGCGGCCCGGCCTCGACGCGAATCTGGAGGCGCAACGGTACTCCCACGACGTCCTTGATGGCGCGCTCGACGACGGCGGCGTCCTTGCGCAGAAGTTCGGCGGCCGGCTCGTCGGCTAGCCGCACGATAACGGCCTGCGCCGTCACCGCCTCGACGGTCGCGCGCGAGAGGGGGCCGCGCAGCGGGACGCGTTCGCCTTCGGCGCGCGTCCGAATGCTCTGCCATTGCGAGCGGAGCCGCTGGAGGGTCGGCTCGGGCGGCGCCGGGGCGGAGCCCGATGTTGACGATACTCGCGGTGCCGGCGAAGCGACCGGCGCAACCGGTGGGGCGCTGGTCGAGGCCGCGGCCGGCGCGGGGGAGGCGGGCGAGTTCATGGGAGCGGGGGCCGCAGGCACGACCGAGGTGCCTTGCTGTTCGAGCAGTGTCACCCGCGTCGCCAAAGCTTCGAGGGTGGGATCTTCACCCTGCACGATCAAGCGAAGCACCGCCGTCTCCACCTCCAAGCGCGGGCTGCCGGAGATCCGGCCGGCCGCCAGGGCGTCGGCCAGCAGGCGCAACGCGCGAACGATGCGCGGCTGCGCCGTCGCACCGGCGAGGGCAATCGTCGCTTGCGCGTCGCTACTCGAAAGGTCGCGCGAGAGCAGGCCGGGCTCGATGCGCGCCACCAAGAGATTGCGAAACTCCGCGAGCGAATTGCGAATGAAGCCTTGCATGTCGGCTCCGGCATCGCTGGCCGCGTCGATCGTGCGTAGCGCGGCGCTCGCGTCGCCGGCCAAGACGTTGGCGACGAGGGCGCGGGCGAAATTGCGCCCCGTCGCACCGAACGCCGCATCGACGGTGGCGGCCTCCACCGGCGCCCCCGACGCGAACGCTGCGACTTGCTCGAGCATCGTGAGTGCATCGCGCAGGCCCCCGTCGGCCCGGTAGGCGATTGCGCCCAGCGCATCGTCGTCGATCGCAATGCCTTCCGCGTCGGCGATCGTGCGCATCCGTTCGATCATCGTCGCAACCGGGATGCGGCGGAAGGCATAACGCTGGCAGCGCGAGAGGATCGTGGCCGGCAGCTGCTCGGGCGCGGTTGTGGCGAGGATGAAGATCGCGTGCGGCGGCGGCTCCTCGAGCGTCTTGAGAAAGGCGTTGGCGCCTTCGCGGGTGAGCATGTGCGCCTCATCGACGATGAAGACTTTGTAGCGCATCGATGCCGGCGCGAACTTCACCGCATCGCGCAACGCGCGAATCTCGTCGATCCCGCGATTGGAGGCGGCATCGATCTCGAGGACGTCGAGCGCCGTCCCCGAGAGCATCGCCAGGCAGTTCTCGCAGCTGTTGTCGGGATCGGGGGTCGGTCCGTGCACGCAGTTCAGACAACGCGCCAGGATCTTGGCGGCTGAGGTCTTCCCGCTCCCGCGCGACCCCGAGAAGAGATATGCGTGCGAAAGCTTCCCACTCGAGAGCGCCGTCCGGAGCGTCCGCACGACTGCGTCTTGCCCGACGAGATCGGTGAACGACTTGGGGCGCCACGTTCGATACAGGGACACGAGCACCGATTGGCGGTCGCCAAACGCGACGCCTGTAGGCCGCTTGCTCGTCTGAGTTTAGGAGGTTTGGCCCCTGGGAATATTCAGGCCCGAAAGCGTACTTAAGGCATGCCCGCTGCTCTGCTTTATTTAGAAGAGGCGGCGGTTCTGCTTCTAGTGAGGTTGGCTCCGTGGCCCTGAATGTTCTTGCCGATTCCGAGGACGACCGCAAACGCCCGGAGATCGAATCCGCGTTGCGCCGTCTCTTCGGTTTCGAGCACTTCTTGCCTGGTCAGGAAGAAGTCATTCGCCGCGTCCTCGACCGCCAGAATACGCTCGCGATTCTCGCGACCGGCGCTGGGAAGAGCCTCTGCTATCAGCTCCCGGCGTTGATGCTCGATGGGACCACCGTCGTCGTGAGCCCGCTCATCGCGCTCATGAAAGACCAGCTCGACATGCTCGCGGAGCGCGGCTTCACCGAGGTTGCGGCGCTCAATTCCACGCTCACCGAAGATCAAGAGGCCGCCTACCTCGAACGCATCCGCGCGGGCGGGGTGAAGATCGTCTTCGTCACCCCCGAGAAGCTCGAAGACGAAGCCTTCGTCGCACTGCTCGCCCGGCTCACGATTCCGCTCTTCGTGGTCGACGAGGCGCACTGCATCAGTGCGTGGGGACACGACTTTCGTCCCGCCTACCTCGCGCTCGGCCAGGCGATCGCCAAGCTCGGGCATCCGACCGTCCTCGCGCTCACCGCGACGGCGACACCGGCCGTGCGTGAAGATATCCTCGCCCAGCTCGACATCCACAACGCGCGCACGATCGTCAAGGGCTTCGACCGCCCCAATCTCTGCTACGAAGTGCGGCGCGCCGAGAGTGAAGCCGCCAAACTCAAAGTCCTCAAAGAGATATTCTCCAACGACGGCCTCCCCGGCACCGGCATCATCTACACGGCGACGATCAAAAACGCGTTGGAGGTACAGCGCTTCCTGCACGACCAGCTCAATCTGCCGGCGGCCGTCTATCACTCGAAGTTGCAGAAGCACGAGCGCTTCTCGGTGCATGAACTCTTCATGGCCGAGGCAATTCGCGCCGTCGTCGCCACCAACGCCTTCGGCCTGGGCATCGACAAGCCGAACATCCGCTTCGTGGTGCACTACGATCTCCCCGGATCGGTCGAGGCCTACACCCAGGAGGCCGGCCGCGCCGGCCGCGACGGGATGCTCTCGCGTTGCATCTTGATCTACCGCATGAGCGACACGCGGGTGCAGAACTACTTCCTCACCGGTAAGTACCCCGACGTCGAGGAGGTGCAGAAGATCTTTGCAACCCTCGAATATTTCGATAGCCAGGCGGGCGGGGTCTCGCTGACCGATCTGCGCAAGATCTCGCAGTTGCCGCTCACCAAGCTCAAAGTGGTGCTCGCGCTGCTCAAGAAGGCGCAGTTCATCGAGATGCGCAGCCGCTCACGCTACGGTCTCACCCCCGGAGCCGCGCAAAACAAAGAACTCGTGCTCAACTTGCACAACTACGAGACGAAGAAAGCGTACGATCAGAGCAAGCTCGCGATGATGCTGCAGTACTCCGAGACGCAGTCCTGCCGCCGCCGCTTCATCCTCAACTACTTCGGCGAGGACTACGACGCGCGCAATTGTGGGACGTGCGACAACTGCTTGGCCGGCGCGCAGTCGCTCGTCGGTTCGGGCTTTCGCATCGCCGAAGTGGTGGTGCATCCCAAGTTCGGGCAAGGCACGATCGAGCGAGCGGAGAAGGACTTTATAACGGTCCTGTTCCCGAGTGTCGGGTACAAGACATTACTCGCCTCTGCGGTGAAACGCGAAGCGAAGATTGCCTAAGTCCGGTCGGTGAAATAGGGAGCTTTTGATGAGCCGCGGCTTTCCGCGGTCCCTCGCGTTCGTGCTCGTGGTGCTGTATGCAATTGCGGGGTGCGCCGCGGCATTTGCGCAAGCGGGGGGCGCCACGCCACCGCCGCCCACCCCGGCGACGGCTCCGCCGTCCCTACCGTCGCCGGCCACAGAGGCGTCGGCAGCTTCGGCCCCACCCAGTGCTGCCGCAGGTACCCCCGCCGTCAGCGCTCCGGTCGCGTCACCTTCAGGTTCAGCGACGTTGGCGACTCCGACGGCGAGCGCCGTCCCGACGCTTCCGCCGACTCCCCCGCCCATCATCGTCGAGCCGCCCTCGGCGGGCGTCGTCCCCGGGGGAACCGAGGTGTTGCGCGTCCAGAGCGTGCTCGGGTCGATCTCGGTGACGATCGCCGATCCGTCGATCGTCGATGCAGCGATCGATCAGATTGCGAGGACGATCACCATAACGGGAAAGCAACTGGGGACGACGACGCTCACGGTCCGTGACGATCGGGGGGTGACCCGTGACGTCCCGGTGCGCGTCGCCGACCTCGCCGGCACCATTGCCGACTCCGTGACGATTCGCCTCACGGGCGATCCGGCGACGACCTACTTTCTGCAAGAGCAGGCCCTCGAGGCGGCGGTTCAGGCCGCGCAGCCGCGCGCGGGAGCGCAGATCACGGCGACCGCCGACAGCGTCATCGTCGACCACCCGCTCCAGATCGACGACACGACGACGATCGACGTCCCCATCATCATCTCGGGCGACGACTTCTTCACCGTGCAGGGGACGACGCATGTCCACGTCGAGAACGTCGCGCTACCGCCCATCCGCCCCGCGTATCTGATGGTCAGCGACTTTCCCGAGACACTTACCGCCGACGGCCTGCTCTTCGAGGCAGACCTGACGCCCGCTCAGCCCGCGCGCTTTCTGTATTACCACTTCAATCCGGCGGGTCAACCCGACCGGCGTATCGTGTTGCGGCTGCGCAACACATCGTCGCAGCCCGCAAACGTGCAGTTCATCTCCGGGATGGCGGGCCCCGAGGTGAACGACATGGAGGTTGGGCATCTCTCGACCGAACGTTTCCTCGTACGCGAGAGCAACAACGAAGGTGCCGTCGTCACGATCCCGCCCAACACGACATCGGCGATCATCGCGCAGCCGCTGCCCGCTCAAAACATCGATAGCAATTTGGTTCAGCTGCGCGAGATCGACGGCGCGCCGCTGCATCTCACGCTCGTTGCGCAAGATGCCTCCGATCCCATCGATGGGCCGCTCGCGGATTCCGCGTTGCTGGTCGGCGCCGTCCCTCATGCGCGGGGCGTCTATCCGGTCCCCGAATTCTACTTCGACTATCAGTACGACACGAGCGGCCCCGATCTCGAGGTGCCGATCGGTCAGATTCCCATCCCCGAACTCAAGGAGGGCGAAGCGCTCGCCGGCGATTACGGCGTGCTGCAATCCATCACGGTTCGGATCGTCAACCCCGATCCACACAATGCCGCCTATGTCGCCTGTTATGCGAGCCCGCGCGGGGGTCGCGCGACTGGGACCTTCATCATCGACGGCGTCCTGCTCCAAGCACACGCGCTTCCGCCCTTCGGCCACTACGAGTTGCGTGAGTACACGATCCCACCCGGCGGCTTCATTCGCACGACGATCGTGACGATGCCCGAAGGCGGCTCGTCGTATCCCCTCCAACTCATCTTCGCGCCTGACGACGGCAGCACGTCCCCTGGCGCTCCGAACTCCCTGATCTATTAGCTTCGCAACGCTGCTTCGTACGATGTGATGAGCGCGCGCGCACTCGCTTCCCAGGAGAAGCGTCCGACGGCGCTTGGACGAGCGGCCGTGGCGCGTTGCGCCGCCGACGACGGGTCGCAGAGGATCGCGTGCATTGCGGCAGACCATGCCTCGACGTCGCCAGGATCGAGCAGCGAGGCACACTCGTCGACGACCTCCGGAAGTGAGGCGGCGCGCGCCACCAGAACCGGGGTCGCCGTGCAAAGCGCCTGTGCCGCCGCATAGCCGAAGCCTTCGTAGGTCGATGGCACCGTCGCGAGCGCCGCACCGGCGTACATCTCCAAGAGCTCGCTGCGCGAGACATATCCGGCAAATCGCACGCGGTCACGGACGCCGCATTCCTGCGCGACCTGTTCACATTCGCGCAGATACGGCGTCCAGGGGCCGACGGAGATCAGCCGTACGCCTGCGAGGCCGCGCAGCGCTCGGATAACGACCGCGAGATTCTTGCGCGCCTCAACGGTGCCGACCGCGAGCACGAACGGCTCCGGATCCGGCCGGCGTTGCACCCGCATGAAATCGTCGGCGACGCCGGGATACACCACATCGATGCGTGCGGGATCGATGCCCGAGAGAGCGACGAGCTCATCGCGCGAGAAATAGGAGTCGACGATGATCCGGGCCGCCCGGCGGTACCGCGCCAGCGAGAAGCGTCCGAAATATGCGCGGGCATAGGAACGCGCGTGCGCTTGAACGCGCAACCAGGCGACGTCGTG
>DATJTD010000009.1:0-7501 GCA_035503775.1 Candidatus Acidiferrales bacterium
GATTTCATCGAAGGCTGGTACAACCCGCATCGCCGGCATTCAGCCCTCGGCTACCTTTCACCCAGCAACTACGAACGGCGGATGAGTCAAGCCGCCTGATGTCCAATTCGCAGCTCTCCACGGAACCGGGTCAACTCCAAACTTTTCAATGAGGGCTGCCCATGCTGTTGGTAGAATTGCACGAATGCTACATAGCGGCCCGAGGGTGATAGTGATGGGTTATAGCACAAGAATTCAGCGACGACCTTTCCAGAGTTAGGGTCAAACACCGTAACCGCGGAACCGGTTCCGTTCACCCAGCCAATAATTGCGGCAGCATTGCTGCTCGTGAGACTGAGTCCGACAGGATCCTCAATTAGTGACGTCAGCGCAATGGCGCGTGTTGCACTCGCAGTCTTCAAGATTAAATTGTACGTGCAGGCGGAGCACCGGGCCGGCGAGTTTTCTCGGCCAAGCAGAGTCAAAGTAGCGCCGGATGCACTCACGGCGAATGAGGGATTGGTCGCGGAATTGAACGTGTGGTAGGACGTGTTCTCACCCCCATACGCAAGTCCGCGGAAAGCGAGGAGCGCGATGGTGCCGACGACCGGCAGAACGAATGTTTTCATGCTTCTCTCCGAACTTATCGAAGTCGAATTGTTACAAAATTGCCCGCGTCGTCCACGCCAGAGCATGCCCCATCCGTTGTGAAATCATCGATGTGGCCAACGCTTCCTGACCCATTTTGCGAAGGCATTCCACAAGCTGGGCAGTTGTCATTGACCGTCTTAGTCGTCCCGCCTGAATTCGATTTTATTTCAAGAATACCGTCGCCACAAACAAATGTTCCACTGACGCTCCGCATGCGTTTGCGTACTCAGCCTCAACTGGTTGCTGCGCGCCCTGAATTCCTGCGGACCTCGGTGCCCGTCATCCGAGTCGGGGGCGACCCCCTTGACCGTGCGTATCCGAAGGGACGGAGTAGCGAACGCGCCCACAGAACCGACGGTGATGCCTGTCTCTCGTCCAGTGCCTCGCCGGAAGCGTGCCGCCGTTGCGCTCCTTTTTGGGAGCAAAACCCAAGATAGGAAGACAAGCTCGCGACTGAACCTGCCCGCGCTTCGTCTGATGAGCACGTGCTGAGGAAAAACTCGTGAGCGCGTTCTCACCGATGTTCGAGCAGTATTTCGGGCTCAAGGCCAAGCACGTCGATGCCATCCTGCTCATGCGGGTCGGCGACTTTTATGAAGCCTATGGCGACGACGCGGAGACCATCGCCAAGCTCCTGCAGATCGCGCTGACCTCCAAAGAGGCCGGCGGTGGTACGCGCCTTGCGATGGCCGGCGTACCGCATCACGCGCTGGATACGTACCTGGCGAAGCTCGTGGCGCAGCGGCGCGTGGTGGCAATAGCCGATCAAATCGAAGCGCCCATCCCAAACCGCCTCACACGCCGCGACGTCACCCGCGTCGTGACGCCGGGAACGCTGATCGAAGAGCACCTCCTCGACCGCGCGGCCAACAACTATCTCACGGCGCTCACGCTCGTCGGCGAGGCGCTCGGGGTCGCGAGCGCTGACATCTCGACCGGTCGGGCCATCGTCACGGCCTACAGCGGTGACGGAATGCTCGAGGACCTCCTCGCGGAGCTGCTGCGCCTTGGGCCGTCGGAGATCGTCGCCGACGTCCCCGACGACATCCGCCAAGCCGTCGTCACGCAACTCGCAACAACGCGCGTTGCGTCGCCTCCGCTGGCCGCAGTCGAGACGCGCGATCGCGTCGTCGTCAGCGGATTCTCGTTGGAAGAATCGCTGGCGATGCACCGGGCCCTCGATGCGCTGCGCAACTTCGTCCGCCGCGTCGGGATCGTCGCCGACGAACTCCTGCGCGCACCGGAATTCTATCGCGCCAAGACGTTCATGGCCCTCGACGCCAACACGCGCAAGCATCTCGACCTCGTCCGCACGACTGGAGCGAACCCAAAAGCCACGCTGCTCGCGACGTTGGATCGCTGCAAGACGGCAATGGGCTCGCGCATGCTCTCACGCTGGATTCTCGCGCCGCTCATCGAGCCCGGACAGATTGCCGCGCGAGCGCAGCGCGTAGCCGCGCTCGTTGGCGACTATCCCGCACGTTCAAGCCTGCAAGAACTCCTCGCCGGTGCCTTCGACCTCGAGCGCATCGCGCAGAAAGTGCGCTTTCGCCGTGCAATCCCTCGCGATCTCGGCTCCTTGCGGCGTACGCTGGCGTTGCTCGGTCCACTACGCGCCGCACTGCCGGCTCCTCTCGCGAGCATCGGCGAGCGCGTCGCCGATCTCGGAGCGATGCAGACCTCGCTCGAGACGACGCTCGTCGATGAGCCGCCGATCAACCTACTCGACGGCGGCGTGATTCGCCCGGAGGCCTCATCGGTGCTTCTCGAATGCGTGACGATGCGCAGCCAGGCGCGCGAGCGCATCTCCGCCCTCGAAGAACGCGAGCGCCAGCGCACCGGCATCAAGGCGCTCAAAGTCAAGTACGCCAGTGCCTTTGGCTATGCCATCGAAATCAGCAAGAGCAACCTCGCGATGGTGCCGCCCGACTACGTGCGCAAGCAGACCCTGGCCAACGGCGAGCGCTTCATCACTCCCGAACTCAAAGAACTCGAGATCGCCATCTCGAGCGCGGAGACGCAGCAACTTCGGTTAGAAGAGGCACTCTACACCGACCTCGTCGAGTCGATCGCGCAACGCGTGGACGACTTGCTCGCAACGGCGGATGCCTTAGCGGAACTCGACGTCTATTGTTCGCTCGCGCAAATCGCAAGTGAGCGGGGTTACGTGCGCCCAACCTTCGTCGAGAACAGCACGATCGACGTGGTCGACGGCAGACACGCCGTGATGGAACAGCTCGCCGGAACCGCCTTCGTTCCCAACGATCTGCACCTCGAGGAGTCGCGAGCGCGCTTCATCTTGCTCACCGGCCCGAACATGGGCGGAAAATCGACCTTCCTGCGTCAGGCCGCACTTCTGGTGATCCTGGCGCAGATCGGCTCGTTCGTTCCGGCACGTTCGATGACGCTCGGCATCGTCGACCGGATCTTCACGCGCATCGGCGCGGGCGACGATCTCGCCTCGGGGCAATCGACCTTCTACGTCGAGATGGCCGAAGCGTCGAACATCTTGCGCCGCTGCACGCGGCGCAGTCTCTTGCTCATCGACGAAGTCGGTCGCGGCACCGGCACCCTCGACGGGCTCGCCATCGCGCAGGCGATTTGCGAGTACTTGCTCGGGCTCGAAAGCCAGTCGCCGATGGTGCTCTTTGCCACGCACTTCCACGAGCTCGTCGCGCTCGCCGACGAATGGCCGCTCGTCGCCAATTTCCACGTCACGGCGGTCGAGAGCGCCGCGCGCTTCGGAGCTCCGGTCTTCTCACATCGCGTGCTTCCCGGGAGCACCTCCCGATCGTTCGGAATCGAGGTTGCAAAGATGGCAGGCCTCCCTGCCGGTGTCATCGCTCGTGCGACAGAGATCGCAGATGCGCTGGGCGGTCGCCCGGCAGTCGACGCGCAAGTTCCGCTGCGCATGAAGCTTGCCGCGCCCGATCGACACGAGGAGACGCAACTGCGACTCGGCCTCTAACCTCAGGAATCTCAAAAGTTCCTGTGGGATAGTACGCCCTATGGTAGGCAAGCGTATCGAACGGGCCATCGGCTTCGTGGCGACGGTCATCCTCTTCCTTTTGGCTATCGCGGCGATGGCCAGCGCTCAGGAGAGTGATACAGGGGAGATCGACATCACCGTCACCGACGGCACCACGAAGGCACCGCTGGGAAATGCACGTGTCATTCTGGTTGGGCCCGTAACGGTCAGTTCGCTTACGACCAAAGCCGGCATCATCAAATATACCGACGTCCCGGTCGGCATCTATCGGGTACGCGTCTTGCATCCCGGGTTTGCGCCTGGCTCGTCGCCGGAATTCGAAGTGCTCAGCGACCGCGACTCCGCGGTGAGCGTTGCGCTCGGCGTCTCCTCGTCGTCGCATCTGCGCGTCATCGGGACGGCAGTGGCGCGTACGAACATCAGCGTGACATCGACCGAGATCACCGATTCGAGCGCAATTCGCCGGCTCTCCGACTCGATGACCGACGCCCTCGACAAGCTCGCCGGCGTGACGGTCACGCAGAGTTCAACGGATCCCGACAGCGCGATCACGATCTCGCTCAATGGCCACGACGAGTCGCAAACCTCGATCACGCTCGACGGCATTCCGCTCTCGGCTCCCGGTGCGGCGGCAAACCTCCGGCAAATCGATACCGACCTCTTTAGTGGTTCGAGTGTCAGCTTCTCACCGACGGCATCGGGCCTCGGCGGGAGCGTGAACTTCCGCACCTTGCAGCCGACCCAAACCTGGGAATTTCAAGGTGGCGGTTCCACGGGGACCTTCGATAAAAACACCTATCAATTGGCGCTCACCGGAAGCCTTGGAAAACTCGGCATCGCCGCCGAGCACGTCTTTCGCGACGGCAACAATCCGCTCACGTTCCAAACCTATGCAGATGAAAGTGGCCTCCCACCCTACGAGCACGGCGGCTTTTCGCACAGCAGCGGCGACTACATCAAATTCCGCTACAGTTTGGGCGATCAGGTCACCTTGAGCGGGACGGCGCTCGATTCGAACCGGTACAATTCGCAGCTCTGCACCCAAGACGTCACCTTGTTGCCCTGCGGGATCGGGCCGGGCAACGAGAGCTATGGGCACGTCGGCTTCGGATATTTGACGCTGCAGTCACTCATCGGCGAGGTCACGACCGAAGTGACCGCCTTCACGAACAGCAACACGCAGACGAGCGACGACCTCAACCGCTACATCGACATACAGCCCGCGCCGCCTCCGGGGTCGCTCGTCGAGCCGACGCCCGGACCGACGCTGGCGCCCTCGCTCACGAATTCCGACAGCTATGCGCGCGGCTTCGCGTTTACCTCATCGGTTGCCGAGCGCCAGCATACGTTCACGTTGAGCGGCAACACGTACGACTCGGTCATGAACTCGCTCCCGTTCGGTTCGCCCTTCGAGACGGCGTTCACCAACGCCATCGCGTCGTCGGCGTATCAGTTTGCCGACACCATCAAATCGAACGACAAAGTCAGCCTCTCGCCGCATCTCTCACTTGCCGATACGACGGGAGCCGGTGGCAGCGTCTTGTACGGCATGGGCGCCTCGTGGCAGCCGACGGCCGTCGATGCCTACACCGGCTCCATCGACGTCGGAAGCTCGCAGCCGGGGAACAACGTCAACAAATCGTTCAGCGATCCAACGGCGGCGCAGATCAACTGCGAAGCCGGAACTGCGATCGTCAGCGGCCCGGGAGACGAACCGAGCCATCAGTCGTCGCTGAGCTTCAACGCGGGTTGGACGCATCAGGTGCGTCACGCGCAATCGACGATCTCCGTCTCTTCGCAGGTACAACAAGGGCAGCTGATTCAGGCGTTGCTGGCAGAACCGGCCACCTATTTCGAAGCGGGGTATCTCTCCGCGGTGCAGAGTGCGTACGACGGGCCCAACGGTTGCGGCTCCAAGGCCGGAGCGCCGACGGTCTACGTGAACACGCCGATCGGCGGAACCAAGCGGCTCTATCAAGGCTTGAACTACACCGGCCGCTATCAGCTCGGCAACAACGTCGTCGCAATTCCCACGTACACGATCAACGTCGCCAAACTCGTCGCGGCGGACGAGGGAATCCTCGGCCTCGCGAGTTCGCCGACGATGGTCGGAGCGCAACTCCCCGGTCGGCCGTTGCACCGCGGCGGCCTGACGCTCGATGCGCTGCACACGCCCAGTGGAACGGAATTTCTCGCCAACGCACAATACACCGGGCCCGACAACTCGCAACACCTCGGCGCGTACATCACCGCTGCGGCGGGGATCTCGCACAATTTCGGGCCGGGACGCATGACGCTCTTCGAAACCAATATCTTCGGCACGTACACCGCGCTCTTCTCGTCCGACGCGTACGCGCAGCCGGAGCCCCTCAGCGGTGGTGGTTCACTGCTCGTCGCCGCGCAGCCGCTTGCGCCACGCACCTTGACCTTGAGCTACAACGTCGTCCTCGGTGGACCACCACCGCCGGCATCGTTCGGACGGATGCAAGTGGCGCAAGCGACGCCCGCGCCGCGACGTGGCGGCTTCCGCTTGCAGCTCGTGGCGCCGCCGCCGGGTGTCGATCCGCTCTCGCTGGCGACCTCACGCGAGTCGTGCACCGCTGATCAACAGCAAGCAGCGAAACCGTTACTCGACGCGCTGCGTGCGTATGTGACGGCATATGAGGCCAAAGCGCCGTTGCCGACGGTCGACGCGCTCGACGTCATTCCGCATCCGCTTACGGGGCAGCCGATTGCGTACTACCTCGAATTACGGCCCAAGCTCCCGGCGGGAGCCGGCGCCGCCGGTGCGGCGAACGGAGAGACCCGGCGTAGCTTCGGTGGCGGCGGCTTTGGCGGCGGCGGCCGTGGCTTTGGCGGCGGGGGCGGTGGCGAAGGCCCAGGAGGTCCGGGTGGACCCCCGCCCGAGGGCGGGCCGCCGCCGGATGAAGCTCCGCCGCCGGGCGTTTCGGGCGGCAACGGAGGCAACACCGCGAACCCGCGTGCGCGCGGAGCGTTCCGCGCCTTCGGAGGTCTGCTCGCATGCGCGTATGCAACGATGCTCTCGCGCGACGATGCACGCGCGAAGGGAATCGTACTGCCAACGAACGGACGTCCTGGATTCTATTACGTTCCCTCGATTGGTCTGGTCGTCGTGCGCCCGGCTGAATTGCCGGTCGGTGGCGGCAGCGTAAAAGGAAGCTAACACAAATTGCGGGCTGCACGCTTTCGTGCAGCCCGCATTCGCGCTATACTGGATGCATGTCGATCCCGCGGACGTACTTCTCTACGAAGACGACTGAAGTTTCGCATCTCTACGTCGATGAGACCGGGTACCACGAGGTGCGCGTTGCCCTTCCGAAACGGGTGGGTTTGCTCGCTCTCTCTGCTGCGATTTTCGCGGCGCTCGAATGGCTTTTCGGATAGAATAAGCGACGCTCGTTTCAGGCCGTCAATTGCATCGTTGCTTCGACGATCGCTGCCGCCGACTTCGATAGCCGTTAGCACGCCGTTGTGCGCGTGCAGTTGCACGTGAAGCAGGCTCCGGCGTCCCATCGCCACACCCTGCTCGCTGACCAGGCGCAAGCCATCCACGCATGCGACGAGCCCATAGTGCACGAGATATGTGGCGAGCGGACCCGTCGCGCTCCCGGTCGCGGGGTCTTCGATGATGCCGAAGTCCGGCGCGAACGCGCGCGTGTACGCTCCCTTCGTTGTCGGCGTAAAGACGACGACCGAGCTTTGCTCGGCGAGACGCCGCATCGCCCGGGCATCGAGGACGGCACGATCGACGGCGGTTCGATCGCGCAGCGGGACGTACACCCACGCTCGCGCAGCGGCTCGCGCTGCCGCTGCTCGAACGGCTCGACGACTTACGGAGGCTCTGCCGAGCGCAGACGGGGG
>DATJTD010000010.1:0-3538 GCA_035503775.1 Candidatus Acidiferrales bacterium
CGCACTGCCTATCCTTGCTCCCTCTGCCGTTCGCTCCCACATCATGGGCGCGTCGGCTTCTATCGAAACCCGCGCAGACTTCAGCATTGTCGCATTCTGTCGGATCAGAAACTTAGCTGACGATCAGCTAGATTGATCCTATAGGATCGATTAGGGTCGATGTCGTTATGAAGAAACGACTCGCTCCCATGGTCCTCGGCAGCGCGCTCGCAGCGTCGCTCTTCACCTTCTTCGCGTACGATCGCGTTCAATCGGGCTTGGCAGGGGATCGGAACCGCGTCGTCGCCGACAACATAGGGCTAGCCGCGCTTTCGCTGCCGACTGGCGCTGCGCTGCTGGTGTGGGATGGCCGCGCGCAATGAGCGCCGCCAAGAAGTCCGTAGAACTCACGCGCAGCCAGGAGCGTACGCTCGACGAGTTCGCCAAGACCAGCGATTTCTGGAGCCGCGTAAGGTCGGCCTATGCGGCATACGGCGGGCTGACCGAACGTCAGCATGAACTCTTCCAGCGGCAACTCGAGCGCGACGCCTGGAAGGCGGACGCTCAGCGGCTGGGCGGCATCCCGATCCGCAACCGGTTTCGAACAACGGATGGCAAGCCTCGCTGCGCTGATAGAGCCAAGCCCTATTGCGAATCCGCCGCCACGATCATCGTCGGCAGTTTCGCGTTCTGCGAGCGCCATGCACCCACCGCAAAGGGCGAGCACGATGAGTGGCTAGCATCTCGTCGTGAGGAAAACGCACGCAGGAGCAGCCCGCACGGCCGGGTGGCTGGGGCAACGAGATCGACGGCGGAGGGGGCAGCGATGCATAGCCCGCTGGCGACTGCGCACCACCGCGTGATCGGCTGCTACCGTGAAATCGCGGTACAACGCGCGGGCGATGACGTCCTCATTTCCATCGAGACGCATCGAAAGCCGGTCGCCGTGTCGCTGGGCGCCGACGAAGCGCTGCTGATGGCCGACGCCCTCGAACGCAACGCTTATCTCCGGTACGCGCTCGGAGAGGGCCGTGCGCTGGTGGTCGAGCCCTTCGCTGACACGGGAATCGCGAATCCGACCTGCGGCCTGACGCACGCGCACACGAACGTCACGATCCACTCGTATGGAACGTGCGAGGCCGTCGTGCAACTCTCCGGCTCTGCGTGCGAACAACTCGTCATGACCCTGCTCGAGGCGGCGGAATGAGCACCGAAGTTCGCCCCGATATCGTGAACGCTGCGCAAGCGCGTCGGAGAACGGCGGCCTTCCTCCGAGTGCTCGTCAGCGAAGTCGCCGGATGCGATCCGCGCGACATCGATGTCCATGTCGACACGTGGGGATCCGAGACGCTCTACGTCGTGGATTTCCCGTCCGCAAATGACGCGGAGCATTTCGTGCAAGAAAGCGTCGTCTTCCGACCTCGCTATCGAAGCGTTAAAGGTCGCGCGCTTGAACCGCGCGAAATGGAAATTGAAGGCGGGCGGAATGTGGATCGCAACGGATTACGTCTTTGTGGACGAAGCGGGTCGGAGGCTGCATCCGAACATACTGACCGATGCCTTCCGCCGAATCTGCGAACGCCTAGGGCTGCACTACCGCCTCCATGACATGCGCCATACAGCGACGACCTTCATGATCCGCGCCGGCAAAGACTTCGGGACCGTTCAGAAGATTCTCGGGCACTCGGCTGCCTCGACGACCTTGAACATCTATTCCCATGTCCTGAAGGGAGCCAAGGCCGAAGCCGTCGCCGCTCTCGACCGCATGCTGCGGAAAGCCGTGGGCGACGACGAAATGAGCGTTCGCCCTAGCCCGTTGGTTGCACGTCGGGTTGCCCGGAGACCCCGGGCAACGAAAAAACCGCATGGCTATGCGGTTTCAGTTGGTAGCGCCAACGGGAATCGAACCCGTCTTTCCGCCTTGAAAGGGCGATGTCCTAACCGATAGACGATGGCGCCGCGTTTCCGCCGAGGCCGCTCCGGGCCACAAGTGAGTACCTTACCGAGCGGAGGGAGACCTGTCAACGATTCTCGTGGGCCTGGTAGGATTCGAACCTACGCGCAACCAGTTATGAGCCGGCCGCTCTACCGCTGAGCTACAGGCCCCAGCGCCGACGTTGTATTGAAATCCGGAATTCCGTGTCGAAAAGCCCGGATCCGTAGTTCAAATACAGCCACCCGTATCGTAAAGGCCAGTCTCTGCCGCCGGCCTTCGCGGGCGTCTTCCCGAAGAGTCCTAGCTGTTCCCGTGGCCGTCGCCGGCTGGCCCGGTCCAGGACGCGCGCCCCGTCAACCCTAAGCGTTGCGAGCAGTCCGGACCGCCTATGTGCCGCCAAGCATCCGGATCGCCACGACTACGGCTGCTTGCAAGTTCCGTCGCAAACGGCGGACCCGGCGTGTTACCTTCGGGGTTAGGGTATCGGGCCTAAGGTACACATCGATACGCGCGAGGCGCCGCAGTCATGTGGCTCCTCGTTCTACTGTTGGAGGCCATCAACTTCAACTGAAACCCTAACCCTGCGGCTTCCCGACGCGTTCGCGGAGCAGAACAGCTCGATGCTATGAGGAGGAACCCATGTCCAAAGAAAGCGCGGCCCTCGTTAAGGCGATGTACGACGGTTTTTCCACGGGAAACGTTCCAGGCGTTCTGGGGAGCATGAGCCCGTCGATCGCGTGGAACGAGGCAGAGAACTTCATCTACGCCGACGGCAATCCTTACGTCGGACCGGAAGCAGTGCTCGAAGGCGTGTTTATGCGATGCATCGGTGAGTGGCACGGCTTCACGGTCGCGATCGATGAAATCCTCGACGCCGGAGACACTGTAGTCGCGCTAGGGCACTACCTTGGCGAAAACAAGGAAACCGGAAAACCCGTGTGCGCGCAACTGGCCCACGTCTGGCGCGTCAAAGACGGCAGAGCCGTCGGCTTCCAACAATACGTCGACACGCTGCAGGTCGCCCGAGCGTACGGCACTGCATGAGATATGACGTGTCGGCCAGGCACTTCACTCGATGAATCGGCCGAGCGAACCGTTTGCGCCGAAGGTCGACTTTGACATAAGACGGTAACATCACGCAGGCGAATTACCGCCGCCCACGTCGCAAGTTGCTCGCAATCCGCAGCATCTCTTCGACCGCTTGCCACCCTTTACGAGTGGTATACGAAAGTAGATGTCCCGCTTCGAACCGGCCTGCCAGTGCCATGTAGTCATAGCTGCGGTCGTGACGAGCGATGGCGCGAGATGCGCTGCCTTGATCTGTTCTCGATGCACGAAGACGTAGAACGCCCCATATCGCTGCATCGCCAAGCGCAACGATCTCGATGAGGTGGCGCCAACGCTCCGACGCTCGAGGGATGCGTGTAAACGTGCTGCTCATCTCCCGATCCGTCACCGCTATCTGAGACGGGATTCCCATGTGGGCGCGCTATTCGGCTCGCCGCCGGCATAGCCGATTTGGATCGGTTTAGCGCAGAATACGCGCCAAGAAACGTCGGCTTGAAATCGGATTGGGATAGGCCCTGAAAACGGAGCCAGGGATAACTGTGGATTTCCGGCCAA
>DATJTD010000011.1:0-3409 GCA_035503775.1 Candidatus Acidiferrales bacterium
ATTGGCCATCGCCGGCAACTCCACCAGACCGCGGTCGAAGTCGGCATTGAGACGGTCGCCGCTCGGCGTCAGCGAACCCGGCGGACCGAAATCCATCGTCTCGTGCGCGAAATCGATGCGGACGGCAGCCGAAGCGAAGAACGGGTACCCGAGGATACCGTCAATGTGAAACGCGCCCTCCGTCGAAGCGCCGAGGTCGAGCGTCGTGACGACGAGATCGTGCATCGTGGCCCCCGCGACCTCCAAGTCGTCGAGCTTGGCGAGGTGCAAGCCGCCGGTACGGGCAGCTCCGCTTGCTTCGAGCGCGCCCTCTTCGTGCAGATGCAGTTGGCGCGCGACGCTCTCGTCGAGCAAGATGCTCTGCGCTCCGGTGTCGACCAGGAACGTATAAGCGTGCCCGGAGATCGAGACCGGGGCAAAGAGATGCGCGTCGTGCTCGACCAGATCGAGATGCTGCACCCCGGCGGTTTCGATGCTACGATTTGCCGGGACAGCAAAAATCGCCGGATCGATCGGTTCGTTCATCGTGATCGACGTCGTGATCTGCGTGATATCGAAGTCATGATTGCCGTCGGAGGAGACGCTCTTGAAGGGGAAGCGCCGGCCGCCATAGCTGCGCCAATCGGAGAGATCGACCGTCGTGGTACCGTCGTCTTCCTCGTATGCCAAGCGCAGGGGCAGCCCCGTCTGCGGATCGACGAAGAGCGACTCCGTATCGCCGCCGGGCGCGGTCACGACGAGTTCCTCGGCATTCACGCCGTCGACGACCTGGGTTCCACCGAGGCGGCAACAATCGGGTGTCCCCGCGAGATCACCAGAGTCAATCAGCGTCTGTGTCCGCGAGCGGCGCAAAAGTGAGCCCCGGTATTCTCGCACGTTTCCTGTCGAGCTCACGAAAAAGTACCGCTCACCGAGGCGGATCGTGCTCTCCTGGCGCAGGCCCAAACTTTGATCGGTGCGTTCGTCGTCGCCGTCTTGCCACTCGTGAAAGGTCCCCGTGAGGGCGGCTCCTGCGATCGTCCCCACGACTTCGAAGCGCTGCACTGCAGGCGCGTTGGGATCGGTCATCGCGCGGTCGTACAGGGTCACGAGGTCTTGCACGGTCGGGCTTGGGCTTGCGTTGCCGGAGCCGGCGCCACTGACGCCGCAGAGGAGCGCGAGCGCGATGCAGAGACGCGCCGCGTCAGCGACGATCGAGTGTGTGAAACGTTGCGAGCACGTGAGCCACGTAGGCGCGCGTTTGGGCATATGGAGGAATACCACCGAACTGATGCACAGCCCCTGGTCCTGCGTTGTATGCCGCCAACGCAAGCGGGACGTCGTGCGCATACCGGTCGAGGAGACTGCGCAAGTAGCGTGCCCCGCCCGCGACATTTTGCGCCGGATCGTCCGGATCGACGACGCCGAGTTCGGCCGCCGTTGCGGGCATGAGTTGCATCAAACCGCGCGCACCGGCCGGCGAGACGGCATGTGGATCGTACGAGGACTCGCTCGCGATCACCGCCTCGATCAGCGCTGGGTCGAGGGACGTCTGCGCACCGGCCCGGTTCGCGAGCTCGGCGACGCCGGCGGGAACACGTGCGGGCGGCGCGGCCCCGTTCTCCCTCCGCACGAACGAAGCGAACGAGGTCAGCGTGCGTGCAGCAGAGTGCACTGCAGGGCGATCGTCGAGCGACGCCGTTATTTCGGCGATCCGGCTACAGACCGCTTGAAGATCGGCTTCGATACTCATCGAAGGAGCTCGGCGAGTATGTGCAGTTCGGCCAGCGTCGCCGCCGGGCTGCTCGAGCCGGTCTGCGCGGTGAACCGGTCGATCTCGCCGGCGTACGCGACCGCCTTCGCCAGCGCCGGCTCCGGCTCGCCGATGAGGCCGAGACGGCGCGCCTCCTTCGTTTGCGAAAGCCGTGCAAGGGCGCTGCGCACGGTGGCGGCATCTTGCCGGTGCTGCGTGCCGACCACGTCGTTCATCGTGCGGCTGGTGCTCGCCAAGAGGTCGATTGCCGGATAGTGCCCGGCGCATGCAAGCTCCCCGGAGAGTGCCAGATGGCCGTCGAGCAACGAGCGTGCGGCATCGCTCAGCGGCTCGCGCTCGTCGGCTCCGTCGGAGAGCACCGACGCGATCATCGTCATGGAGCCACACGCACCGTTGCCGGCGCGTTCGAGCAGGCGCGCGAGATCGGCGAAGACGCCCGGTGGATAGCCGCCGCGCCCGACTGCCTCACCGAGCGCGACGCGCTGCTCGCGCAAGGCGCCGCAGTACCGGGCAAGGCTGTCGACCATGATCAGGACGTGCAAGCCGCGATCGCGCAACGTCACCGCCTGTTCCATCGCAACCTCCGCGGCACGCGAACGTTCGGCCGCGCTGCGATCGCTGGTCGCGCAGACGAGCGTCGTACGCGCGTCGACGCGCGTCAGCCACGCCGCCGCCTCACGCCCCCGCTCGCCGACGAGCGCCAGCACGACGGCGTCGGCGCGGGCCCCCGCAACGATCGTCTCCAGAAGCGTCGACTTTCCCGTCCCCGGTGCGCCGAAGATGCCGATGCGAGCGCCTCTGCCGATTGTCAGGAGCCCGTCGATCGCTCGTATTCCGGTCCAAAAGGGAGCCTCGACGGGGCGCCGCTCGCGTGCGGCAGCCGGTTGGCTGCGAACGGGAACGTGCAGCGCGTTGAGTGGACCGCGTGCATCGATCGGCGCGCCCGTCGCATCCAGCGCGCGACCGAGCGCGCCGAACCCCAGGAGGCAGCTTTGTGCCTCGTCCGACGTCTCGACCCGATCGCCGGCCCGTACGCCGGTGAGCGAACCAAAGGCTGCGATGGCGACGCGCGTGCGTTCGACCGAGGCGACCGAACCGGCGATCGGCCCACGTGCACCATGAATGACGACCCCGTCGCCAATTCGAGCGCAGGGTAATGAAGCAAAGACCGTCTCACCCAAGGTGCGCACCACGGCGCCGATGCTGCGCGCGATCATGCGGTCGTCGCCTCCGCCAACACCTCGCCGATGACTCGATCCATGCGTAAGCGCAGCGAGGAGAGAAGGCGACCACCCTCAACGTCGATCGCGAGATCCCCTGGTTCCAGCGTGGGATCGGCGCCGACGGGGAGTTCAAGGTTCACACGCGCGAGATCCGCGGATGCGACGGCGACGGCCCGCGGATCGCTCGCCTCGAATGTGCGCAGCGCCTCCTGCGCGATTTTTTGGATATCCGCAGGTGCAAGCAGAAGCTCGCGAGCTAAGACGTCGTGCGCAAATCGGCGTAGCAGCCGTTCGCGCGCGCGCTCGAACCATTCGAGCGCGCGCAAACGCAAGGCGGCCGTCTCGATGACGTCTTGCGTGACCGGTTCCACGTTCGGGTGTGTCGCGGCGGCTTCGCACGGTGCGAACTCCGCTGCCGGCGCAGCCGTCGGCG
>DATJTD010000012.1:0-16268 GCA_035503775.1 Candidatus Acidiferrales bacterium
AGCCTGTCGAAGGGCGCCTGCCTCTGTCACCCTGAGCCTGTCGAAGGCCGGTCGAAGGGCGCGATGCAAGGCTACGGCTCGATCAGCGTTGAGTCGCTCACCGGTTGTTGGAAAAGCGGCCGCTGAGTCAGCGCTGCGGCGTCAGCTTCGCGCACGTCGTCGAACGCAATCGAAACGTCGCGAACGACGCGGTGATGCGACATGAACAGCGGCTGGTTCGCTTTCTCGTCGACGATGAGCGGTGCGCCGTTGACCACGGAGAAATCGATCGTCCACGGGACGTCGACCATCGGCGCGACGGTGAAGTTCCCCGCCACGACGGCTCTGCGCGGCAAGTAATCGTTCTCGCCCACCCAAAGCGCGCGAAGGCGATTATCCTTGGGGTCGCGCAGCGGCGTTAAGGCCAGCTCATACGTTTCGCTCCCGCCGATCGTTGCTGTACCTGCGAATGCCACGGAATACGCCGGCGCCCCAACTCCCACCACCGCGATCGTACGCAGCCCCGGCGGGCCCGCCACGGGCGCCGGACTCGCGAATGCCACATACGGCATGCCGAACATGTACGCTGGCGAAAGATCCGGGACGCCGACGAGATCGGCAGACGCCTCGGGTCTTCCCGCCGGAATGAATCCCTTCCCGAGTTGGCCGCCCGCACCGATATTCCAACCGATTTCATAGGTGATCCGAAAGTTCACCCCATGTGGAGTGTGCGGATGAGCAGCTTCTTCCCCACTTATGGGATCGACGAAAATCTTTCCGCCGTCGCGTGAATAGTAACCGCGATAGTGATTCGTCACGTACGCATCGCCGGCGTAGCCGGCGACCGCGATCGTGTAATTGAGCGCCGGCGGATACCGCGCCGCACTCACCGCAGCGCGCGTGCGAAGAAAGATCGCATAAGGGCTCAGCGTCGGCGCTTGCGCACTAATCATCCCTAGCCCGATCCTAGCACACCACCCTGCGCCCGCCCCTGTCACCCTGAGCTTGCCTCTGTCACCCTGAGCCCGCCTCTGTCACCCTGAGCCTGTCGAAGGGCCCTGTCACCCTGACTTTGTCGAAGGGCGAGGAACCCGTGAGGCAACCTCGGGGCGGTTCGTGAGTTACCCAGTGCCATGGGCACTCTTGAAAATGCGGAAACGTTTTTCGGATGGCGCTGCTCAAAACGCGGCCAGCGTCTCTGCGTGCAGCCAGTCATGCCGCACGAGTGGAAAATCATTTTGGAACCATCCCACGGCCCTCAATGACGATTCGCCTTCCAGCACAGGAGTTCAGAGTCCGGCAACCGGAAGGCCGTACCATCCTCGGCGGGCGAATTCATAGCAATGCGCATCACGATTCTCCTGATCGCCCTCCTTTGCGCCGCCCTGGTCTTCGATGCGACCACGGCACAGAGTAAGCCGATTGATGTACTCGTTCCATTTGTGATGCTGGCATTCGCCGTCGCATCGGGCAAGAGTGCGTCGAAATACTTCGCCGATCCGAACGTCGGCAGGGACCTGGTCAACGGTAGCCTGGCAACGAGCGTGGTCTGGCTAGCCGCGACGGCTTATCTTCACCTCCTCGACGCAACAATAAGTCCACCGCGCTTCGTCTCCGTACTTCCGCTCTGGTTACAATTGCCTTTGGCTCTTGTCGTCGCGCTGGCGATATTGAATCTTCCGCTGCTCTTTGCATACATAGCGCATCGCCACCGTACGCGTGTTGGGGCGACCGAACACTGAACGGAGCAGCTTCTGCTCTGCGTCAGGTGCGGAAGTAGGCCACAGCATCTCGATAGTCGATAGTCAAGACAAAGTTTGCGAGCACGTTTCGCCCAAGGATGCCGTCGGCATAGAAGCCGCCGGCAAACGGCCGCGTATCGCTCGAAACATAGGCCAACGGCCCGAGGAGTCGCGTCCCCCCGATGTCCAGTGCCGAGATCCGGTAAAGCGTAGAATCCGCGGCTGAGCCGCTTATACCGAGTGTCACCGACTCCCGCCCGAGCGGTGGCCCGAGATTGATTCCCGCAGCGAACCTCGAGAACAAGAATGTTCCGAATGCCGCGGTATCGAGAAGCATCGCTGCATTCCGCCCGTCTACGCGAGTCTCTACGAACGGCATATGGTCATCGAAATACAGCGGGACAGCTACGCCGGCTTGCGATGGGTCGAAGCTCGTGGCCGGATAGACGGTGATGCTCTTATGCTGGTAATCGATCGTTACGACGTTCGATCGGAAGAACGGCGCCCCAATCAGACCGACGACGCGCGGCCCCTCGAAGCGATGCCCGTACCGCGTGAGGTAGAAGCGCACGTCATTCGCGTGGAGTGGACCGACATCCATATCGGCTACCGCCTCGGTGGGATTGGGTTCACGCAGGCCAAGCTCGCGCGCGGCATCGCTATCGAGAATAATTCCATTGGTCCCGGTATCTAGCGTGAACCACAGATGCCGGCCATTGATAATCGCGTCCACCAATACATGTCCGACAAACGACGATGTCAATACTTGCGGGGTCGTCGCATTGGTCCTAAAAAGGTGCGGCGCGATGTCCACTTGCGTCGGAGCGCTAGGTGCCATTATACCGATGACAGTGGCGCACGCGCAAATCTCCCATAGACGCGCGAAAATATTCATAAGGCCAAGATCTGATAAATGTCGCCGAATTGGTACAGCGGATCGCCACCGCCCGCACTCTTCTCGAGACCGTATCGCCCACGTATCGAGGAAAGCATGCGTTCCGCCCGGTCGGCATCCATTCCGAGCGCGGCTGCTGCGTGAGAAAGACGAAAGCTACTCGACAAGAGAACATCGTCGACGAAACGCCCGACACGCGCTTCGCTAGCGCTACCGCCAACGATGTCTTTTAGATCCTTGCGAACGCGAGCAACGAGTTCGACAAACGCCGCAGCCTGCTCCAATTGGGAAGAGAGCGCCCGAGCAAAGAACCGAATCCATGCATTGAGCTCTCCAAATTTCTCTACCGACTCGATGCGCGAATCATAGGACCAGCGGCGGTCGAGCAAGGTTCGGCTTATGAAGAGCAATGGTGCATCGACCAGCCCGTAGTGCCGTAACAAGGCGGGTAAGGCGGCGCGCGCCAGGCGACCGTTTCCGTCGACGAACGGGTGAATCGCGACCAACTGAAAATGGATCATCGCGCAGGCGGCGATGCGGTGCGATGCGGGGACAGTATCACCAAACGCCGCGAGAGCAGTCAAGCAGGATTCAATGTACTCGGGCGGAGTGACGACGATCACGGCGCCGTCGGGAGTTACTGATTCGCGCTGGCCGATCCACAGCGCGGTTCTGCGAAACGTTCCTGCGTGCCGATGCAACGGTAGCAATCGCGCATGTACCTCCTTGAGAAAACGCATTGAATACGGCTTGCGCCGCGTCTCCCATGCGAATTGCGCGGCTTGCGCAAAATGCAACGCCTCGACACAATCAAAGATCTGGAACGGGATGAATGGCCGATTAACGTAAGCAAGGCTCCCGACCTTACTTCCCGAGAGACGCGGCGAAAAGGTCTGCGCCTCCCGTTGGAAGAGCGCCTGATAGAATATGCTTAAATTTTCGTGCCCTTCGAGTACAGCTTTCAATTGTTCCAGCTTCTCGAAGAACTCCGGAAATTCTGTATCTGGCAGGTGACGAAGCGCATCGACGCTCAAATCATCGGGAACGAAGGCTCGCCCCTTTTCGGAATCAACCCACATCGAAATTTTTACCGAGAGGTCGCTTCATTGTTTGACGACGTCATTGAAGAATACTCCGCCGACGATTCGAGCACACTCGTCGTCGCTGCGCCGACGCGGCTGGCGTTCTGTACGCGCTGGTCACTGAGCGGAGACTCCCTCACCCTTGCCGACGACTTCGATAGAATCGAGGTCCAGTCATTGCCCCTTGCTGTCACCGAATCCACACCGCTCTTTCTAGCAGCGTTTTGGGAAGGAGAGCCTACCGATCTGAAGCCACAGCTTCGAGTTACGGTCCCGAGCGGCGATTCATACAGTGTTCGCCTACCAGCTCTGAAGCCGTATTTTTCGAGACAGGTGCAGATGAACGATCTCATCGGATTCATCTTTGAGGAATTCGGCGAATATCGATTCGTCGTGTGCGGTCACAATCGCGCCGCGAAAACAACGCTCACGGTGGCCTATTCGCCGGACCTCGTCGCAAGCGAACCCGACGATGAGGACGGTAACGCAGGCTTGTAGAGATCGCCAAAGCGGTGGTTGAGCTCGCGCTCCAGCTTTTCAACGTACTGAAAGCAGGCCGCCTCCATACCATCCCCCCAGCCCGCAAAATCATACGCGGGAACAGGTGTAAATTCGACTTGTCCCTTTGTTACCTTGGCGATCGTCCGGTCGTTTCTTGAGAAGCTCGACCGGGCATATCTGGTCGCAAGCGCGCTTCGCTGGAACATCTCCGCGTCTACGCCCAATCGATTTGAGAGGTCTCGTTCGAGCTCGGCGATGGTCTCCTGTGGCGAAACGCAAAGCCGATCATACGACACGGCAATCGTTCTCTCCGGTGGAAGGTGCTTCGCCTCGGCGTATGAATCCGCCCACAAGCGAGCGCTTTCATCGATACGATGCCCGGCCCAGCCATATCCATCTGCGAATGACTGCCGCAAGCTCATCACGACGCCGCGATAATTGCGAAGCATTAACACGAAGAGCGCATCGGGGACGCTCTCCACGATCTTTTCGGCTACCCGTAGGTTCCACGGCGTCTGATCACACCAGAAGCGCGCGCCGGCCTCGTCACGCAGGGCGTCGGCGTGTTCAAGCGCATGCTGCCCGAGACTTCGAAGAAATCCGTCTTTAACAGGTGACGGCACGCGACGCATAATCTGCGGCGCGTGCCACCAACCTAAGTAGAACCCGAAATATTCGCCTAAATCGAAACATTCGGGATGCGATCCTATGAAGTTTCCCACGAGCGTCGTTCCGCTGCGCGGCGAGCCGAGGACGAAGACTCGAGAGCTCACTTCTAGAGATTAAACGGAGTGACCGGGACGCCAAGGCATTGTTCCAATTGCTGGATGAATGCCTCGATCAAATCGCCGGCGGTCAGAAGAGATACGATGCCGTAACACACGGCTACGATCTCCGCACCGAGCTGTAACACCGCAACCGGTATATCGACGACCGGAATGAGGTCGCCCACGCCGAGGCCGGCTACGAACTCCTGAATTGACACCTCTGTGCCGATGGCCTTTGAGATAAACGCCCAAAGACCGCTCCCGGTCAGCGCAGTCAATACGCACTGATCGAAGTTAGGCGTCGCTGTGGGGGCAGGGACCGGCGTTGGCGCTGCCGTCGGCGGCGGAGTTGGCGTGGAGGCGACCGAGCCTTGCGATGCGTGTGCAGTGACGCATCCAATTACCTTCAGCCCGTTTTCGACCGACGGACACGGATTAGGTGAGGAAGTCGCGGAACTGACCGACGTGACCGACACCGCCGAGGCCACCGAGGTCTGCGTGGCCGCCGCTCGGTAACCCGAGCCCTCCGCCGCCTTGCGAACAACGCCTCCCTCAACCGCCTTGTTTGCATGCAAGGCGCCAACGTGCCGAACCCCCTTGGACTTCTTGCCGGGCCCGAGCGTGATGGTCTGCGATCCGCGCGAGTTGGTTTGAAACCGGCCCAGTTTTGCGCTGACGGTCAGCGGTTTCTTGAGATGAGGTACGCCGAACAAGGTCGTCGAGATTCCGCCTTTTGTGTTCAACTTCAGTCGGAACGCCGCTCCGCCGGCACCGATAAACAGCGCTGCGATTCCCGTGCGATCTCTCCTTGGGCTGATCGCAAGGGTGCCGTTGGGACCTTGGAAACGCATGCCACGACCATTGTTTGTCCGGCCGATCATTTGCCACACGCCCGATTCGCTCGAACTTTGAAGTTTCGGAGCGGCATCTAAGGGACAAGAGATGTCGCGGCCGGCCTCCTCGTCGCAAGGCTTGATGGTGGGATCCACCGTCGGCTTTACAGTCGGAACGGGCGTCGGAGTTGGCGTCGGCGTTGCCATTGCAGTCCCTGTGACGGTGAATGAATACGTTTCCGCCGGGAAGAAGCTTTCGCTTCCACCCAGCGATTCCATGGTTACGACATTGTTGGCAAAGGTATTCTCGAAGATCGTTTGCCCGTTGCAAACGACGCTTGACTCTCCATTACCATAAATGATCGAGATGCCATCGGACTCGGCCGTCGGCGTCGGCGTCGCGGTAGCGTCGCGCGGGGCATTTTTTCCGCGGCTTGACAACGAAGCGCCGCTTGTCGACCCGGGGAGTAGCGACTTCGCGCCACCCGCGCAGGCACTAATGCTAAGTGCCGTTCCGGCAATGAGAAACTGGGCCCGCCTAAAAAGTCGTGGATCCTGCAAGGTCTTATCCTCCGCCCGGTGAGTAATAAACCTGGTCAGCAGCCGCTAGGCCTCTGGTGCGACGCGCGTTGGGCAAGCAGCTTGGTGTTTCCTTGTGGATGTTTAGCCCGCATTCGCCAAATCGCGCACTTGGGAAAGCAGCCGTACGCTCGCCAGGCATGAAATGTGAACCTCGGTCATCCGAAACCGACCCTCGAGCCGTCGATATCGATGACGTAGGGGGCGTACCGAACCCGGTTGCCGTCGTCGCAAATCGACGCGTTGACATACAGCGTTCCGTCGATAACCTCCGCGCCGTGGCACTCGTGAATGTGTCCAAATACATGGACTCGCGGGCGAACGGCTCGGATACGCCTCGATAGATCCTCGCAACCTACGTGTTCACCGCTCAACGAGACATCAAGAATACCAAACGGCGGACCATGCGTAATCAGAACGTCGGTTCCGCTCGGGATCATCTCCCATTTTCGCGCGAGCGCCGGACCGCGCGGCAGATTGAAAGCCCAGTTGTTAAATTCGGGCTGCCAGGGGCTTCCGTAGAACGAAATTCCGCCGAGTGTTGTTTGCGAATCGCACAAATATGTGGTGCCACGAAGATACCGCTTTGCCAGAAACGGAAAGCGCGACAGCGCGAAGTCGTGATTGCCGGCAATGACGATCTTGTGTCGGTGTGGCAGTGACGATACCCAGGAACCAAAACGCTTCAGCTGCTCGGCACTTCCGCTTGTCGTTGCGTCTCCGCAATGAATTAGCACATCCCCGTCCGGCACGGCAAAATCATGCCGGAGATGGGTATCGCTAAGAACGACTAAGCGCACTGACGGCTGCGGGCCGCACCACGGGTAAAAGCGTTGAGGCGCGGAAAGTCACCCTCATGGCATTCGATTCGTCCATTTCGAACCCCGCCGATGCAGTTGACGCCGTCGAGCCAGATCTTCGAGCGCGAATCGCCCGGATGCCAAAAGTCGAGCTTCACGTCCATCTCGAAGGCGCAACCTCGGCCGACACGTACTTCGAGATCGCGAGGCGCAATAACGTGTCGCTCGAGACACAGGACCTTCCGCAGTGGCAGAAGTTCTTCGCCTTTACCGACCTTACGCACTTTACAGCGGTATATCTGCAATCGACGCTCTGCTTGCGATCGCCGGCCGACTATGAGCTCATGGTCCAACGTTTCGGAGCGCAGCAGGCTTCGCTCAACGTGCTGTACACCGAAGCGTTCGTCGCCTGCTCACTGCTTCCCGAGAACATGGACAGCGGCGAATTCCTAGATGCCCTCGAGCGTGGAGCCTCCTCGGTCGCTCGCGATCACGGCGTGATGGTTCGCTTTATTGCCGGCATCTCGCGGTCACGCGCGAGCACGCAGGGAGAGGTGCTGGAGATCGCCTTGGAAGGTCGTCAGCGAGGCATCTTCGTAGGTCTCGGGCTCGGCGGTATAGAGGACGGATATCCGCCAAGGCTGTTCGCGGATACGTTTCGGCGCGCTCGCGAGCGCGGATTACACGTGGTCGCTCACGCCGGCGAAACGTTCGGCCCGGCAAGCGTTCGCGGCGCGTTGAATCGGTTGCGGGTGGAACGAATCGGACATGGGATACGCAGCCTCGAGGACCCGGCGCTCGTCGAGCGCCTGCGCGACGAGCGTATTCCGTTGGAAATTTGCCCACGGAGCAATTACCGGCTAGGCGTCGTTGCAGCCGATCGACCGCACCCAATCCGATGGCTGTTCGATTCCGGCGTGTGGTGTACTGTGAACTCCGATGACCCCGCGATGTTCGAGACGACGCTGACGCGCGAATACGAAACCCTCGCCGAGCAAGGCTTCACCTGGGACGAGATCTGGGCGATCAACCACGGCGCGATAGACGCGACCTTCGCCGGCGAGGCCGAGAAGCTCGCGCTACGCGCAATATATAGCGACTTCGAAACCGTCTGACGAGAGGTTCGCTTCCGCAGACTTCTCGTGGCTCGAAACGCTGCCGTGGCGGTCGCGCAAAAGGCGACGCAATCTGCCATCAAAACGCGATTCGTTTGCCGCCGGCCAACGCCGTTCGAGAGTCGCGACGACCGTTGAATCTTATACCGAGACGCTATAGTGTACGTGTACGACTCCGGTGCTGAAGGAACGGGTCTCGAGGAGTTCGAGATTCCGGCGCAAGCCGGCGGGGAGCGCCGGCTGTCCGCCGCCGACGATCACCGGATGCAAGAAGAGGTGACATTCGTCGACGAGATCGGCTTCGAGCGCAAGCCCCGCAAGCTCGGCGCCGCCGATGTTGATGTCGCACGCCGAGTCCCGCTTGAGCTTCCGAATTGTCGCGACGTCGAAGTTCCGCTCGAGACGCGTGTTGCGGGTCGTCGCGCCGGTCAGCGTGCGCGAAAAGACGATCTTCTCGGCACTCTGCCAGACGCGCGCGAACTCGCGGTGTTCGGGCTGGTACTCCTCGAGCGCCGGCGCGTCCCAGTAGGTCATCGTTTCATAGAGCCGCCGGCCATAGAGATACGTTCTCATCGGACGCACCAGTTCGGTGATGAATCCATGCACTTGATCGGGATTGACCCAATCGAAAGCGCCGGTTTCGTCGTTCACGTACCCGTCGAGCGACGTGTTGATGATATAGACTACCTTCGACATCGTCCTCGATTTCTAGCATGCCGCATTGAGACCATCCACCGCGGCGCTTTGACGCGCCGCATCGGCGTGGTCGAACGGCCCGGCCCACTGCACGCCGAAGAAGTTTTGGGCGTTTCGGTTGCGCGTCCAAATCGATTCCGCGTTACTCCGCAGAAAATCGCCATAGCGCGGTTCGGAGACGGCGAGCCCCAGCGCATAGAGGTTCGTGGCAAAGATGCCCTTGAATTGCGGCCCGTCGTTGCCGAGGTCCGGTTCGTTGGGTTCGCGCAGGATCCCGTTCGCGTCGCTCAACGTTGCAATCGCCGCATCGGCGATCGCACAAGCCCGGCGTAGGAGCGCATCGTCACCGGCAATCTCGTGCAGCGTTACCAGCGCTCCCAGGATCACGCCTTGATTGTAGGTCCACGTCACCCCGCCGTTGTTGACGCAATTTTCCGTCAGACCGTCGTTGATCAGTTGCCCCGCGTTGATCAGGCCGCTCCACGAAAACCAGCGCCACGCGCGCTGCGCCCACTCGAAATATCGTGGATCGCCGGCCTCTTGATGCAGCCGCCCGGCCAGCGCCAAGAACAACTCGTTGGTGATCGCGTTCTTGTAGCGACGCTGCTTGTTCCACCAAAGGCCGCCCCGGCAAACGGCGTCCCATCCGCCGCACATGTCATCGAAGAGCACTTGAGCCGCTTGCAGATACGCGCGCTCACGCGTCAGCCGATAGGCTGCGATCCAGGTGAGGCCCCACCAGCCTTCGTCGTCGTAAAACTCGTTGAGAAACCCGCCGCGCCGGTTTTTCGCAAACGTCGTTGCAATGATCTCCGCGTAGCGGCGATCGCCGGTGCGGGTCATGTAGTCGACGATGCAGCGCAGTGCGTTGGCGGCATTCCACCAGCCCGAACGCTGCCACAGCCCCGTCCGGCCGTCGTACAGGGTCAAGAGCGCGTCGATGCCCGCCCGCGCGCGCTGCGCAAACGGCTCGGCTCCGGCCTCCCGGGGTGGTTCCGTAGTCACCTTGGAGTTGTACCCGGCCACCCCGGTGCGCCGCGCTTACCGCGCTTGTGACTTGCCGAGTTTGTATTCGACGAAGCTGCGGGCGAGAAGGTTCGTCAGAAAGACGAAGATCATCAACAACGCCGCCGCAGCGTACGCGAGCTGGTGCGACGCTTCGAACGGCTGGCTGATGTAGGTCCACACCACGTAGGTCAGGTAGCCGACCGGTGAGTGCGTAAGCGCGACCTGCGGCAGATAGTTCGACCAGCCGGCGGTATAGATCAGCGGCGCCGTCTCCCCTAGACCGATACCGGTCGCGACCAGCACGCCGGTGAGAATGCCCGGCAGCGCGTAGGGCAGATTGATCGACGAGATGACCATCGCAGGCCGCGCGCCCAGCGCCACCGCGCCTTCTTTGAGCGCCCCCGGCACGTTGGTCAGCGCAACGTCGGCGGCGCGCACCACGTAGGGCAGCATGAAGATCGCCAGCGCCAGCGCGCCGGCGATGAGCGAGAATCCCCATCCCGCGATCTCCACCAGCGCCACGTAGAGAAAATAGCCGACCACGATCGACGGAATACCGACCAGCACGTCGACCATGAAACGAATGACGCGCTGCGCCCACGGCGCGGCGAATTCAACCGTCCAGATCGCCGTCCCCAAGCCGACGAGGATCACGATCACGAGCCCGGTGAAAACGAGCAAGAACGTGCCGGCGATCGCGTTCGAAAGACCGCCCGCGATGCCGTGCGTCGGCGTGAAGAAGATCTCCGGTTTGAGCGCCGGCACGCCGCGCGCGATCACGAACGCAAAGATGAAAAACAAGACGCCGACCACCGCGACCAGGCACGCGACGGAGAGCGCCCACCACGTGTGGCTGATATACGTCTTGGGCGACGTGCCGGTCAAGGCTTTCGCCATAACGCTAGCGGCCCTCCGCGCGATCCGCACCGCGCATGATGCCGCGCGCAACGATGTTGACGATCAGCGTGATGATGAACAGCACGCACGCCAGCTCCGCAAGCGAACGCTGCGCCATGCCCGACGCGTCGGTCAATGCGGATTCGAGTTGCGAGACGATCACCGCCGCGATCGTATTGATCGGCGAGAACACGTTCTCCGGGAACGAATTGATCGCCGCGCCGCAGACCATCAGCACCGCCATCGTCTCGCCGAGCGCGCGGCCGAACGCAAGCAGCACCGACGCGATGATGCCTTTGCGCACGCTCGGCAGCACCGCGCGGACCATCGCCTGCCAGCTCGTGCTGCCGAGTGCCATGCTGGCTTCGAAGTACGTGTTCGATTGCGCGAGGATTACGTCGCGCGTGGTCGCGACCATGATCGGAATCACCATCAATGAGAGGATGAAGACCGACGCGGCGAGGCCGTTGCCGCTGCCCGATGCGCCACCGAGGAACGGAACGAATCCCAGGTGCGCCGTGACCCACGGCGCGAGCTTCTGCCCGATCCACGGCACCAACACGACCATGCCCCACAGGCCGTACACGACCGACGGCACGCCCGCCATCAGTTCGACGAGGGCGTTAGCCAGCGGGCGAATCATGCGCGGCACGCGATAGACGAGCGAGAGCGCGACCATCAGCGAGAGCGGCACCGCCACGACCATCGTGAGAAGTGCCGTCACGGCCGAGCCGTAGATGAACACCAGCGCGCCGAACGCGGCGCCCGGCTCGCCGACGTACCCGTTGCGCACGATCGTGCCGCTGCCGTACTGGTTGCCGATGTTCCAGATCGGACTGGTGAAAAATTGGATGCCGTTGAATCGAATCGCCGGCCACGCGTAGACGATCAGGAAGAACAGCATCACGAAAATGATCATGAAGCTTGCCAGCGCGGCAAGCCCCGTGAGGCCACGCAATACGGCTTGCGCGCCGATGCGTTGTAAGGTGCTGGGGGGCGCTACGCGTGTGGCGCCCCTCAGCGGTACGTTGATTGCGGCCATGGAAGCCCCACTATTGGATCTTTGCTATCTGAGCCTTGCTCTTTGCAGCGATCGACTCCGGCAACGGCAGGAAGTGCACCGCGTCGAGGAATCTCCCGCTTTGACCGTCGCTCAGCGCCCAATCGAGGAACTTCTTGAGCTCGGCGGCCTTCGTGCCGTCACCTTGTTTCGGATTGACGATTGCGTATTCGTAGTTGATGATCGGATACGAACTTGCGCCCGGTGCGAAGATCAGCGAGATCCGCTCGTCGGCCGGCGTCTTCGCGTCGAGCGCGCGTGCAGCCGAACCGATCGTCTCTGCCGTCGGCAGGACGAATTTACCGGCGCGGTTTTCCAGCGCCGCGTAGCCGAGTCCGGCTTTGTTCGTCTGATTGAGGAAGCTCACGCCGACGTAGGCGATCGAGTACGGGGTGTTCTGGCAGGTCTGCACCATGCCGGGGTTTCCGGTCGCACCGACGGCGGTCGAGACCGACGGCCAGCTGACCGTCGTGCCGTAGCCCGGGCCACTCTTCCACGACGGCGTCGAGAACGTCAGGTACTGCGTGAAGATGAACGTATCGCCCGACCCGTCGGCACGATGGATCGGCACGATCTGATTGTGCGTAAGCTTGCTCGCATATTGCTTGTTGATCTCTTTGATCTTCGCATCGTCCCAGTACTGAATCTCTCCGCTATAGATGCCGGCCAGCACCGGGCCCGAGAGATTGAGATGGACGTTGTTCAGTCCGGGGACGTTGTAGTTGATCTGTTGTGCCGAGATCGCGAGCGGAATGTTCAGCATCGGGCTGTTCGCCATCTGCGCGTCGCCCATGTACGCGTCCGACGCCCCAATCTGCGCCACGCCCGAGATCGCCTGCGAGATGCCGGTACCGCTACCGGTTCCCTGCGTCGTGATCTGGACGTCTTTGTGGTCGCCCTGATAGGCGGCAACCCACAGATTCATCAGCGGATAAAGCAGCGTCGAGCCGGTCTCCAGCAGATCGGTCGCTGCGAGCGCGCGTCCACCCACGGACACGAGCAGTAGCGCCGCGAGTGCCAGCGCCATAGTCTTACGCATGTAGAAAAGCTCCTCAAAGCACGCGGGAGTAAAATGAGCGGCAAATCACCGCTCCGACACTCAGTATGGTGAAGCGCACAAACTAAAGTGGCCTTAAAGCCGCCTTATCAGCGCCTTAAGCTACTTTTCAGGCAAGGCCGCTCCCGGACTGTGACGAATCGGCCCCCGGTATGCCCGCACCCCACGCGAACGGGACGCCTTTGCCTGCCTTGCGCCACACGGCGGCGCACGTGCTCGCCTACGCGGTCCAGGAGCTCTTCCCCGAGGCCAAACCCACCATCGGCCCGGCCATCGAGAACGGCTTCTACTACGATTTCGACCGCAGCGAGCCGTTCACGCCCGACGATCTCGCGCGCCTCGAGTCGCGCATGCAAGCCATCGTCGACGCCGATTACGAGATGACCGGACAGACCGTCACGCGCGAGCAAGCCATCGAGCGCTTTGCCGGGAATCCCTACAAGGTCGAGTTGGCACGCGAGATCCCCGAAGGCGAGCCGATCACGCTCTACACGATCGGCGCCTTCACCGATCTCTGCCGCGGCGGCCACGCGCATCGCACCGGCGAGATCGGCGGCCTAAAGTTGACCAGCGTCGCCGGCGCCTACTGGCGCGGCGACGAGCACAACCCGATGCTGCAGCGCATCTACGGCACCGCCTGGCACACGAAAGCCGAGCTCGACGCCTATCTCACGCAGATCGAGGAAGCGCAAAAGCGCGATCATCGTAAGCTGGGGATTGAGCTCGATCTCTTTTCTATTGAAGAAGACGCCGGGGGCGGGCTGGTCTTCTGGCATCCCAAGGGCGCGATCGTGCGCGGGATCATCGAGGAGTTCATCCGCACCGGCTTGCGCGAGCGCGGTTATCAGCCCGTCGTCACGCCGCACGTCGTGAGCGAGAAGCTCTACGAGATCTCCGGCCATCTCGAAAATTACTCGCAGAGCATGTTCGGCGCGCTCGAGGTCGAGGAGCAGCGCTTCCGTCTCAAGCCGATGAATTGCCCCGGTCATATTCTGATCTATCGCGCACAGCCGCACAGCTATCGCGAACTACCGATTCGGTATGCGGAGTTCGGCACGGTCTATCGCTTCGAACGCTCGGGCGTGCTGCACGGACTCACGCGCGTGCGTGGCTTCACCCAGGACGACGCGCATCTCTTCTGCACGCCCGACCAGCTCCAAGGCGAGTTCGAGCAGACGCTCGACGAGGCGCGACGGTTGATGAAAGCCTTCGGCTTCACCGACTTCGAGTATTTTCTCTCGACGCGCGAAGAGCAGTTGCGCACCGATACCGACGCCCTCGCCGAGGAAGCGATCCGGCGCGCGCTCGAGCGCTACGAGCTGCCGTACCAACTCGACGAGGGCGGCGGCGCGTTCTACGGCCCCAAGCTCGACATCAACGTGCGCGATGCAATCGGCCGCAAATGGCAACTCGGCACCGTGCAGGTCGACTTCGTCTTGCCGCAGCGCTTCGAACTGAAGTACCGCGGAAGCGATGGCGTCGATCACCGGCCGGTTATGATCCATCGGGCGCTCGCCGGATCGCTCGAACGATTCTTCGGCATCTTGATCGAGCACTACGCCGGCGCATTCCCAGCTTGGCTTGCGCCCGTCCAAGCGGTGCTAGCGCCGATTTCTGAGAATCAGGTTGGATACGCCCGCGAAGTTGCCGCGCAGCTCGAGGGCATGGGCTTTCGCGTGACCGTCGACGAAAGCAATGAGAAACTCGGATACAAGATTCGTCATTGGAAGACACAAAAAGTGCCGTACATTTTGGTTGTGGGCAAACAAGAAGCTGCCGATAATACGGTCAACGTGAACGAACGTGCTTCGACAGGCTCAGCACAAGTTGCTTCGACCGCCCTTCGACAAGCTCAGGGTGACAGAGACGCTCAGGGTGACAGCGTTGGTGCTTCGACCTCGGAGAAGCGCACCGTCTCGGTGAGCGAATTCGCCGAAGAATTGAAGCGAAAGGTCGCCGACCGCGCATGAACCACTTTCCCCCCTGTCACCCTGAGCCTGTCGAAGGGCGACTCCCCTGTCACCCTGAGCCCCCCTGTCACCCTGAGCTTGTCGAAGGGCGCCCTGTGCTGAGCCTGTCGAAGCACGCATCCACTCTTTTCCTACTTCTCGCGCTCGCCGCGTGTCAGGGAAGTTTCGGTAGCGGCGGCACGGAAGCGCCCGGCGGCGTCAATCCGCCGGTTGCGTCGCCCGGAGTCAATCAGCTGCCGCAGACGCCGGCGCCACGACCGTCGAGCGAAGCGACAACGCCGCCCGGAACCGAAGTAACGTATGCGCTCGCCGAAGCGGCGAAAGGCGTGAAGTGTCCGCAGGATCAGGGCTTCTCGTGCACGCTGCAGTTTACGCTTGTGACACCGTCACCGTCGGGATCGCCGTCCCCGTCACCGTCAGGATCCGCGTCGCCGACTCCGACGCCGACGCCCACCCCGATGCCGTCACCGACGCCGAGCGGTTCCGGGTCGCCGAGCGCGTCACCGCGCCCGACGCCGAGCGACAATGGGCCGCACGTGACGCTGCGCATCGCGGGTTTGCCGAAAGACGCGCCCAAGATGAACAATCCCGATCCGAAAGCGGTCGCAACGATCGCGCTGGTCGCGCTACGTCTCTCCACCGACGCCGACGTCACGCTCGCGGGAAAGATCGCGGCCGACTTCACGCTGCCCAAAGAGCAGATCGGCGGACGCGGCTTCGCGGTGCAACTCTATCGCGAAGGCGAAAAGAAGCGCAAGGTCACCGACACGTTCATGGGCTCCTACGCGAAATCGAAACTCGATGGAACGACCTTGAGCTTCGAGATCGACTCGCCGCCGCTGCAAGTCAAGAAAGACGAAGTGTGGCTGCTGGTGCTCTACGGTGACGAACTGCCATCGGCCAGCACCTCACCAAGCTCGTCGCCAAGCTCATCACCAAGTTCGTCGCCAAGCTCATCACCGAGTTCATCACCAAGCTCATCACCGAGCTCATCACCGAGCTCATCGCCGAGTGCGAGTGCGTCCGCCAGCGGATCACCCATCCCCCTGTCACCCTGAGCCCCCCTGAGCTTGTCGAAGGGCGCACCCCCCTGTCGCCCTGAGCCCTCTGTCACCCTGAGTTCGTCGAAGGGCGACCCCCCTCTGTCACCCTGAGCTTGTCGAAGGGCGCACCGCTCTGTCACCCTGAGCTCGTCGAAGGGCGATCCCCCTGTCACCCTGAGCTTGTCGAAGGGCGCCACCCCCTGTCACCCTGAGCCCTCTGTCACCCTGAGCTTGTCGAAGGGCG
>DATJTD010000013.1:0-5550 GCA_035503775.1 Candidatus Acidiferrales bacterium
TGGAGCATCCTGTGAACTCAGTCTAGCCATGGCGCGTCCGTGCGTCTCTCCCGGCGTTTTAGGTAGGGTTCCGGGTAGAGCTTTCCTAGATGATACCGTGCTGCCGGGCAAGGGAGACGGCCTCGCGTCTACCCTTGCACCCTAGCTTTTTGACGATGGCCTTAACATGGGTATCGATCGTTAGGGCGCTGCGCTTGAGTCCCTCACCAATACTCCGGCTGCTCTCCCCGTGGGCCATCGCTTTTAAGACGATCAGTTCGGTCTTGGTCAGCGCGCCGAATGCTGAGGTTGCGGTTTGCTCCGGAAGCGGCAGAAGCTCGAACAGGCGTGCGTATCCGCCCATATGCGTGCGGCGGAGCCGTTCAAGAGCATCCGTCATCTCCACATGGCCGGCTCCGGTTTCCAGATGCACGTACAGCGCTCGCACCGCATTCGTAAGGGCTGTTATCGATGCTGGAGCCTTAAATTTTTCGCGTTCGAGCTGCTGGAGTAGCTTATTTGCTGAAGGCACGCGCCCGATAAGAAGCTGCGCCAAGGCAAGCCAAGCTCGCGCCATGTGTGCGTAAACGGCGGAGGTTTGCTCTGAATCTTCTAGAGTTTGTAATTCGGCCAGCCCGCGGCGAATCGCGTCCTCTGCTACCGCGCGATCAGCTGCGGCAACAGCATAGACCGCTATCTCCGCCCACCGCATCGCCCGGCGATCGGGGGCCGAACGCGTCTCTGCAGTGCCATTTAGTATTTGCAGTGCACCGCTGAAGTCAGCATTCCACGCGGCTTGCAGCGCAATGCTAGGCAAGAGACTATTGCCGGCATCCGAAAATGCCCGTACGTCAAAGCCGCCGATTTTGCGGTCTAATTCGAGCAAGCGCTCGCTATCACCGCGCGTTGCCTCAATTTCATACGCGCCGGTAAGCGCAAAAAACACTAAACCGCGGTCGCCGGCACGCTCTGCGTACATACCGATTTGCTGCAATATCCACAGGGAACGAACAACATCACCGCGGTCCCAAGCAATCATATATGCGTTAGTTGAGGCGCGAGCGGCCAATCCATCAAGACCGTTTCGCTCACAAAGTTCGATAATCGAAGCGGTGTAAGCCTCCGCACGATCGTATTCGCCGCGCTTCACCGCAACGTAGTTTGCCTTTTGGAGCGTCTCGCCACGTAGCGCCTCATCGTCGATGGTGGCAGTTAGCGCAAGCGCTCGATCGAGGAGTGCAATCGCTTCGTTACCCTTCTCGGGTATTCGACTGTAGTGAGCTGCAAGGAGACCGAGAACACGAGCCTGGACCTTTGGGTTCTTCATGCTCCCAACGTCGCATTCTTCGAGTAATTTCGTCGCCTTGCTGTATTCTAAGCGTTGGCTCAAATCAAATGCGTAACGTTGCAATATCTCACCGCGAAGCGAAGGTTCATCCGTCAGGCGGAGCGCGGCTTCATGACAAGCGTCGGCTCGATCGAATCGTCCCGCCGCAGATTCCAAGGCCGCACGTAGCGCCAGCAAGGTCGGAGTTTCGCGACGCAAAAGCTCCGGCAAGGCGGCCAGAGCCGCCTCAACCAAGTCGAGTCGACCAACTTCGAGCAGACTGAATCCGGCTTCGACGAGGATCGCGGCGATGCGAGCGTGTTCCTCCGCGCGAATGTACAACGTGAGCGCCTCGGGAAACCGACGCTCTTGTTCATAGACGGCTGCGGCTGCTGCTTGACGCTTCTTGAGCTCGCCGGCTCCGGAGTGTTGTAACTCGCGCTGGAGGAACTGACGGAAAAGTTCGTGGTACCGGTAAGTATCGTCGCTTTCAACACTGATGAACGCGGTATGGCGGCGGAGTTCATTCACCATCGCCCGGGCGTCTTGCCAACCATGTTCTGCAAGCAGCGCGACATCAACGATCGGAAAGACGCAGGTATCGAACAAGAACGATCTTTCGTCCTCGCGCAACTTCTGGAGAATCTGCTCGGCAAGATAGGCATACACCATCTCGCGTGTCCCTGATGCGACACGCTTGAAGTCGGCCGTCCGCGTCGAGGCGCGCAGAGCGAACGCGAACGCCACCGGCCACCCGTCGGTCAGCGAGACAAGCTCCGTAATGTCGTCCTGGCGCATCGCGATGCCGACGAATCTCGAGAGTTCGGCGGCTTCGTCGGCGGTGATCTTCAGGTCGACTTCGTCGATCGGAAGGTCCATGTGCCCGTAAGCGAGCCAACTGGCAACCGGAAGTTCCAATGTCTCGCGCGTCGCGATCAGCCAGCGCGTCGATTCCTTAGACCGGTCGACGAGGTCGGCCAGAAACTTCGAGCAGTTGGAATCCTTGGCTTCGTGAAAGTCGTCGATGACGATCGTGCCGTCGAAATCCTTGATGTGGGCAAACGCCCAGGCGGCCAGCTCTTGTGCAGGCGTCTCGGTCTTGATCGCCCGCTCGTAAACCGCGGCGATACTCTTGACCGCCTTGGGAGCGACGGGCTCGATTGCCTCGGCAAAACCGCGGGCAAACCCGAGCAGCGTTGCGTGCTCGCGACGAACGGCGTACCGGACGTGCTTGATCTGCCCACGCTCGAGAAAGTGCCGAACGGCGACCGACTTCCCAAAGCCGGCCGGAGCGACGATAACGGCGATGCGATGAGCCGTGGCATCACTGAGCCGATCCATCAATCGCGCGCGAACGATGGGCTCGAAAGGCTTTACTGATTCGGCGCGGACAACCGCGACTAGTCCTCGAATCACATCTGCCCCCGGCAAACTACCATAGAAGGTATGTCGGCTGGTTTCCCTTACCCAGTTGAGCCCGCCTGCCCGCTTAGCTGGCCGAAAGTCCTAAGTTAGCTCCTGTTAAGAACTCTTAATGGTTGGACTCCCGGTGGGGCCGATTGCCAAGCGGCGTTGCGTCGCTGAGAGGGCCAATGTTACACAACGCCGGTGAGTTACCAATCGATCCGTTTCTCATAAAGCCCCTCGGCCAACTACCCCGGCTGCGTACCGGCCGGATCGACCGGCTGCAAACCCGAGAGCATCCGCGTCCGGCGCACCGGCCACGCGAACGCCCAAAGCAGCCCGCAACCCATCGCCGCGACCCCCACAAGCAACGCCGGCGGCGCCGGAACGGAGCTCACGACCAACGCCGGGTAGGACCCGATGGAAGGCCGTACACGGACGCCACCCACCAATGTCTCCGACCCATCAGCGGCCAAACCCAGGCCGCCCGAGACGAGATGCCCCGACTCATCGTCGACGGCAAACAAGATCGCCGGACGGTCGCCCACCATCTGATGAACGCGCGTCGACGCGGCCGCTGCCGGCGAGAAATACATCGCCTGAATCTTCCGTCCGATCGCCGGCGTGGCGAAGGTGTCGGCCGGTAAGCTCTGGCCTTCGATCTGCACCGTCGTTGGAAAGAGCAGGACCGGCGAGAGAAAGGCAGCGCCCGTCGGCTGCGTGACCGTGAGATGGTCGCCGTGCGCATCGCGCGCCTCGATAAACGCCGCAACGTGTGGGCGGGCTTCCACCGCATACGACCCGGAGAAGATGCGCCCGTGACCCGGCACCGCGACACTCGAGCCATCTCGATGCCGGAGCAGAATCGTCGCATCACCTTGCGTGATGCTCTGCGCATCCGCGTTGGGAAAAAATGCGGCGGCTCTAAGGTCGGGCAACGGAACAACCGTTCCCGGTGCACGCGAGATCGTTACCGTATCGGCACCCAACAGTCCCGAGGCAAGACCAGCCAGACCGATGAGCAACGCGCCGCCGGTCACCAGCAACAGGCGATACCCGAGCTCGCCGTCTCTCCCTTTACTCGCCGAACCGGTATAGCTTCCGACGACGATCATCAAGATCACGACGACCCCGGCGTATTGCCACGTATGAAACCCCGCCCACGAAGGCGCCAAATCTTGAACACCGACTACGGCGGCGAGAGCAAGCGCCGTCATGAGGGCGATCGATCGCGTCATCGCAACGCGGGTTCGACCGCATCCTGCATCTGCGCAAGCGTGAGCGGACCATCGACGCCACGCACGATATGTCCGCTGCGATCGACGACGAGTGATGTCGGCAGCCCAATCGCCGCATACGCCCGGCCATAGCGTTGGTCTTCGTCGAGCAAGATCGGGTAGTGCACGCCGGATCGGCGCGCAAACGCGCTCGCCACCGAAGCCGCCTCCCCTTGATCGACACCGAGCACGACGAGCCCATGACTCCGTTCGCGCTCGTAGAGCGTCTCGAGCGCCGGCATCTCCTGACGGCACGGCGTACACCACGTCGCCCACAAGTTCACGAGCACGACGCGGCCGCGATAGTTGGCGAGGGAATCAATCACGCCGTCGATCCGTTTTACGGGATAGCTAACCGCGGGCGCACCGGCCAGCATCGCCGGACCGCCACCTTCGGGGACGGCCATCGGTCCTTGCTCGCTGAAGTATCCGCCGACGAGTGCGACGATCGCAACCACTGAAACGATGCCGATAACAATGAAGAGCACACTCCGCATGCTGAGGACTTCGAAGATCGTGAAGGCCGCCCCCGCACCGACACCGCATGTTCCGTGGCTCCGGCATGAGATCGAAGTCGCACCTGCCGGTCGCATCGTCGCCTTCCAAACCGGGCTGCAAGATCGCGACGCGCCGACGATCTTGCTCGTCCACGGTCTCGGCCACTGGACGCAAGGCGCGTGGGACCCGATGGCGGCACAGCTTGCGACGACGCACCGCGTCATCGGCTTCGATTTGCCGGGCTTCGGCGATTCCGACAAACCAGACATCCGCTACGACTTGGCATTCTTCAGCGCGACGATGCGCGCCGTCGTCGCCGAACTCGGACTCGACCACTATCATCTCGTCGGCCATTCGCTAGGTGGGATGATCTCGGCTGATTTCGCCGGAAGGTATCCCGGCAACATCGACTCGCTGACCTTGATCGACCCCGCGGGCTTCATACGAACCCCGAAAATTTTCGTTCGCATCCTCGCCGGCGAGCCCGTCTCACGGCTCTTCACGCTACGCCCGTCGCGGCGATTCGTGCGCCGTCTGTTGCTTCAAGCGTTTCGGAATCCCGAGGCCATCACGCCCGAGGTGTATGAACGAGCCTATGCCCTGGCGTCGGATCCACGCGTCTGCCGTGCGTTTTTGCGCGTGTACTCGGGCGCCTTGCGCGACTTTTTGGATATGCCCGGCTTTCACGCGCGGCTCGCACGATACAAGGGTCCGACGCTGCTCGTCTGGGGGCGTTACGACGCGTACACGCCGCTCCGTGCCCTCAGCACCGCGCGCAAGGTGTATCCCCACGCACAGACGCTCGTCCTCGACGACTGCGGGCATTGTCCCAACATCGAGGCGCCGACACCGGTCGTCGAAACCATACGAACGCTGGGTTTCTCAACGGAGCGGCAGGCTGCCGGGGGCGTGTAGCCGGCCTCGCAGGGACTCGAGCATCATCGCCTCACCAGCTTGGGCATTTGCACGGAGATCGGAGCAGCATCGCTCAAACTCGGCAAGATCGGCGGGGCCGCCAGCCTGGCCAACCCGACAAAGCTCGTCAATCGCTCGCCAAAGCCGTTG
>DATJTD010000014.1:0-11594 GCA_035503775.1 Candidatus Acidiferrales bacterium
CGGCGTCGAGGGCGCGACGATCTTCAGTCCGGGGACGTGATAGAACAGCGCTTCGATCGAGATCGAATGCGAGAGCGCGCCGTGGACGCCGCCGCCGTACGGCGTGCGAATTACGAGCGGGCACGTGTAGTCGCCGCACGAGCGATAGCGCGTCTTCGCCGCCTCGCCGACGATTTGGTTGAACGCCGGAAAGATGAAGTCGGCAAACTGGATCTCGGCGATCGGCCGCAGCCCCGCCATCGCCATGCCGATCGCAACGCCGACGATGCCGGCCTCGGCGAGCGGCGTGTCGATGATCCGCTGCGGGCCGAACTCCTCGAGAAAGCCCTTGGTGATCAAGAAGACGTTTCCGCGCGCGCCGACGTCTTCGCCCATGATGAGCGTGCGCGGATCGTTCTTGAGGGCTTCGTAAAGCGTGTGGCGCACCGCTTCGACGTTGTTCATCACGCGCGAGTCGGCGGCTATTGCCACGGTTCGTATGGCCCTTCGTAGACGTCGGTGTAGAGTTCGCGCGCATCGGGGACCGGGAGCGCCTCGGCCGCGTCGGTGGCTTCGTTGGTCTCGCGCAGGACGTCGGCTTTGAGCGCTTGGAGCTCGGCCTGTGAGATCACGCCGCCCTCGAGCAGGAGGCGTTCGAAACGCGGCACCGGATCGAATTTGCGGTGCGCCTCCACCTCCTCGCGGGTGCGGTACGTGCGGTCGTCGTCGTCGGTCGAATGCGAGAGGAAGCGATACACCTTCGCCTCGACCAGCGTCGGGCCGCCGCCACTGCGCGCACGCTCCAAGGCGTCGTTGACCGCGGTGTACGTGGCGATCGGATCGAAGCCGTCGCAGATGGCGCCGGCAATCCCGTAGCCGGCCGCCTTGTCGGCGACGTTGCGCACGGCCATCTGCATCGATTGCGGCGTCGAGATCGCGTACTCGTTGTTCTCCACGAAGAAGACGACCGGCAGCAGATGCACGGCCGCGAAGTTGACTGCTTCATGCCACTCGCCTTCACTGGTGGCGCCTTCGCCCATGCTGCAGAGGACGGCGCGGCCGGTCTCGCCGCGCAGTTTGAAGGCGTACGCGACCCCCACGGCGTGCGTGCAGTGCCCCGCAATGATCGAGCTGATCGAAAGCAGCCCAATCGATCGATGGCTGTAATGATTGGGGAATTGGCGGCCGCCCGAGATGTCGGCGGCGCGGGCGAACATCGACTGAAACAGATCGAGCGGCGTGAAGCCGAAACCGAGCACGAGCCCGAGGTCGCGATAGTACGGCGCAAGGACGTCCCGGCCGCGGACCAGCGCCAAAGCGGCGCCGGCCTGCGCCGCTTCGTGTCCCTCGCTGCCGAGGGCGAACGGAATCTTCCCTTGGCGATTGAGCTGAAAGCCGCGGTTGTCGAGCTGGCGCTGGAGGAGCATGTTGCGCAGGATCCAGCGCAGTTGCTCGTCGGTGAGGTTCTGACGCTCGAAGCCACAGGAGGCTTGCGGCGCTGGCGCCGTCTCTGCGGCTTTTGTCATGCTGGTGCTCTCCCCGGCTGGGGCTACGGAGGCGTCCACGTCGTGACCCCTTCTCCCCGTAGCCTCGGAAAACCGCGTGCCCGGCGGCGCATGAAGCTCCGTGCGCGGCGCGAAGCTAGGTACATGATCGCGTTGGAGACCGTCCCGACCGCCGACCTGGTTCGCGTGCGCCGCCACTTGCACCAACGGCCCGAACTATCGATGGTCGAGCACCAGACGGCCGCCTTCATCGAGGGCGAACTGCGTACGCTTCCGTTCGATCAGGTGCGAACCGGCGTCGGGAAGACGGGGCTGCTCGCAACGCTCGTCGGTGCAAAACCGGGCCCGGTCAGTCTCTTGCGGGCCGACATGGACGCCCTCCCGATCACCGAGCTCAACGAGACAGCCTATGCCTCGGAAAACCCAGGGGTGATGCACGCGTGCGGCCACGATGGGCACGTCAGCATCTTACTCGCCGCCGCCAAGACGCTCTGCGCGCGCCGCGAGGAGATCGCCGGTACGCTGGTCTTCTGCTTTCAGCCGGGTGAGGAAGGCTACGCCGGAAACCGGCTGATGATCGAAGACGGAGCCCTCGAAAACCCGCACGTCGACCGCACCTTCGCGTTGCATCTGTACTCGGGCTTAGACGTCGGGCGCATCGGCGTGCACGACGGTGCGTTCTTCGCCTCGGCCGATGAGTTCAAGCTGACGATCGTCGGCAAGGGCGGGCATGGCGCGATGCCGCAGAGCGCGATCGATCCCGTGGTCGCCGGAGCGCATTTCGTCACGATGCTGCAGACGATCGTGAGCCGCGAGATCGCCCCCAAAGATCCGGCCGTCTTCACGGTGGGCAAATTTCAAGCCGGGACGACGTTCAACGTGATTCCCGACAGCGCCGAGCTGTTGGGAACGGTGCGTTGCTTCGACGCCGAGATTCGCAAGAGCATGCCCGAGCGCCTAAGGCGCATCGTGCGCGGGCTTTCGGAGGCGATGCGGGTGGAGTGCGAGGTGCACTACAACTGGTCGTATCCGCCGACGGTCAACCACAAAGAGATCAACGACGTCGTGCGTGCGGTCGGGCGCGACGTCTTGGGTCCGCAGAACGTGATCGAGCACGATATCGTGATGTGGGCCGAAGACATGTCGTTCATGCAAGAGGTGCGGCCCGGTTCTTACTTCGTAGTAGGTGCGCGCGGGGGTGAGGCTTCGTCCTTCCCGCACCACAACGCGCGCTTCGATATCGACGAGCGTGCACTGGAGATCGGGTACCGGATGATGGTGGCGCTGGGGCTGAGTTCGTCCTAGGTGGTAAGCGCGCCGGCCGCGTGCTTGGGCTGCTGAGCGTGTTGGAGACGGTTTCCGACTTATCGCTGAGCTAAATCGAATATATTTCCGGATAAGGTTCGCCAAAAGGTGAAGGACGCTCGGGGCATGCGCACCTAATGTGGTGATTCCGAGACGCGGGGCGCCCTCGGACGTCTTTTTGTATCTCTCGCGCTCTCGCGCACGGAGCCTCCGCACCTGACGCACTCGCTTTTGCCAGAAGAGCACGACGCCTGCGGCGTCGGCTTCCTTGCCGATCTGGGCGGCTCTGCCACTCACGATCTGGTTGAACTCGCCCTGAGCGCGGTTGGTGCGATGTCCCACCGCGGTGCCCGCGCAGCCGACGGCAGAACCGGCGACGGCGCCGGAATCCTCTGCGAGACGCCGCGCCGTCTGCTCGTGCGCGAACTCGCGCGCGCCGATCTGCATGCGCCGGCGAACCATCTCGCGGCGATCAGTCTCTTCTTGCCGCACGAATCCGATCGCGCCGCCGCCGCGCGCGCCGCGATCGAAGCGCGCGTGCACAGCGTCGACGTTACGCCGCTGCGCTGGCGGCTCCCGGTCATTCACGACGACGTGCTTGGTGCCCAAGCGCGCCAGACGCGCCCCGCCTTCGAGCAACTCATCGTCGACATGGGCCCGGGCAACGTCCGCGAACGCATGCGTGCCGCGGCGCGCATGATCGAGAAGGTGCTGCGCGATTTCGGCACGAGCGCGGCGCTGCTCTCGTGTTCGGCGACCTCGGTCGTCTACAAAGCGCTTCTCTCGTCCGATGAGCTCGGCGCGTATTTCGGCGATCTGCGCGACGAACTCTTCGCGTCGCGCTTCGCCGTCTTCCACCAGCGTTATTCCACGAACAGTTCGCCCGCGTGGCGCTTGGTGCAGCCGTTCCGCCATATCGCGCACAACGGCGAGATCAATACGATCACCGGAAACCGCGGCTGGCTCGAAGCGCGCGGCATCAAGACGCTTGCGGGTGCATCCGACTCCTACGATTTCAACACCGCGGTCGATGCGATGGTCGGGGCGGGTTACCGCGTGGACGAAGCGGTCGACTTGCTGCTCGCACCGGCGATCGAATCCTCCGATGAACGTCTGCGCGCGTACTACACGGCGCATGTGGCGACCGTCGAACCGTGGGACGGACCGGCGGCGATCGTCTTCGCCGACGGCGATACGATTGGCGCCGCACTCGATCGCACCGGGCTGCGTCCCTTGCGCTGGTGCCGCACGGCTTCAAACAAGGTCTTGTGCGCCTCGGAGGCCGGCATCGTCAACTTCGGCGAGAGCGATCCGATCGTGCGTCGCGGACGTCTGGGCCCCGGCGGCCGGCTCATCGTGCGCTTCGCCTCGGGCGAAGTCGTCGAGACCGAACAATTCCGCGCGGAACGCCGCGAACGGGCCGACTTCCGCGACGTCGTCAAGAGCTGGACCTTCCCGCTCAAAGACGGCGTCGAGCCGGTTCCGCAGCCCGATCTGCAGCGCAATCTGCATCGCTTCGGCTGCACGCGTGAAGAGTACAAAGACGTCGTCGGTGTGCTCGCTTCAGCCAATGAGCCGACCTCCTCGATGGGCGACGATGCGGCGCTGGCCTTCTTGGAACGCCAAGCCCCGGTGGCCGAATACCTGCGCGAGCGGTTTGCACAAGTCACCAACCCGCCGATCGATCCGCTGCGCGAGTCGCTGGTCTTTGACATGCGCGCCTACGTCGGTTCGGGCGATATCAACGGCGACGTGCCGGCGACCCGCGCCGTGCTCGCGCTCGACTCTCCCTTGTTGTGCGAGCTCGACTTCGACTCGTTGCGCTTCGACGAGCGCATGCGCCAGCATGAGATCTCGCTTTCGCTCGAGGGGACGTCGCTGCGCCACCGTCTCGAGGCGATCTGCGACGAGGCGGAGCGCGCCATTCGCGGCGGCGCAACCTTGATCGTTCTCGACGATCGCGCAAGCGACGCACCGACGGTGCCGGTCCTGCTGGCGACTGGTGCCGTGCATCAGCGGCTCGTGCACAGCGGTCTGCGCATGCAGTCGTCGATTGCTTCCGCCGACGGCTACGCGCGCGATGCGCACGCAAACGCCGCACTGCTGGGCGTTGGCGCCAACGTCGTCTGTCCGTGGCTCGGCTTACGCGCCGCGTGTGAATCCGGCAGCGGCGCGGCGTTTCTCACCGGGCTGCGCGCCGGTCTGCTCAAGATCATGGCGAAGCTCGGCATCTGCACCTTGCGCTCGTACGTCGGGGCGCAAACCTTCGAAGCGATCGGGCTGAGCCAAGAGATCATCGACCTCTGCTTCCCCGGCATCAAGACACACGTGCCGACTTTGACCTTCGACGATCTCGAATTGGACGTGCGCGTCTGGTTCGCAACCTCGCTGGAAGGCACAAAAGAACTTCCCGATCGTGGGCTCTTCCGCTACCGGCGCGAGGGCGTGCACCACGCCTTCGATCCCAACGTCATCAAGACGATCCGCGCGACGGCGATGCGTGGCGACTACGACGCCTACGAGCAGCTTTCCGACTACATGGAAGCCCGCAGCCCCGTCTCGCTGCGCGATCTCTTGCGCCCGGTGGCGCTGCGCGAGCCGATTCCGCTCGACGACGTGGAACCGGTCTCGGCGATCGTGCAGCACTTCGCGACGGCGGCGATGTCGCACGGCGCCCTCGCTTCTGAAGTGCACGCCACGATCGCCCGCGCCGCCAATCGCATCGGTGCGCGCAGCAACTCCGGCGAAGGCGGAGAGGCCCGCTCGCGCTATTCGCGCGACGTCGACACCGGCCGCAGCCGTATCAAACAGGTCGCCTCGGCGCGTTTTGGCGTGAGCATCTCGTACTTGGCGAGCGCCGACGAGATCGAGATCAAGATGGCTCAGGGCTCCAAGCCCGGCGAAGGCGGCCAGATTCCCGGCTTCAAGGTGAGTGAAGAGATCGCCGAATTGCGCGGCGCGATGCCGGGCACCGGGCTCATCTCGCCGCCGCCGCACCACGACATCTACTCCATCGAAGATCTCGCGCAACTCATCTACGATCTGCGGCGTGCGGCGCCGCATGCGCGCATCGCGGTCAAGCTCGTCGCGCAGTCGGGGATCGGCTACGTCGCCAGCGGCGTCGCCAAAGGCGATGCCGACGTGATCCACGTGAGCGGGCACGACGGCGGGACCGGCGCTTCTCCGCTCAATTCCATCAAGCACGCGGGTCTGCCGTGGGAGATCGGCCTGGTCGAGACGCACCATGCGCTCATCGCCAACGGGCTGCGCTCGCGCGTGAAGGTGCGCGTCGACGGTGGTTTCAAGACGGGGCGCGACGTCATCGTTGCGACGATGCTCGGCGCCGACGAATACGGCTTCGGTAGCGCGCTGCTCGTAGCGCTCGGCTGCATCTACGCGCGCCAGTGCCACAAGAACACCTGTCCGGTCGGCATCGCGACGCAAGACCCCGCGCTGCGCAAGAAATTCGCCGGCACCGAAGAGGAGGCGATCGCCTTCTTGGAATTCGTCGCGCGCGACGTGCGCCGGCGCATGGCAGCCTTAGGCATCCACTCACTCGACGAAATTCGCGGACGCTCCGACTTGCTGCGCCGCCGCCACTTCGAAGAGGAGCGGTTCAGCACCGTCGACCTCAGCGAGATCTTGCGCCTCCCCGATCGCGGCGATATGCCGCCCAAGCCGGCGCCGCAAGAGACGCACCTCGACGATCTCGTGCCACGCCCGTGGGCGCAGCACGGCCATCCCCTCGACACCACCGTCCCCCTGCCGATCACGCCCGCGGACCGCACGGTCGCCGCGCGCATCGCGCACGAGATCGCGGTGCGCCAAGCGGAAGACCTGCCGGTCCCTCCGCTCGAGGTGCGCTATCGCGGCACGGCGGGCCAAAGCTTCGGCGCCTTCATCACCGGCGGGATGACGCTCGATCTCAGCGGCGACGCGAACGACTACGTCGGCAAGAGCATGGATGGCGGCCGCATCATCGTGCGCGGGTGGGGCCCGCAGATCGAGCCGACCGTCGGCAACACGTGCTTCTACGGCGCACGCGGTGGTGAGGGGTTCATTCGCGGCAGTGCCGGCGAGCGGTTTGCCGTGCGCAACAGCGGCGGCGAGCTCGTCGTCGAAGGGGCGGGCGACCACGCCTGCGAGTACATGACCGCTGGGCTGGTCGGCATCCTCGGCCCGGTCGGTAAGAACTTTGCCAGCGGCATGAGCGGCGGCATCGTCTTCGTCTACACCGAGCACCGCTTCGATCCGGCCGCCTTACCGTTCACGATGGGACCGACCACGTGCGCCGCGACGGTCTGCCGCGCAGACGATCCGGACGTGGTCCGTTTCCGCGACCTGCTCTCCCGTTATGCCGCAGCGACCAACTCGCGCCACGCGACCGAACTCTTGCTCGACTGGCCGGGTGCGATTCAGCACTTCGCCAAAGTCAGCCCCGCCGCCGTCGCGCCGTCACCCGAACCCGCAGTGAAGGCGCCTCGTGAGAAGCCTATCGCGGCTCGGGCGGCTTCTGCATAGCGGCGCGCATCGCTTCGACGACCTCACGCGATTGCTGGGCCATCTTTGCTGCCGCCGCCTGCGCCTGCTCGGTCGATTGGCGCATCGCTTCGGAGCCGGTCTTCACGAACGCCGAGAGCTGCTCGACGGCGCGTTGCGTCTGAGCGGAGGCGATTGCACTCGACTCGATCGCGTGTTTGGAGAGCGTCTGTTGCAGCTCTTGCGCGTTCTTCACCGACTCTCTGATGAGCGGCTGCATCTGATCGACGGTCTTGTTTGCAGCCTCCGCGGCCGTCCGCTGGAGTTCACGGGCCTGCGCGAGCATCTGATCGAGGGTCTCATTGACGGTCATTGTCATCTCTCTTCCGAAGTGCCGAGGAGTACAGAGGGCCGTTCCGCTACGAAGAGGTGCGACGATCCTCGACGGTCATCACCCAGCGAACGGCGCGGCCGTATTGCTCGAGTTCGCGGTAGGTGCGCTGTAAGTTCCCGAACGAGCGGTCGTAGACGCCGCGTTTGCCGCGGCGGTCGTCCAAGTTGCGCAGGTAGCGGCGAACTTGGTCGAGCTGCTGTTCCACGCCGTCCCAGTGCGTCAGCAGGGTTCGTTCGGATGCATCAGGCAGACGAGCGATCAGTGGGGGCGCTGCGATCCGTGGATGCCTCGTGGCAAATTCGAGGCGGGCGAGCGTATATTCGCTCGTGGTCGAGATGAACGAACCAAGCAGCTGCACGAGGCGCACTTCCATCGCGTGAAGCACTTCCTCGCCAGCCGCAGGCCTCCCGCTGAAAATCCCCTCTCTCGCACGGAAATAGGATGACGAACGCTCGTACGTATGTGATCGTAGGGAACGGCTTTGCCGGCACCACAGCCGCGGAGCACCTGCGCAAGAACGACCCCGCTTGCTCCATCACGCTCTTCACCGACGAAGGCTACCCGCTCTACAACCGGATCGCGCTGCCGCCGCTCCTTCGTAAGCAGGTGACCGAACAGAAGGTCATCATGCGTGACCTCGCGTGGCACGAAAAGCACGCCATCGATCTGCGGCTGCGGACCCGGGTCGAGCGTGTCGACGCGCAGGAGCAGGTCGTCTATGCCGATGGGCAGGGCTTCCGCTACGATGCTTTGCTCATCGCGACGGGGGGGCGGCCGAATCCGAGTACCGCACCCGGCGCCGCCGGCGCGAGCAACGTCTACAACTTCCAGTACATGGACGATACCAAGGCGATCTCGGCGCACCTCGAGACGGCGAAGGTGGCCGTCGCCGTCGGTGGTTCGTTCATCGCATATGAACTTGCCGAGGCGTTCGTCTCACGCAAGGTCGAGACGCATTGGCTGGTGCGCGGGCCGCGTTTTCTGCGCCGGATGCTCGACGAAGTCGCCGGTGAGCTGGTCGACGACGCTGCGCGCAAGGACGGGGTGCACGTGCACTACGGCGAGGAGATTCGCGAGCTCGTGCGCTCCAACGGCGCGGTGAGCAAAGTCATCACGACCACCGGCGTGGAGATTCCAACCGATCTCGTCGGCGTCGGCCTCGGGCTCACGATGAACACCGAGCTGCTCGACGGCACGGGGGTGGAGGTGCGCACCGGCATCGTGACCGACGATCGTCTCGAGACCAACGTGAAGGGCATCTTCGCTGCCGGCGACGTCGCCGAGTTCTACGATCCGACTGCCGAGATGTACTACCGCATGGGCACGTGGAACAACGCCGGGGCACACGGGAAAGTCGTCGCAATCAATATGGCCGGCGGCGACGAGCGCTATCATGACGTCCCCGAATATTCGAGCCTCCTTTTCAAGGGACAGACGATCACGCAATTCGGCATCTCACCCGAATTGCGCCCCGATCTCGACCTCGTGCGCAAGGTCGATCGCGAGAAGAACCACTATCGCGCGCTCTTCTTCTGGAAGAACCGTCTCGCCGGCTGCGTGATGATGGGTAAGGGCAACCGCGCGGGGAAGCGCAAGTATCTCGACGCGATCAAGAGCAAGATCGAATTTGCTCCCAGCGAGTGGGAGACGCTCCTCGATTGGACAGCCGACTAGCCCGTCGTGGGACGGACTCAGTTCCCAGGATCGTTGGTTATGCTGACGACCTATGCCGGGGCCTTGTGCGTGGGCCGAACAAGAAGTCTTCGGTCGGCTCGCGAACCGGTACCCGGCTCTGGCCGTCCCCTCCAGCGGAGTAGTCGTGAAAAATCGTTTTAAAGTTCTCGCCCGGGCCCAGCTCGCGCTCGCAGCCATCGGCATCGCATCGACATTGGCGGTGGTGGGATGCACCGGCTCGAATTCCAATTCGAGTTCCTCCACGTCAACGTCATCGCAAGACAGCGGCGGCTCGTACTCGGGTGCGGGGGGAGGATCACCCGCGGGCGGCCGTCATCGCATGGCTCAGGCGCTCGCCAGCCTCGGGTTGACAGATGCTCAGAAGAATCAGATCCGGGCGATCATGAGCGCCGCCCGTAAAGAGAACGCAAGTGCCGATCCGGCGACGCGCCGCGCGAATTTCCAAGCGGCGTTTGCGAAGATCGATACCGTCCTCACCCCGGCTCAGCGCACGAAACTGCACGCGATGCTCAAGCGGCACGACGAGCCTACGGCGCCGCCGTCCTGAACAGGAGCTTCATGCTCGCCCGAACCCTCCCGCTGCTTCTGGCCGCGACCGTGCTGGCAAGCGGTTGTGCGCGCGGTAATCACACCCGCACGCGAGCGGGCGCGTCGCCGAACCCCGTGCCTACCGCCATTGCGAAGGTCACGACCGTGCGCGGCACCTCGATCATCTCGGGTGTGATCGCGCCGTACGAGAACGTCGCCATTACGAGCTCGCTCTCCGAGCCGACCGACGAGGTCAATGTAGTGCAAGGCGACGTCGTGCACGCGGGAGAGGTCCTCGCGGTCCTCGATACCACCGACTTGCGGGCCGAGCTTGCGCAAGCACAAGGCGTCCTCGATACCGACATCCGCACGGTGGAAGCCGACGAGGCCTCGGTTCGCCAGACGCACTACACCGCGACGTTGAACATCGAGACGGGGAACGATCAAGTGAAGTCCGCGCGCGCCGCGCTTGCGCAGGCACAGCAGACGCTTGCCAACGATCAGCTGAATCTGACCCGCGATCGTCAACTGCTGGCCAATGGCTACATCGCAGAACAATCGGTCGACCAGCAGCTGACGACGGTCGTTGCCGACGAGTCGGCGCTGCGCACGGCGACGGCGAATCTGCAGACCGCCTTGACCAATCAGCAGGTCAACGGAACGCCTGCGAACGGCCTTCAGGCGTCGATCGTCGCTACGGCGACCGCAAATGCCGCCGCCGCGCGAGCCGCGATCGAACAGGCGCGCGCCCAAATTCAGCAAGACGAGGCGTCGATCGCCAAGGCGACGATCGTCTCGCCCGTCGATGCCGTCGTCACGAACCGCAATCTCAATCCCGGCGAATATCCGGGCTCACGAACGATCTTCACCCTGCAAGAGCTCGACAAGGTCTACGCCGACCTCAACGCCTCGAGCGAGGATACGTTTGCGATTCCGGTCGGCGCCAACGTTGCGCTCTCGATCTCCGGTGCCGGCGCTCAGACTTACGACGGCAAAGTGGTCGCGGTGCTCGGCCAGGTGACGCCGGGCTCGACCGATTTCACCGTGCAGGTGCTGCTCGAGAATCCCGGGCTCTCGCTTCACGCAGGTCTTCCGGTCTCGGCAACGATCGATCTCGCCCCGGTGCACGGTGTCGGCATTCCCACCACGGCCTTCTTGGATGACACGCATACCTCGGTGATGATCGCCGACGACGAGTTGGTCGACGTGGTCGCCAAGACCGTGCAGGTCCGCGAACTCGGCAGCGATGGAACGACCTCGATCGTCAGCGGACTGAGTGCCGGTCAAGCCGTCATCTCGAACGGGCAACTCGGCCTCGCCGACGGACAATCGATCGCCCAAAACTGATGAGCCGGATCACCCAGCTCTTCGTCAATCGGCCGCCGCTGGTCTTCGTGCTCATTACGCTAATCACGATCGCGGGATGCTTTGCGATGGCGACGCTAGTGCAGCAGCAATTTCCCAACATCGATTTTCCGACGGTCAACGTCGCGGTCTCCTATCCGGGTGCCTCGCCTTCGGAGCTGCGCGATTCGGTCGTGCGGCCAATCGAAGACGCCGTCGCAGGGGCGCCCGATCTCGACCATATCACCAGTTCCATTCAGCAGAACCAGGCCTCCATCACGGCGACCTTCACGCTGGACTCCAATCAGACGACCGACCTGACCGAGGTGCAGAACCGTCTGCAGTCGGTCAAGGCAGCGCTTCCG
>DATJTD010000015.1:0-12068 GCA_035503775.1 Candidatus Acidiferrales bacterium
TCTTTCCCGCCTCGATCTTCGCGTGATCGAGGATGTTGTTGATGAGCGCGAGCAGCGTGTCGGCCGAGGATTTCACGATGCCGACGTAGTCGTTTTGCTCGCGCGTGAGGTCGGTGCTCATCAGCAACTCGTTCATGCCGATGATCGCGTTGATCGGCGTGCGGATCTCGTGGCTCATTGTCGCCAAGAACTGCGCCTTGAGGCGTGCCGCTTCGAGGGCGGCGTCGCGTGCCTCGGCGAGACGTTGCTGATGAAGTTTGCGGTCGATCAGGCTGCTCACCAGAGCGCCCAGCAGGCGCACGAAATCCCGATCGTTGGCCGTGAATGGCTGCACGCGCGGTTCGCTCGACGGGAGCGCCAGCGTCCCATATAGCTGGCCGTCGACGTTGAACGAGGTGCCGATGAGCGAACGGGTGCCGAAGAGTTCGTGCTGTGCGGCGTCAGCGTTCCAGGGAGGCTGCTTGACGTCGTCGACGGCGATGACTTCACCGCCGGCAGCAATCGTATGACGCATCAGGGTGCGCGCGAGTTTGAGGCGCATGCCGGCTTGCAGCGCGCGAGGCTCGACGGCGAAGTCGATCACCAGCTCGTCGTCATCGACGCGGCCGAGCAGCGCTGAATCCATGCCCAGAAGCGTCATCCCGGTGCGCAGCGCCTCGACGATCTGATCGTCGACGGAGTCGGCGGCGCTGGCCGCGACGAGGTAGAGCGCCCGCGTACGTTCGGCTTGTTGTTTGAGGGCGCGTTGCACGGCGTTGAAGTCGGTCACGTCGTGAACGAACGACTGGATGCCGACGATCTCATCGTCGACTTTGATCGGGAAGAGCCGGCAGCTCACTTCGCGCCGTTCACCGTCGCGTTTGACGATCGTATTCTCATATTCGACGGTCTCACCACGGAGCACGCGATCGAATTGTTCGGCGACGAAGACGCGGTCTTTGGCGGCGACGACTTGTTCGACCGTCTTGCCGATCAAATCTTTGGGATCGTAACCGAAGAGCTGCTGGTGCGCCTGGTTGATACGAACGTAACGGCGATCGCGCGTAAACTGCGTCATCGCGTCGTTGTGCTGTTCGAAGATCGAGCGGAAGCGCGCCTCGGTGTCGTGCATTGCGGCGAGCATTTCGTCGATGCGCGTCCAAGTCGGTCGCAAGACGACGATCCAGACGAGCGCGAGCGCCGGAGCGAAGAACGCAAAGAGCAGGATGACGGCGAGGCGCTGATTGGTGTTGGCTTGTTCGGCGGCGTCTACGCGCAGCGCGCTGGCCTCGTCGAACGAGCGCAACAGGACGGGGCCGAGCGTATGGATCTCGTCGAGTGCGAGCGTATCGCGGGGGTCGGCGACGAAACGATCCGCGGCTGCCGCGAATGCCGCGACCCGCGGGGTGATGTCGGGCGTATCTTCGGGGTTCGCGTCGAGCGTTTGTTGCGTCGTGGTGAGTAGCTCGATCGCCTGATGCAAATCGGCGACCGCGCTCGGTGGCGCGGTCTTGTCGTGCAACTGCGTCGAGAGCACCTCGATCTCCGAGGTGAGCGCCGCTTGCCGTCGCGTTTGATCGACGAGCGCGACCGTGTTGTGGTGGGCGTTCAAGACCATCAGCAAGAACGCCGCCTGTGCTCCAGCTAAGAGCGCGACGATTCCGATGGCAACAATGTGAGCCCAGCGCAGGCTGGAAAGACGCTCTTCTCGCACGTATATCCCTTCTTGGAGCATCGGCAGAGGCTCCGGTGGGATTCAGTCGGGCGTCTCCCGGCTAGGGTGGCCCAATCACCTCGAAGCCGGTAAACGGCACCAGTGCCGGTGGGATGACGACACTCCCGTCGGGCTGTTGGTAATTCTCGAGGATTGCCACGAGGGTTCGACCGACGGCGAGGCCGGAGCCGTTGAGCGTGTGGACCAGCTCCGGCTTGGCACTCCCCGCTCGCCGGAACCGAATCGCGCTTCGGCGCGCCTGAAAATCGGTGCAATTCGAGCAAGAGCTGATCTCGCGATAGAGGCCCTGGCTCGGAAGCCAGACCTCTAGGTCGTACGTTTTTGCCGCATTGAAACCGGTGTCGGCGCTGCACAGCGCGACCACGCGGTACGATAGTCCCAGCTCGGCCAAGAGCGACTCGGCGTCGGCCGTCAGTTGCTCGAGAATCTCGAAAGAACGCTCGGGCAGCGTGAGCCAGACGAGTTCGACCTTCTCGAACTGGTGCAGCCGGATGAGCCCGCGCGTATCTTTACCGGCCGCGCCCGCTTCTTTACGAAAACATGGCGTATAGGCGGCATACTGGATGGGCAAATCTTCAGCTGCCAGGATCTCGTCGCGGTGCAGCCCCGTCAGCGGTACTTCCGCCGTCGGGATGAGGAAGAGGTCGGCGTCGGAATCGCGGAACATCGCGTCGGCGAATTTGGTGAGCTGTCCCGTCGACCACATCGTCTGCCGGTTGACCAGCAGCGGGGGATCGATTTCGACATAGCCGCGGCCCCGTGCGCGTTCCAAAAAGAAATGTACGATGGCACGCGAGAGCTGTGCCCCTTTGCCGCGCAAGAGCGCAAAGCGGCTCCCGGAGAGTTTGGCGGCGCGTTCGAAATCGAGGATGCCGAGGCGCTCGCCGATCTCCCAATGCGGCTTCGGCGCAAACGACGAGGCCGGAGGTGCCCCCGAGGTGCGCACCACCACATTGTCTTGCTCACCGGAGCCCGGTGGCACCGAATCGTCCAAGAGATTGGGAATCTCGGCAAGCAGTTCTTGGAGCTGTTTCTCGAAGGCCTCGACGACTGGGGTGCGTTGCGCGATCTCGGCGTCGAGTGCGGCGATCGCCGGACGCAGGCGCGCGGCCTCGGCGGCGCGGTCGGGCGCCTTTGCAATTGAGGCGGTGATGCCGTTCTTCTCGGCTTTGAGTTGCTCGAGCGCCGTCAATTCGGCGCGGCGCTCTTCATCCAGCCGTAACACTTGATCGACCGCTTGCGCGACGGCGTCGCCGCGGCGCGCCGCAACCCGACGGACGCGCTCGGGGTCACGCCGAAGCAACGCGATATCTATCATGAGCTAGGGGCCGTCCGTTATGCGTGATTCCGCCGCTGTCCTACCCCCGACCGCGCCATTTGTCGCGCAAGCGCTGCTCGCGCCCAAGCAGGCTGCGATTGCTTTTCTCACGCGGGTTGCGCCCCCCGAGCCACCGATCGAGCAGGTGACGCTCGACGAGGCGGCAGGACGCATCCTGGCGTGTGATGCCGTCGCGCAGGAAGATCACCCGGCGCACGCGCGTTCAACGATGGACGGGTTCGCGGTCGCCTCCTACGGCGCGGGCGCGACGCGCCGTGTCGTCGGCGAGATCCTCATGGGCCACGCGCCCGAGCGCGGCATCGAGCCGGGCGAGGCGCTGCGCATCCCGACCGGCGGTGCCCTTCCCGACGGCGCAGATGCCGTCGTTCCCATCGAAGAGGTTGACGAAGAGGTCGGCGACGCCGGCGAGAGCATCACGCTGCGCACCACGGTGCGGGCCGGTGACGCGATCACCAAAGCCGCCTCCGACGTCATCCGCGGAGAACGCGTCTTGCTTCGCGGACGGCGCATCGGGGCGCCCGAACTCGGCGTGCTCGCCACCTTGGGATTTGCGCAGGTTCCGGTCTATCGCTCCCCGGTCTTCGGGATCATCTCCACCGGCGACGAACTGGTCGATCCCACACAGGCGCCCCAGCGAGGCCAGGTGCGCGACTCCAATCGCTACGCCATCGCCGGCGCCTTGCGCGCGATGGGCGCGACCCCGCGGCAGCTTCCCCGCGTCGCCGATACCGCACAGGCCTTGCATGAGATGCTGGCGGCGGCGCTCGCCTCGTGCGACGGCGTGGTGCTCACGGGCGGGTCGTCGGTGGGGGCGCGCGATCTGGTGCCCCGGGTCGTCGGTCTCCTGGGCCAGCCGGGCGTGATCGTGCACGGCATTCGGGTGAAGCCCGGCAAGCCCACGATGTTGGCCGCCGTCGGTGAACGACCGGTGATCGGGCTTCCCGGCAATCCCACCTCGGCACTGATGATCTTGGAAACCGTGGTGCGCCCCATCATTGCCGCCTACGTCGGCGAGCGGTTGGGCGAAGCGCAGACATTGACCGGCGTCGCGCAAGAGCCGATCGTCGGCCGGGAAGGCTGGACGTGGTACGTCCCCGTCGTGGTCCGTGCGCACGAAGGGCGTCTGCTCGTCAGAGGATTGGCGCTGCATTCGGCTCATACGAGCTTGCTGGCGCGCGCAAACGGGTATGCGATCGTTGGAGAGACACCCTGGCGTATCGAGCCGGGGGAGCTTCTCACCGTCCACCGGTTTTCGAGTGGCGGCGCCGTGATCGAATGAGGAAGCTATGAAAAAGACAGCCGCGTTGACCCTGCTCTTCAGTCTGCTCGCCGCTACGGGGGCTGCGAGTTCCGCAGATGATGCCCAAAGCAAAACCTCCGTCGCGCTAGCGCACGCGAAGGACGACCTCATCGTTGCGGCCGTCAAGGCGCGGCTGCTGGCGGCCGACCTCGACACCGCAACCGACGTCTCGGTGAGCTCGCACGGCGGGGCGGTCGTGTTGAGCGGCGTCGTGCGCCGGCCTGACGAGATCCGACGCCTGAGTGACGCCGCGGCCGGCGTTAGCGGCGTACACTCGGTGGAGACCCACCTGACGGTCAATCCGTCCATACGCCCCGCGACGCAGCAGATCAGCGATGCGGCCTTGGCGACCGAGGTCGTCGCGCGCCTCGCCGCCCAGACCGGTATCAATGCCTTCAGCGTGAAGACCTCGGTCCACGACGGTCACGTCACCTTGACCGGAGGCGTCCACAGCAGATCGGTAAAATCGCTGTTGATCGCCACGGCGAAGAGCACGTCGGGGGTGAAGTCCGTTGAAGACCACATTACGGTCAACCAATGATCTCTGCGAGGCCGCTCTTTGACTCCTAAAGCCGTACCGGCGATCGAAGCGCTGGCAAGCACCACGCCCTTCATCGCCCCCGAGGCACTCGCACGACGCGCCGGGCTGAGCTCGTTGCTCCGCCTCGGCGCCAACGAGAGCCCGCTCGGGCCGTCACCGGCGGCGGTCGAAGCGATGCAGGGCGCGGTCTCCGGTTCCTGGATGTACAGCGAACCCGAGTCGACGGATCTGCGCGCCGCCCTCGCCCGCTATCATGGTATCGCGCCGGAGAACGTCAGCGTCGGCGCGGGAATCGACGACTTGCTGGCGCTTGCGGTGCGCGCGTATTTGGGCGACGGCACCGTCGCGCTGGGATACGGGACGTATCCGACGTTCCTGTACCATGTCGCCGGCTACGGCGGCCGAGCGGTCACCGTTCCCTACGAAAACGGTCGCATACCGCTCGACGCGCTCGCGGCGTTGGCGCGTGAGCACCAAACGCCGATGGTGTATCTTGCCAACCCCGATAATCCCAGCGGTTCGTACGCATCACCGGCGGAGCTGGCGCGGTTCATGGAGGCACTCCCCGATCCGACGCTCCTCATTCTCGACGAGGCGTACATCGATTTCGCCGACGACTTCGCCCCGCAGGTGACGATCGATCCGCGCGTCATCCGCATGCGTACCTTCTCGAAGATTTACGGCATGGCCGGAGCGCGCATCGCCTATGCCCTGGCGGCACCCGAAGTCGTGAGCACCTTCCAAAAGATTCGTCAGCACTTCGGCATCAATCGTCTCGCGCAGATCGGAGCGCTCGCGGCGCTGGGCGATCGTGCTTTCTTCGAGCAGGTGCGCCGGGAGACGGCGCGCGGGCGAGAAGCCTACCGCGAGCTGGGCGAGCGGCTCGGGTGTGCGACGATTCCGTCGTCGACGAATTTCGTCTGTTTCGACATCGGTACGCGTACGCGCGCTGAGGCGATGGTGGAGGAATTGCTTGCGCGCGGTGTCTTCATCCGCAAGCCCGGTTTGCCGCCGCTCGACCGTTACGTGCGCGTCACCGTCGCCGCACCACAAGACCATCCCCGCTTCGCTGCGACGTTCGCGCAAGCGCTCGCGGCCATCGACGCAAAGGAAGACGTGCTCGTCTAACGATGCGCTATGCCGTCGTCTCGGATATTCACGGCAACATCGAGGCGCTCGACGCCGTTCTGGAACGTGCAGGGGAAGGGACGCGCCTTCTCTGCCTCGGCGATGTCGTCGGCTACGGTCCCAGCCCGAACGAATGCGTGGCGCGCCTGCGCGAACGCGGGGCTGAGGCGGTGCTCGGCAATCACGACGTTGCAGCCATCGACAATTTCGGTCTGCAATACTTCAATCCGGCGGCGCGCGCGGCCATCGAATGGACGCAAGGCGTCCTGCAAGATGATCACGTGCACTGGCTCAGCGAACTCAGCTATGAGATACGGCGGCCCGCATACCTGATGGTGCACGGCGCGCCCGTCACGTACTTTGCGTATATCCTCGACAAAGCGGCGGCGGCGGTCGCCTTCGGCGCAACCGACGCACCGCTGATCTTCGTCGGCCACACACACATCGCCGAGTATTACGCGCAACGTGCGGACGGAACGATCGAGCACCGTCACATGCAACAAGGCGGAACGCTGGCGCTCGAGCCGCAACAGCGCTATCTCGTCAACGTCGGCAGCGTCGGACAGCCGCGTGACCTCAACCCGGAGGCTTCCTTCGCCATCTACGACGACCAGAGACAGACGGTCACCTGGGAGCGCGTCGCCTACGCCATCGATGTGGTGCGTGAGAAGATCGGGGCCGTTCATCTCCCCGAGATGCTGGGCGAGCGGCTCCTGAGCGGACGTTAGGGTCGCAATAGAGTAACCTAGGCGCCATGAGAAACCGATCCATGCGCTTGCTTGCCTTCGTCTGCACGGCAGCGGTCACGGCACTGTTGGGGCTGCCCGCCCACGCAGCTCCCCTCGCTGCGCCCCGCAACGATTACGCCAATCCAAAATTCACCGCGCACTTCAATGCGGGCTTGCAGCGTTTCTACGCGCGCGATTTCAAGACGGCGCAGGACGAGTTCTCGCGTGCGCTCTCGGTCATCGGCGACAACACGCTGGCGATCTCGTTTCTCAACGCGGCGGCGGCACAGCAGCCGGGAGAACTCGACTCACTGGTCGACCTCGAAGAAGACGCCGTCGCCGGTGCACCGAAAAATTACGTGAACCACGTCCGCCTCGCGTTTTCGTACCTCTTTCAGGCCGACGAAGGGCGCGACAGCACCGAAGACGCGCGCGACGAGCTCAACACCGCGGTCTTGCTCGATCCCAACAAGCCCGCTGCGCACGTGGGTCTGGGGATCATGCGTTTCGACGACCGCTCGGCCAATCGCGCGAAAGGAGAGTTTCTCGCGGCGCTGCGCAGCGATCCCAACAACGTGCTGGCGCGTGAGTACCTCGGTGAGCTCTACCAGGCCGATCTGCGCGATCCCGAACGCGGCCTTTCGTATGTGATCGACGTCCCCAATTTGGTCCCGCAGTACGCCGACATCTTCTTTCACATCGGTTCGTTGCTCTCCGATTTGCAACAGCCCGAGGCGGCGATCAAGTACTTGCAAGAGGGCCTCGCACTCGATACCGGGCACGTCGGCGAGGCCGGGCAGCACGGCCTCGTGCTGATGGGCCAGATCTACATTACCGAGCACAAACTCGACGATGCCAAGCGCGTCTTGCAGCTCGCCATCGACAACGACACCGACCCGATCATCGCCAAGACGCTTCTCGACAAGATCACCAGCGGCGCATACAACGACACCGACGACGATCAGAAAGACACCACCAACAAATCGTGACCACCCCGCCCAGCGTGCCGGCCCCCCTCGGGGAGGGCCCCGTACGTTCGCAAGATGAGGGCCGTCGTGGCATGGGGGCGGAGCGCCCAATCGACGACGGCTATTGTTTTGCGTGCGGAAGCAAGAGTGAGACCGGGATGCACCTGCGCTTCATCCGCGACGGCGACCACTATGCCGTCCGCGCGCAGACAATCATCGACCAGCGTTTCCAGGGTTGGCAGGGCGTAACGCACGGCGGGATCATCGCGACGATGATCGACGACGCGATGGCCCACGCCGGTGCCGCCGCGGGGTACGCCGGCTTTACCGCGCAGATCGACCTGCGCTTTCGGAGGCCCGTTCCCATCGGCGAAGTGGCGATCGTACGCGCTTGGGTAACCTGGCGGCGGCGCAACGTGCTGGGCGTCTCGTCCCGGGTGACCAACGCCGAGGGGACCGTGCTCGCCTCGGCGGAGGGAAGCTTCGTCGGGAAGGCCCCGTTGGAGCCTGGAGCGCGTCTCGGATTACCGGATGGCTAAGGCCTCGGCAAAGCCGGAACCGAAGGCTCGCAAGGGGCCGGCGCCCGAGCCACGCGTGGACAACCGGCGCGCCCGCTTCGAATACGAATTCTTGGAGCAGTTGGAGGCCGGCATCGTGCTCACGGGGACGGAGATCAAGAGCATCCGGACGGGCCAGATCAGCCTGGCGCAAGCCTACGCGCGCATTCGCGACGGCGAGCTGTGGCTGGTCGGGATGCACGTCCCACCGTATAAAGAAGGCAGCTTCTCCAACGTCGAGCCGACCCGGGCACGCAAACTGCTGCTGCATCGCAGCGAGCTCGAGCGGCTCTCCGGCCGGGTTGCCGAGAAGGGCCTCACCCTCATTCCGACTCGGCTTTATTTCAAGCGCGGGAAGGTCAAGATCGAGATCGCGCTAGCGCGCGGAAAGAAGCTGTGGGACAAGCGCCGTGACATGAAGGACCGCGACGTGCAGCGTGAACTCGCGCGCGCAACGCGCAGCTGATGCGAGGAGCGCGCCCGCACGGTGGGCTCGAGCAGTACGTTGCGCAGCGCCTCGCCTTGCAAGCCGGCGAGGTCGTGCTCGCGGCCGTCTCGGGAGGCGCGGACAGCGTCGCCCTCGCGGCGCTGCTGCAACGCTGTGCGGCCGAGGCGCAGGCGACGCTCGTGCTCGGGCACGTGAATCATCGGGTGCGTCCGTCCTCGTGGCAAGATGAGGCCGTCGTCTTGAGCGTCGGGGCGGCGCTGGGCGTCCGGGTTCTCACGCGTTCGCTGGGCGAGGGATCGGCCGCCGAGGCGCGATTGCGGGCCGAACGGTACGTGGCGCTTGCCGATATGGCGCGCGAAGTCGGCGCCGTTCGTGTCGCGACGGCACACCATGCGCAGGATCAAACCGAGACCGTCCTGCTCGCCCTCTTCCGCGGAACCGGCCCCGGCGGTCTGCGCGGTATGCCGGCCAGGAGGCCGCTTGCGGAGGGGATTCGTCTCGAGCGCCCGCTGCTGCGCACTCGTCCGCACGACCTCGTCGCCTATTGCCTCGCGCGTGGTCTACCCTGCGCCGTCGACGCCAGCAATGCCGACGTCCACTATGGCCGCAATGCCGTGCGCGCCGCGTTGGTGGGCCTGCGAGAGCGATTCCCCCACCTCGATGAGGCGGTGGCACGCTGCGCCGAGATCGCCGCCGAAGACGCTGCGCAGAGCGAGCGCGCGCACATGCGACGTCGCCTCCGGGACGAACTCGGGCACGCAGGCGAACTCACCGACGTGACGTTCGAGCGCTTGGATGCCGCCGTCCAAGGTCTGCAGTCGGGACGTCACGGACGGCACTTCATCAAGCGCGGTATCCACTTCGAAGTGAGAGGGAGATGATGGTTTCGTTACACAGCTTGGGCCGCGCGAGCCGTCGCGTTTGAGCAGGCTCGAGTGACCGCGGCGACCGGGCTTCCCCCCGGGATCAGTGAGGTGATTTTCACCCCGGAGGAGATCGCCGCGACCGTCCGCCGTCTCGCCGACGAGATCGCCCACGACTTGGCGGGGTGCCCGATGCTGTTGCTAGGGATTCTCAAGGGCTCGTTCTTCTTCGCGGCCGACCTCGCCCGAGCGCTTCCCTCGACGGCCGAGGTAACGATGGATTTTCTCGCCGTCTCGAGCTACGGGAACAGCGATCGGTCCAGCGGTGAGGTTCGCCTGTTAAAGGACACCAGCGAGAGTGTCGAAGGCAAGAATGTCATCATCGTGGAGGACATCGTCGACAACGGGCTGACCCTAGCCTACCTGCATCGCCTTCTCGGTGGACGCCACCCGGCTTCACTGCGCTCGTGCGTGCTGCTCGACAAGCCGTACCGGCGCAAGGTCGACGTCCCGGTCGACTACGTGGGGTTCCGGTGCCCCGATACCTTTGTCGTAGGGTATGGTCTCGACTACCAGGAACGGTTTCGTAATCTGCCTTATGTAGCCGGCCTCGCATTCGGGGTATCGGTGTGATGAGGAATACCGCATCTACGGGTGACGCGCGGCGGTTATACAGCGGTAGGCCCGAAGGGAACAGGACAGCTTCTTGTGAGTAAACACGTCAGGTCGATCCTCGTCGTCTCCGTCATCTTCATCGCCGTGATCTTCGTGGTCGACCGGCTGGTCTTGCAGCAGCCCACCACGCAGAAGCTCGATTACAGCGATTTCTACCGGCAGATCGAAGACAATAACGTCGCGCGTGTGACGATCTCGGGTCACGATGTCTCCGGCGACCTGCGCAAAGGCACGAGCGCAAATCCCGACACGCGCTTCACCACGACGACCGTCGACGACGACCAGACCCTGATTCCGGAGTTGCGCAAGCACGGCGTCGACATCGCCGCCGAAAACCAAGCCTCGCAACCGTTCGTGGGCCTCGTCGTGCAATTCATCCCCTTCGTGTTGATGGCATTGCTCTTGCTCTTCATCTTGCGCCAGGCGCAGAGCGGCGGAAGCCAGGCGCTTTCGTTTGGGCGCTCGCGCGCGAAGTTGCAATCCGAGAACCGCCCGAAGGTGACGTTCAACGACGTCGCGGGGATCGAAGAGGCCAAACAAGAGTTGGCCGAAGTCGTCGAGTTCCTCAAATATCCGAAGAAATTTCAGGCGCTCGGTGCGCGCATTCCCAAAGGCGTGTTGCTGCTCGGCCCTCCGGGTTCGGGGAAGACGCTGCTTGCGCGGGCGATCGCCGGTGAAGCCGGCGTGCCGTTTTTCTCGATCTCGGGCTCGGACTTCGTCGAGATGTTCGTCGGCGTCGGCGCCAGCCGTGTACGTGACCTCTTCGAACAAGCCAAGAAGTCGGCGCCCTGCATCGTCTTCATCGACGAGATCGACGCCGTCGGGCGCCAGCGCGGCGCCGGTCTGGGCGGCGGTCACGACGAGCGCGAGCAGACCCTCAACCAGCTGCTCGTCGAGATGGACGGTTTCGATCCCAATACCGGGGTGATCTTGATCGCGGCGACCAATCGCCCCGACGTTCTCGATCCGGCGCTGCTGCGGCCGGGCCGCTTTGACCGCCAAGTGGTCGTCGACCGCGCCGACGTGCGCGGCCGTGCCGCCATCCTCACCGTCCACGCGAAGAACAAGCCCCTCTCCAAGGAGATCTCGCTCGAGACCCTTGCCAAACTCACGCCGGGCTTCTCCGGTGCCGATCTCGAGAATCTCCTCAACGAGGCGGCGCTGCTCGCGGCGCGCGAGAACAAGTCGGTCATCGAGATGCACGATTGCGAAGAGGCGATCGACCGCGTGATCGCAGGTCCTGAGCGCAAGTCGCGCATCATCTCGCAAAAAGAGAAAGAGATCGTCGCCTACCACGAGTCGGGGCACGCGCTGGTCGGCGCCACCTTGCCCAATGCCGACCCCGTGCACAAGGTCACGATCATCCCGCGCGGGATGGCGCTGGGGATCACGATGTCGCTCCCGACCGAGGACCGCTACCTCATGTCACGTGCCGAGATGATCGATCAGATCACGATGGCGCTGGGCGGACGGGTCGCCGAAGAGCTGCAGTTCAACGAGGTCACCAACGGTGCGTCGAACGACTTCGAGAAGGCGACGCAGATCGCTCGCCGGATGGTCACGCAGTACGGCATGAGCAAAGACCTCGGCCCCATTCAATACGGCCGCGGCCAGCAGCAAGTCTTCTTGGGCCGCGACTTCGGCGACGAGCGCAACTACTCCGAAGAGATCGCCGGGAAGATCGACGCCGAGGTGCGCGAGATCATCGACACCTGCTACGCCACCGCGCGCAAGATCCTCAATGCCAATTGGCACAAGGTGCAGCGCATGGTCGACGTGCTGCTCGACAAAGAGACGATCGAGGCCG
>DATJTD010000016.1:0-5319 GCA_035503775.1 Candidatus Acidiferrales bacterium
ATTCTCGATCACTACCGCAATCCGCGCAATTTCGGGCATCTCGAACAGGTTGACGCGGCTGCGGAAGATCTCAATCCGTTGTGCGGCGATCGCATTCGGTTCGAGCTCAAGCTCAAAGACGGCCGCGTCGAAGATGTGCGGTTTTCGGGCAAAGGCTGTGCGATCAGTCAGGCATCGGCCTCGATGCTCTCGGAGTCGCTGCGCGGTCAAAAGATCGAAGACATTGCACGAATGCCCAAAGAGCGCGTCCTCGAGAACGTCGGCATCGACATCAGCCCGACACGCATGAAGTGCGCGACCCTCGGGCTCAAGGTACTCAAGAGCGCGGCCTTGGGTGAGATTGCAACCTGGCCCGACGAAGAGAGCGGGGACGACGCATCGACCTCGAGATGATCGCCGATACGACGCTGCGCATCGCCGGCGCGATCGCGCTGGAGACCCTCGCGCTGGTTGTTTGGAACGTCGGTGCCTATTCGCCGATGGAACTCCTTCCGCGGCTGGCGCGCCTGCGCCGTGATCCGCGTGCGCTCGCACTCCACCTGTTCGGATTTGTCGTGGGTCTGGTGTTCGTTGCCGCCGCGACCGTCTTGCTGATTCCGGCAGTTGGCAACGCCTGGGACAGCTTCGTGCCGATCGAGATACTCACGCTCGGCGTCGCGCTCGTCTTGGACTTCTTCGTCGGCAACGACGTCCGGCGGCTGCTGCGCCTTCCAACCGCCGAAAGCTGAAGCAGAAGCCATCGAGGGCTACATCGAGGGCTACATCGAGGGCTACATCTAGGGCTACATCTAGGGCTACATCTAGGGCTACATCGAGGGGCCGATCGATGGCTACATCGAGATGTGCCCTTCGATGCACGGGTTCTGCACGTCGTATGCATCGAGGGCGATCCAGCGCGAGCCATCGCCGGTATGGACTTTCAGATAGATGCGGTGTTTGGTCAGGCCGTCCGGTACGGCGGTAATCGCGGCCGCCTCGACCCGAACATAGCCGTCGGTCTCGCCCAGCGCTTGCGCGGTCTTCGGAAGCAGCAGCAGTTGGTCGTTCCAGTAGCCGATCACGCCGCCGGTCTTGGTGATGAGCCGGTGCACGCTCGCATCGGTCTGCGGGTCATCGGGATGCAGGAGGTCGTCGGTCGACGTAATCACGCTCATGATTGCCGTGATGCGCGCTTGTTTCGTACCGCAGACGGCGTAGACGTGCGCCGGGTCGACCAGGAGCGGCGCACTTTTGGAGGCGCAGGAGATTTGTGCGAGGGTCAGGAGCAGGGTGCAGACGACGAAACGAGAGCGCATCTGCAACGCTTTCTCCCCGGCTTTGCCGTCCCTTCGCAGCCACACTGCGAGGAATATCGCAGCATCTCGCTCAACGTCTGCGGCAATCACCCTCGTCGACGGAGCGCGTCACATACGCCCTTCTGATCGCTTGCGTGTTCGGAGGATCTCCAGCACCGAAGTCCCGCCGGTCGCGACCCTGTTCGACGAATACCGTCAGGCCTTCGGCTATCCGTCGAGCCGCGCGGCGGCGCTCGAGTACATTCGAAACTGTGTCGCCGGCGGGGAGGTGGCCGCCTTCACCGCGTGCTACGAGTCGCGGCTGCTCGAACCAGTTGGTTTCACGATGCTCTACCCCGCATTCTCGTCGATTCAACTGCGGCGCACCTGGCAGATGCAGGACATCTACGTCCTCCCGCGCGCTCGGCGCTGCGGTGTCGCCCGCGCCCTCATGGAGCACGCGATCAAATTCGCGCGCCAACAAGGCGCCGACTACATCACGCTCCTCTTGCGGATCGAAAACGATCCGGCGTCGACGCTCTTCTTTTCACTCGGATTCGAGCCGTACGAGTACGACCGCGAATATAGCCGCTATCGCCTTTTGCTCGCGTAGCGCGTCAGCGCACGCGGGTGAAGTCGTGGCTGCGAATGATTGGACCCATCGGACCGCGCTCGAGTTGATAGGTCGCGATGTACTCACCGGTCGGGGTGACGATGTCGGCCTGTGCGGTCGCGCTGGTACTCGTTCCGGTCGCATGGATGCTCACGATGCGCGCCGTTCGATCCATGAAGGCCTCTTCCGAGAGCACCAACCCCGGCGAACCGGGCTGACCTCCCAGTAGCGCGTACGCGGTGTTTTCATCACCGCTCTGCAGCGCCAGCAAATATGCTTTCACCGTCTGCGCAGACTCGCCGGCAAATTCCGAATCCACTTCGACCACCGTGGTCGGCGCCGCGGTCGGAGCCGGCGGCTCCGGTGTAACAACGCGAAGCGGTGTCGGCGAAGGCGGAGCACTCGGCTGCGGTGCGAGCGTGGGCGTGGCGCTCGGGGTCGGTACTGGTGTCGGCGGCGGTGTGGGCGTCGGAGTCGGTAGCGGCGTCGGTGAGGGTGTGGGGGGAACCGGCGTCGGGGTCGGTTCGGGAGGAGTCGGCGTGTGCGGGATGGTCGGAACGATCGCTGGATACGGCGTCGTCTTACTCGGTGTCGGAGATGGCGAGGGAGATGGCGTCACGAGCGGCGTTGCAGAAGGCGACGCGCTCACGCTCACCCCGCCGAAGCCGTCACGTTGGCGCTGCAGCATCGCCAAGGCGGCACCGATGAGGAAACCGAGAAGGACGACGGCGACCAAGACCGGCAAGAGCGGCAAACCGCGATCGGAACTGCTACGTTGCGTGCGACGGCGGCGACCACCGGGAGTCCGTGACCTCACGATCTTTGCATTCGTTCAAAAGTGAAACGCAGCCTCGCGCGCGAAGGCTCGGCGCGTGATTCGCGTGACCGTCCCGATCGATGTGGGGATGATCGGAGCGACAGGCTCCGGTGCATTTGCGCTTGCCACGCCGCTACGCGTCGGTTACCTCATCTCGCTGGCGATCCGCGAAGCCCTAGGAACCCGTGCTCCCGAAGATAAGCGCGAACGCACGCTGATCACGACGCTTGCCGGCCTCGCCGCCGGGAGATTTGTCGTCGATGTCGACGGACGTCTCTTCCGCAACCCCGACGACGTGGTCGTCTGTACCGGGAGCGTCTCGTTGCGTTTCTTTATGAGCGAACGCCGCCGTCAGACGGCAGCCTGAGCAGCGCCGCCCTTAATGGGCGAATGCCATCGCGTCGCCGCCGCGGGTGAGCACGAGCTGAGCATAGAGTGCGTTGGGCCACGCGAAGTCGGCACGGGTGTACTGGTCGGGCCGGTTCGCGTCGAACGACTCGTGCAGACGGTGGTCGCCGACGTCGGAGGCGGCGATATAGCCCAAGACGGTCTGCACCTCGGCCGGATCCGTCGAAGTCAGCGCCTGCATCACCAGCGAGAGTGGCCAGACGTACCCGGGCGGGGTGTGCGGACTCCCGATCCCGCGCGCATAGCGGCCGACGAAGTAGTACGGGTTGCGGGTCGAGAGCGCGAAGCGCCGCGTCGCCTGGTACATCGTATCCGACGTCGGCAGATAGCCGAAGTAGGGAATCGAGAGCAACGAGGGGATGTTCGCATCGTCCATGAGGTTGGCGTGGCCGTATCCGTCGACTTCATAGGCATAGATGCGTCCGAAACCCGGTAGGAACGCGCTGCCGTAACGCTCGACGCCGCGCTCCACCTCGACGCTCAGCCCCCACGCGTTGGCCGCCATCGGACCGTTGTGGTAGACGTTGCGCTCGATCGAGGTCAGCTCGCGCATGACGACGACGGCGAACATATTCACCGGAATATTGTACTGATAACGACACGGGTCGTCGGAGGGGCGGAAGCCGTCCCAGACCATCCCCGTATAGCGAACCGGGCTCCCGCGGCCGTCATCGGCGAGCTGCGGATGGCGATAGGACGACCGGCTGTTGTGGTGCTGCTCGTCGTGTAGAACCTTGAGCACGCGCGCAAACGACGCGTTGACTTCGGGCGTGAAGACGGAGCGGTCTCCGGTCTCACTCCAGTAGTGGTACGCGAACCAGATGGGGTAGAGCAGCGAGTCGACTTCGAACTTGCGCTCGACGACGTGATAGTCGGACGAGAACGCATTCGCATACGGATCGATCTGAATGTAGCGCGCCTGGCGAGCGACGACGCCGCGCAGGAGTTCACCGATCCGATCGTCGCTGTGCGCCAGCCCAATGTACGTCGAGACGATGGCACTCGAATCGCGCAACCAGTCCGCCTGGATGTCTCCGGTAGAGACGTAGGTCGTGTGATCGCGCTCTTCCACCGCGTGACGGTTGATCGCCTCGTCATACGCGGTAAGATAGATGCGCTCCAGCGTCGAGGCGAGGGCAGTCGTCTCCGCCGCGAGCGCCGTTTGCGACCATCCGGCGACGAGGCAGAGCGTAAGTGCCGCTGCCGTTATGCGAAGCCACTGCATCACTTTAAGTATCGTCACGTTTCCTGAGAAGTACCTGCCGAGCCAAGAGTTTCGGCCGTAATGAAACGGTCAAACGCGAGCAAGCGTTCGACCGTGTGAGGGAACGTGGACCGGGTACAACATTACTGATGCGTGCGCGCTGCTTACTCGCTCTTGGTTTTACGCTTGTATTGGCCGGCGTCTCGGCGGCAGCCGCGCGCGCCGACCAATTTTATCGCGTCTCGGGCAAAGACAGCTTCAGCGTCGGCGCAAGCAATCTGCGGGGCGACATCGCGTACGACGGTATCGAGACGCTGAGTATCCAGCCGTCTGCCGGAGCGACGCGTTACGCCGCCCACGTGCGATACATCCGCATCGATCAGGGAGCTCGCAGCGACGCTCGTGCCACGGTCACAGCCGTGCTGCTGCCGTCGGGCGAGCAAATCGATTCATCCGACGACGACCCCGACTACCTCGCCGTCTTGAACCAACCATTCGCCGTCCAGTTAGACGCAGCGACCCTGCGCGCTCTCGATCACTTGCGTGGTTCGGTCCCGTTCACGTTCCCCTCGCCGATGACGGGCTCGACGCTCCAGGGAACGCTCCGGCACCTAGGCGACGCCCCGGTCGACTCCGAGCGCGCCGTCGGCATCCTCTTCACCGCCCGCGGCCCGCTGCGCGGCTCGCTCCCCGGCCGCCCCAGCACCGCGCTCAGCGGTACGATCACGATGAACGGCACCGCCTACTACGACCAGCGGACGGCGCTCCTCTGCGCCCTCGACGCCACGATGGTCGTAACCGGCACCATCCACTCGCCCGACGGCTCCCTCCAACCCCTCTCCGTCACCTACCGCCGCACCCTAAGAAAAACCACCCCCACCCCCACCGCCGAAGCCCACCGCTAGCAAGACACGCCCACCCCACCGAGTGCCCCACCGGCCGAAGCGAAGGCCCACCCCCCAGCGCCCTGCCGAGCGAAGCGAAGGCCCACCCCCCAGCGCCC
>DATJTD010000017.1:0-20970 GCA_035503775.1 Candidatus Acidiferrales bacterium
AGCGCAGGCCGACGTCGTCGTCATCGCTCCCACCTGCACCGAGGCGCTGCGCGGTGAGATCGCCCGCGGGCGGGTGCACCACGAGGCGCGACCGTTCGAAGATGCCGATCTCCACGGTGCGTTGCTCGTCTTCGCGGCGACCGACGACGATGCGCTCAACAGCCGCATCAGTGTGCGCGCGCGCGACTGCGGCGTGCTCGTCAACGACGCAAGCGATGCAGCGCGCGGTTCCTTCGTCACGCCCGCGGTTCATCGCACCGGTTCGCTCACATTCAGCGTCGAAACCGGAGGCGCGTCGCCGGCATTTGCGGCTCGTCTGCGAGAAGAGCTGCGCGCGCGCTACGACGAGCGCTACGCACGGGCCGCGGCGGCCCTGCGCGCGGTGCGCGACTACACCCAACACATCGCCGGCGCAGACGAACGGGCACGTCTGTTGCGTGACTTCGCCGCGCGGCCGATCGACGAATTGGCAGCACTCAACCCACAGACTGCGCAACACCTCGTCGACGACCTGCGCAGCGGCGCGAGTCCCCAAGAAGAGGCGCCGCACACGTACGTCTGCGCGACGCGTGCAAGCCGTTTGGCGCTGCACCAGACGCGGCTGGTCATGGCGAAGCTCGCGACCCTCGGTATCGCCTCGAGCGTGCTGGAGGTATCCACCAAAGGCGACGAGGTTCAAGACCGGTCGCTCGAAGCACTCGGCACCGACAGCATCTTCGTCAAAGAACTCGAAATGGCGCTGCGCGAGCGCCGCGCCGACTACGCGGTACACTCGTGCAAAGACCTCCCGAGTACGCTCGTCGGCGATATGCTCTTGGCGGCGATCGGCGCGCGCGAAGATCCGCGCGACGCGTTTTGCTCGCAACGCTATCCTTCGCTCGATGCACTTCCGGCGGGGGCGCTCGTGGGCACGTCGAGCCCCCGGCGCCGTGCGCAGCTCCAAGCGCAACGCCCCGATCTGCGGTATGCGCCGATCCGCGGCAACGTCGACACGCGCTTGCGCAAACTCGCTGACGGAGCATACGACGCGATCATCCTGGCGATGGCAGGCTTGCGGCGCCTGCGTCTGGCGGCCGCCTTCACCGTCCCGCTGGACGTCGAGGTGATGATCCCGGCGGTGGGTCAGGGTGCGCTCGGCATCGAGTGCCGGCGCGACGACCGGCGGCTCGCGCAGTTGCTCGCGGCCGCCGTCGCCGATCCGCATGCCGAGATCGCCGTACGAGCCGAACGAGCGTTTTTGCGCCACCTCAGCGCGGGTTGCCAAACTCCCGTCGGGGCACACGCTGCCTACGACGGAGAGCGCCTGACGATGCGCGCCGTCATCGCCGCGGCCGACGGTTCGCGCAGCGTTCGCGGGGAGCGTGCCGAGGCGGTACGCGACGTAGCCGAAGCCGAACTCGTCGGGGCCCAGCTCGCGGCGGAGCTCGGAGCGCAGGGCGGCTGGGAGCTGCTGGCCGCTGCGCCGCCGTCGCCGCTACGCGGCCTCCTCTTCTTGTTGCCGCGCACGCAAGAGCGGCCCAGCCGCGTTGCGGCCGCACTGCGCGGAGCAGGCGCGACCGTCATCGAGGCCTTCGACAGCGCGGCGGCGGCGCAACAGTTGGGCGATCGTCTCCCGGACGTCCTGCTCTTCCCCTCGAGCGGCTGTGTCGCCGCCGTTGCGACCTTTTTGGCAAACTTGCGCGCGCGTGCGGCGAACCCCGTCGTCGCCGCCATGGGCGAGGCCTCGGCGGCTGCCGCGAGCGAGGCGGGCTTCCTTCCCGACGTCGTCGCCCCCGAGCAGTCCGTTGCAGCATTCGTCCAGAGCATCACCGAATGCGTCTTGAGCGTGAAAGCCAACTTATGACCGTCGGCGAATTACTGCGGCCCCGCACTGCCCTCTCGCTCCGCAAACGTCCGCGCCGCCTGCGGCGCAGCCCGGCGTTACGCGCCCTCGTCCGCGAGCACGAGGTGCGCCTTGCGCAATTGGTGCAGCCGCTCTTCGTCGCCGACGAGGGCCAGCAGCTCGGCGAGATCGCAAGCATGCCGGGCATCGAGCGCCACAGCGTGCAAGGCGCCGTTGCCGAGGCGCGTACCCTTGCCGCACTCGGCATCGGCGCGGTCCTTCTCTTTGGCATCCCCGCCGAGAAAGACGCCGTCGCAAGCTCGAATGACGCACCCGACGGTGTCGTGCAGCGCGCCATCCGTGCGATCAAAGCGGCCGTCCCCCAGATGGTCGTGATCGCCGACCTCTGCAACTGTGAGTACACCGATCACGGCCACTGCGGACCACTCGACGCTGCCGGCGACGTCGACAACGATCGGACGCTCGAACTCCTCGGGCGCGTCGCGCTGACCTATGCGGATGCGGGCGTAGACGTGATCGCCCCCTCCGACATGATGGATGGGCGCGTCGGTTACCTGCGCTCCGTCCTCGACGACGCAGGCTACACCGGAATCACGATCCTCTCGTATGCCGTAAAGTACGCCTCGGCATTTTACGGCCCGTTTCGCGACGCGGCGGGGTCGGCACCACAGTTCGGCGATCGCCGTACCTATCAGATGGATACCGCCAACGTGCGCGAAGCCTTGCGTGAAGTGGCACTCGATATCGAAGAAGGCGCCGACATCGTCATGGTCAAGCCGGCGATGGCGTACCTCGACGTGGTACATGCCGTGCGCGAGGCCTTCGACGTCCCGCTAGCGTGCTACAACGTGAGCGGCGAATATGCGATGGTCAAAGCGGCGGCGCGCAACGGCTGGATCGAGGAGGAGCGCATCGTCGACGAGTTGCTCACCGGTTTCGTGCGCGCAGGCGCCGACATCGTGATCACCTACTTCGCCAAAGAATACGCGCGGCGACGACGCTAGACGGCCGGTACGACAGATGAAACACGAGCGCAGCCTCTCGGCGTTCAAGCGCGCGCGCCGAGTGATTCCTGGCGGCGTCAACTCCACCGTGCGTGCCTTCAGAGCGGTTGGCGGCGCCCCGCTCTTCGTGAAGTCGGCTTCGGGATGTCATCTCACCGATCTCGACGACAACGTCTACATCGACTACGTGATGTCGTGGGGTCCGCTGATCCTCGGGCACGCGCATCCGGCGGTGGTCAAAGCGGTTCAGAGCGCTGCCGCACGCGGTACCTCGTTCGGCGCCCCGACCGAGGCGGAGAGTGAACTCGCCGAACTCGTGATCGCGATGGTGCCGTCGATCGACCTGGTGCGCTTCTGTTCGAGCGGCACGGAGGCGACGATGCACGCGCTGCGGCTGGCGCGCGGCTTCACGCGCCGCGATCGCGTCATCAAGTTCGCCGGATGCTATCACGGCTGCGCCGATCCGTTCTTGGTCAGTGCCGGAAGCAGCGCGCTGACGATCGGCATTCCCGACTCCGCGGGCGTTCCCGCGGGGACGATTCGCGACACGATCGTGGTGCCGTACAACGACCTCGATGCGGTGAGCCAGGCATTCTCGGCCGCCCCGGCAGAGATCGCCGCCGTCATCGTCGAGCCGTACGTCGGCAACATGGGGCTCATCTTGCCGCGTCCGGGATTTCTCGCCGGCTTGCGCGAGCTCACGCACCGCTACGGGGCGCTGCTCATCTTCGATGAAGTGATGACCGGGTTTCGGGTGGCGCCGGGCGGTGCGCAAGAGCGTGAAGGCATTCTCCCCGATATCACCACCCTCGGCAAAATCGTTGGCGGCGGCCTCCCGGTCGGGGCGATCGGCGGGCGCGCCGAGATCATGGAGCGCTTCACGCCGGACGGCGATGTCTTCCAAGCCGGGACGCTCTCCGGAAATCCGCTGGCAATGGCCGCCGGCGCCGCCACGTTGCGTACCCTGCGCTCGACGCCGGGCCTGTACGCAGAGCTCGATCGTCTCGGTAGCCGCCTTGCGGCCGGTCTTGAAGATATCTTTGCAAAACACGGCGTCGCACACCAGGTGGCGCACGTCGGATCAATGTTCGGATTTTTCTTTGCGCAAAACGCCGTGACGGACCTCAAGACTGCGAAGGCCTCCAATACGGCCTTCTTCGCTCCATTCTTTCACGCCGCGCTCGAGCGTCGCATTTACTTCGCCCCATCGCCGTTCGAGGCCGGGTTTCTTTCAACCGCGCACACCGCCGCAGACATCGACGAAACGCTGCGAGCCGTTGACGAAGCGCTCTGCTTCCTCACGGAAAGCGGCTCGAATCGTAGCCGCCCCAGAGTTCCGTCTTAGTCGGCTCATTGCGAGCTCTATTGAGTGAGCCCTCGAAGCCCTTGGCTACTGCGTATCGCGCCAGAGTGCGCTCATGGGTAGGGAAAAGAGCCGATCTCCAAACGGGAGCGTCTCACGACCTGCGTGTAAGACGATGCCACGCACGAAATCCGCGCCGGCAAGCTCGCGAAGTTCCGCAAGCCCGTCGAAGTCGGACGCTTTGACCGTTACGGATGCCTTGACCTCAATGCCGACGATACGTCCGTCAGGCGCCTCAATGACGAAGTCCGTTTCCTTGCCGCGCTGCGTGCGGAAATGAAGTAACTCGTAACGTCGCGGACTCCAACTCAGCAGCTTGTGTAGTTCTGCGCCGATGAATGTTTCGAAGAGGGGGCCTTTCATTTCCCGAACCGCTCGGGCACCGGTGAGATAGGCAAATAACCCAGAATCATTCATGAGAAGCTTTGGCGATTTCATGATGCGCGCGTCAACGTTGCGCCACCATGGCCGAGACTCGTCGACGAGAAATACTGCCTGCAGGATCGCAAGGTGGCGCTTGATCGTCGACGCGGCGATACCCGTGTCACGAGAAAGCCCCTCGATGTTTCGTGGTTCCCCCGTACGCGTTGCGACGAAGCCGAGAATACGTGATAGACGTGACAAATCGTCTATTGCAGCGAAGCTACGCGTCTCTCGCTGAACCACTGTCGTCAAATACGAACCAAACCATTCGGCCCTTCGATCTCCGTCGCGAGCGCGCGCTTCGGGGTAACCTCCGCCGAGCGCGCGTTCGAGAAGCTGCTCCTGCGATTCGTGCGATCGTCCTCCCACGAAGGCGCCGGGCTCGAAGAGAGCGCCTAACAGTTCGGGTGAGGTGCCTTCGAGTTCGGCTTGTGCAAGTGGACGGAGTTCGAGGATCGCCACCCGGCCGGCTAATGCCTCGGCGACATGGGGAAGCAGCATCACGTTCGCGGAGCCCGTCAAGAGAAAGCGCCCCGGTCGCCGCTGTTGATCGATACTCAACTTTATCGCAACGAGCAGGTCGGGGAGACGCTGGACTTCGTCCAGCACGATGAGGTGGTCGGGTGAAAAGCTCTCGACAAAACCTTGCGGATCTGCGGCGGCAGCAGCATATGTGGCGCTGTCGTCGAGCGTCAGGTAGGACGCTCCCCGCCTGCCGGCGACAATTGCCTGCGCGAGCGTCGACTTGCCGACCTGACGGGCGCCATGGATGAGCACCGCGGGCGTATCGGCGAGACTCGCCTCGACCCGGGCGCTAAGAAGGCGGCGGTAAACCGGCCGGTTAGGAATCTCCCTCTCGATATGGCGGATATTCCACCATGATATGGTGGAAATCCCACCACATCATGGTGGATTTCCCAAAGAGCACGGGCTCGGACGGCCCCGCCTCTCCTTAAAGGACGACAGACCCGATGTCGCCATCCTCACTTCGAAAAGACGGCATCGTAAATGGCATAGTAGACGAGGCGTCCGGCGTGGTATTACGTTGGCTAATGCCTTTGGTCTGCCTCGGCCTCTCCCATCACACGGCCCCCGTCGACGTACGGGAGCGCCACGCGTTCCCCCCCTCGCGCATGGCCGAGACGCTGGTTGCACTGCGCGACTACGAGGCCGTCCATGAAGCGGTGATGCTCTCGACGTGCGGCCGGCTCGAGATCTACGCGGAGTTGGAAGACTACGAAGCGGGCGTCGAGCAGCTCAAGTCGTTTCTGCGGAACTTCCGCCACGGGGCCGTCGAGCACGATCTTTCGTCGTACTTGTACACCCTGCTCGGAACACAAGCGATCGACCACCTCTTCCGGGTGGCGACGGGCCTGGATTCGATGCTCATTGGTGAGGCGGAGATCCTCGGACAGGTCAAAGACGCCTACATCCAAGCGCAAAACGCCCGTTCGATCGGCAAGACCTTACACGCGCTCTTCCGCGAAGCGCTCAAAGCGGGGAAGACCGCACGTTCGCAGACCCGGATCGGCAACGAGTCGGTCAGCGTCGCCACCGCCGCCGTCGCCTTTGCGAAGCAACGTCTCGGCGATCTCTCCACGTGTTCGGTCCTGGTCATCGGAACCGGGAAGATGGGGACGCTCGCCGCCAAGCGCATGCGCACCGCCGGCGTGAGCGAGATTTTTCTGGTCAACCGCTCCTTTCACAAGGCCAAGGAAGTCGCCGACGATCTCGGCGCCGCGCGCGCGGTCGAGATGCCCGGGCTCGTCGACGCGGTCAAGGCCGCCGACGTCGTCGTCACCTCGACCGGAGCCTCGCACTTCGTGCTGACGCCCGGCAATGTGGCAGAAGCCATGCGCGCGCGCCCGGAGCGCCCGCTGCTCATCGTCGACATCGCCGTCCCGCGCGACACCGATCCGGAGGTCGCGCGCATCGGCGGCGTGCGTGTCGCCGACATCGATGCACTCAAGGGTTTAGTCGAGGAGAACCTCGACCGCCGGCGCGAAGCGATTCCACAAGTCGAAGAGATCATCGCCGAACACGTGGAGCGTTTCGCGCGCTGGTATCAGTCCCGCGTCGCCGTCCCCGTGGTTGCCTCGTTGGTGCACAAGGCAGAGTCGATTCGCGAAGCCGAGATCGCACGGCTCTTCGCGCGTTGTCCCGAGCTCAGCGAGCGTGAACGCATGCTCGTGACCGGTGCCTCGCTAACGATCATCTCCAAACTCTTGCACAGCGTCGTGACGCGCCTGCGCGAGCGCGCGACCTCCAATCGTGCCGAGGCCCTCTCGCTCGCGCGCACGTTGGACGAACTCTTCGATCTCAAAGTCCGTTCGCACGAGCTTGCACATCCGCTCGTGCCGCACCACGATCCGGCGGTCGCAGTCGAGCTCGACGACTGACCGCGCGATGAGCGGGAAGGTCTTCTTGGTCGGCGCGGGCCCCGGCGATCCCGGGCTCCTGACGCAAAAGGCTGCCCGGGCGATCGCCGCGTGCGATACCCTCGTCTACGACTATCTTGCTGCCGACCCGATCGTCGCGCTCGCCAGGCCCGGTTGCGAGAAAATCTACGTGGGAAAGAAAGCCGGTGCGCATACGCTCTCGCAACAGGCGATCACCGAACTGATCGTGCGTTTGGGCAAAGAGGGGCGCCGCGTCGTGCGGCTCAAGGGCGGTGACGTCTTCGTCTTCGCGCGCGGTGGGGAGGAGGCGCAGGCGTTGCACGACGCCGGCGTCCCCTTCGAGATCATCCCCGGCATCACGTCGGCAATTGCGGCACCCGCGTACGCCGGCATTCCGATCACCCATCGCGATCACAACACCGCGTTCACGATCGCGACCGGACACGAGGACCCCACCAAGGGCTTCTCTTCACTCGACTTTGCGAAGCTGGCAAATCCTGCTCAGACGCTCGTCTTTCTCATGGCGATGGGAAATCTCGTCGGTATCGTCGCGCAGCTCATCGCCAATGGCTTACGCGAGCAGACGCCCGTGGCGATCGTGCGCGAAGGGACGAAGCCGACGCAAGAGACGATCGTCGCGACCCTGGGAACGATCGTCGCAGAGGTGGAACGCCGGCGCTTCGGTGCCCCCGCGATCGTCGTCATCGGTGAGGTGGTGGGCGAGCGCGAGCGGACGCGCTGGTTCGATCTGCATCCGCTCTTCGGCAAGCGCCTCCTGATCACGCGCCCTGCCGGGGCGGGCGACGAGTTCGCCGCATCGCTCTGGGAAGTCGGCGCGCAACCGGTGCTCGCGCCGACGATCGCCATCGTCCCGCCGGACGACGAAGCGGCCGCGCTGCGCGCGGTGCACGGCGCGCGCGCCTATGGGTGGATCGTTTTCACCAGCGCCAACGGCGTGCACGCCTTCTTCGAACGCCTCTCCACCGCGCACCGTGATGCGCGCGCGCTCGGCGACGTGCGCGTGGCTGCCATCGGTCCCAAGACCGCCGCCATCCTTGCGTCCTACGGTGTCAAGGCCGATCTGGTGCCGCCCGTCTACGTTGGTGAGGCGCTCGCCGCCGCTCTCCTCGAGCAGACGCACGCGGGCGAACGCGTGCTGCTCTTCTGCGCTCAAGAGGCGCGTGAGGTGCTCGGCGAGACGTTACGCGACCACGATCGTCTGGTCGACACGGTCGCCGCGTACAAGACCATACCGATCCACGATACTGCAATTGCGGACGCAGCGCAGACCTGCGATATTTGGACCTTCACGAGTGCGAGTGCCGTGCACAGCTTCGTGGAGAACCTCGAGATCGCCGCCCAAAACGTCGGTGTGACCACACGCGCCGGCGAAAAGATCGTCGCCTGCATCGGGCCGATCACCGCGGAGGCGGCACGCAGATGCGGGCTCGCGGTCGACGTCGTCGCAGAGCACTACACCGTCGAGGGCCTAGCGGCGGCGCTCGGCGCGCATGCGGCGCGTGAGTAACGCCGCCCTCGGCGTACTGCTCGCGTTGGTGGTCAGCGCCGTGGCATGGCGCGCGCACGCGCTGACCCTGGGAGGCGCCGTCGCCGCCTTCTGCGTCGGAAGCGCAGTCTTCGCCGCTTTGGGTTTGGGCGGCGCCGTCGTCTTGCTCGCCTTCTTCGTCTCGTCCGTCGGACTTTCGCGGTGGGGCCGAGCCCACAAGCGAGAGTTGGTCGATGTCGGCAAGCACGGACCGCGCGATGCGCTGCAAGTCCTCGCCAACGGCGGCGTCGCCGCGCTCTGCGCCCTTTGCGCTGTCGCTGCGCAGGGCGAAGCGGCGCGCTGGAGCATCGCCTTCGCCGGTGCCTTCGCAGCGGCGACGGCGGACACGTGGGCGACCGAGATCGGGACACTGGGAGAGAGCACGCCACGTTCGATCTTGACGGGAAAGCCGATCGCGCGCGGGCTCTCCGGCGGTGTCACCCTCATGGGGACCGCCGCGGAGGTCGCGGGCGCGTCGTTCATCGCTCTCGCCGCACAGCTCTGCGGCCTGCACGCCTTCGGCGTCATCGCCGCTGCTGGTGTCGCGGGGGCCGTCGTCGACTCGCTCCTTGGGGCCACGCTGCAGTCGCTTCGCTGGTGCCCGGACTGCTCGCGTGCGTGCGAGACGAACCCGCATCACTGTGGATCGGCTACGACTCCTTTACGCGGATTCTCCTGGTTCGGTAATGACCTGGTCAATTTTGGGGCAACAGTTACCGGTGCGGCGGTCGCTTTTCTAATTGCGAACTAATTGGACGCGACGCCGGGGAGTGCGTGGAGAGAAGCATGACGTTCGGTGGAGGGTGGCAGGAAAGCGTGCGTCGGAAGATGCTTCGGTGAACCCGCCGTTACAACGGGCGCGATTCTTTATTTGGCGCGCCGCACCGGCCTTGGCCGCCGCCCTCGTCGTTGCGGCGTGCGGCGGAGGGCCGGAGACGTCGGCGCCCGTGCCGGTAAGTTCGCCGCCGCTCACGCAACCAGCCGCACTCGCCAGCCCAGCAGTTGGCTATCTTGCGACCGCCGGCCCGAACGTCTTCCAAGCGTCGATCTCTCCGCAGTCGACCAGCGGGATCGTTGCGTTACTCTCAACCGACGTTGGGATCGCGAACGACCCGAGTACGCCGCTACCGAGCGATCCGGTGACCGTTGCGTTCGGTGCAACTGCATCGGCCTACGCGACGGTCACGGCGGCAACTGCCTTGCGCCTGCGACCCTCCGCGGCGCGGAGCGATACGGTCATCGAACTCGCCGCCGACCGCCATCCCGACGACGCCATCGCGCCGCAGATCGAGCGCCTCTTACGCGGTCCCCTACGCTCCACGGCTGCAGCGAGCACACGCCGGACCCTCTCGCTGGGAACCTCGATCGGCACGGTTGCCGACCTGTGGGTCGATCAATTCCCGATCGGTGAGACGCCGGGGACCTACGTCCCCGTCCCCGCCACCCTCGAGTACCGGACGCCGCATGCGTACATCTGGGTGGACAACACGCTGAGCTTCGACAGCGCCTCGCTCGCCCAGATCGGAGCCGATTTCGAAAATGCCTACGCCTCCGATACGGCGCACTTCGGAACGCCCGAATATACGTCGGCTGCGCCCGGCGCCGCCGAAGAGACGATTCCCTGCGATACATCGGGGAACCCGATCCCCAATGCAACACCGGTTCCGGTTTTGATCCCCCCGCCAAACGGACAGCACGTCGTCTTCGTGATCAACGAAACCAACCTCGGGAGCGGGGTGGGCGGCTACTACTCCGCGGTCAATCATATTACGCAAGCAGCCGCGAACTGTATCGCCGGTCAGCCGAAGAGCAACGAAGCGTCGATGATCTACGTCGGCTATGCGACCGGCAATCCGCTCTCGTACGAGCTCAACGAAGATATGGTGCGCGGGACGGCGCACGAGTTCCAGCATCTCATCAACTTCGTCAACCACGGCATCTTGGCAGCCCAGCCACAGACCGAGGATCGCTGGATCAACGAAGGTCTCTCGATGCTCGCGCAAGATCTCGCGGTGCACCGGCTCTTCCCCAGCGTCGCGCTGGACGTCGATGACGCGATCGCCTATCACGTTGCGGACTACTTCAAGGCGCCGCAGAACTTCAGCCTCACCTCGTTCAGCGGCATCGAAGGCAACTCGGGGACGTTCTCCTATAATTGCACCGGTTGCTACGGCGCAAGTTATCTCTTCATGCGCTATCTGAACGATCGTTTCGGCGGCGACAAGTTTTTGCAGGCGATGGAGAGCAGCGGCGAGGTGAGTACAGCGAACCTGCAAGCGGTCACCGGGGAACCGGCCAGGGCCCTCATCAGCGATTTCGGGGTCGCACTCGTCGCCTCGAACACCGGGGCGACGACCGATCCGCGCTTCGTCTTTACCGGCTTCGACCCATACGGCACCTACGGCGATCAGTTTGGCCAGTCCATAGCGCTCAGCGGGGTGACCGCCTTCGCTTCGCAGCAACCGGCGACGTCGACGACCTACGCACCATATCTCGGAACGTTCACGTACATCGCCGCCAATCCCGCGCGCGGCGCCGGAATCACCGTGACCGATCCGAGCGGACTCCTGCAACTCGCACCCGCGCTCATTCAGCGTTAGCTTCGCGCTCGGCGCGCGTGTGGCGATTGCGGCGCGGTGGGTACCACGGAGATATGAGCACACAGACGGTCCCGCCACAGCATCAATCCTCCCAGCCCGGTCACGAACAAGAGATGCAACCGAAACCGGAGTACGTGCAGCCAAGCTATCGCGCTGCCGGACACCTGCTCGGCAAGGCCGCACTCATCACCGGAGGCGACAGCGGCATCGGTCGCGCCGTCGCTCTCCTCTTCGCTAAGGAAGGCGCCGACGTCGCCATCGTGTATCGCAACGAAGAGGACGATGCACAGGAGACAAAACGCCTCGTAGAAGCCGAGGGACGACGTGCCGTCACGATCGCCGGCGACGTCGCCGAAGAGCCGTTCTGTGCACAAGCCGTACAGCAGGCAGTGAAAGCGCTCGGTCGGCTCGATATCGTCGTCAACAACGCGGGTGAGCAGCATCCGCAAGAGTCGATTCTCGACATCACCAGCGAACAGCTCGAGCGCACCTTTCGCACGAACATCTTCGCGATGTTTTACATCGCCAAGGCCGCGCTTGCGCACCTCCAGCCCGGCTCCACGATCATCAACACGACATCGATCACCGCCTATCGCGGCTCGCCCGACCTGCTCGACTATTCATCGACGAAGGGGGCAATCGTTGCATTCACCCGTTCGCTTGCCCAGTCGCTTGTCGAAAAAGGGATCCGCGTCAACGCTGTTGCGCCGGGGCCGATCTGGACGCCGTTGATCCCGGCAAGTTACGATGCCAAGCGTGTCTCCGAACACGGGGCAAGTTCACCCATGAAACGCCCGGGACAGCCCAGCGAAGTCGCTCCGGCGTACGTCTACCTCGCCTCCGAACTGTCGTCGTACGTCACGGGGCAGACGATCCACGTCAACGGCGGAAGCGTCGTCAACGGCTGAACGCCGACGATCAGCGGCCGGCGACGTTCGCCTTTCCGTACTTCTGCTCGAGATACGGAACGATGTCGTCGTCGTCGGTCAGCACCGTCTCGCCGTCGACCATGACGGGAATACTCGTCTGGCCGGAGACTTCGCGCACGACGTCGCGTTCGGCATGCGAGCGTGGGACGTTCACGGTCTGATAATCGAGCAAGAGGTCCGTCATCTTCGAGCGCACGCGGGCGCAGTAGGGACACCATTCCGCTTGGTAGAGCACGATCGGGGTCGGACGTCCCATGATGGTCCTTTCGTCGACGGGGTTACCCATGCTCTTTGGTGTCGTCTCCGGCGGGAGCCTTCCGAGTTGCGCTGGTTCGGCTACAGGATCGTCTTACCGAGCGCCGAGAGGATGATTTCGACCGCGAGTTCGGCCGTGCGATTGTGCTCGTCGAGGATCGGGTTGATCTCGGTCACCTCGAGTGAGCCAACGATGCCTGCCGCCGCGACCGCCTCCATCGCAAGATGCGCTTCGCGGTACGTGATGCCGCCGCGAGCCGGCGTCCCGACGCCGGGCGCTTCGCTTGGATCGATGCCGTCCATATCGAAGGAGATGTGGACGCTCCCCGGCTCGGCACCGGCGATGTCGATTGCCTCGTCGACGACCCGCTCCATCCCGCGGCGATCGATGTCGGTCATCGTGAACGCGTGCACGCCGAGCTCACGAATCGTACGGCGCTCGCCTTCATCGACATCCCGTAATCCGATGAGCACGCTGCGCTGCGGGGCGACGTGGCCTTGCTCGAGCGCGAAGAAGAGCGGCATACCGTGAACGTTTCCCGACGGCGAGCTCGCCGGCGTGTTGATGTCCCCGTGCGCGTCGACCCAAATCAGGCCCGGCTGCTCGTTTCCTCTGGCGCGATACAATCCGGCAAGCGTGCCCATGGCGATCGAATGATCGCCCCCGAGCACCAGGGGAAATCCGCCTTCGCGGACGATGCGTTCGACGACGCCCGCGAGTTCGTCGCAGACTCTCCGGATGATCGGAAGATATTTTGCGTGCGCATCGCTCGCCGACGCCTCTTCGGGGGTGGGGACGCGCAAGTTGCCATGATCGCGGGTCGTGGCCACGCCGAGTGCCTGCAAGCCTTCGCTCAGCCGTGCGTAGCGCACCGCGGACGGTCCCATGTCGACGCCGCGGCGGCCGGCGCCGAGATCCATCGGGACGCCGATGATGTCCACGCGCGAAGGAATCTGCCGCCGCGGACGATCGAGATTTGGGCGGCTCACGAGGTGCGCGCTCGCGCGCCCTTTCGGACGGCAGCCTCTTTGGGTTCCGCAGCCGGCGGAATCGTCTCGGCCGTCGTCTCGACGACCGCCGCGGGGACGGCCATCGCCATGACCGGCGGCGGCGATCCGTCGCGCGGCAAGAAGTGCAGCAGTAAGACCCGGATGATCGCGGCCGTCGGCACCGCCAAAAAAGCGCCCGGCAAACCGAAGAGTTCGCTCCCGCCCAAGATCGCCAGGATGATCCAGACAGGCGAAAGCCCGACGTTCGCCCGCAAGATACGCGGCGCGATCACGTTCCCGTCGACCTGATGAATCACGCCGAAGAGGAGAGCGACGACGGCGGCGTTGCTGAAACCGTTGTAGAGCATCGCCAAGATCACCGCCGGAAAGAAGCTCACGATGGCGCCGGCATACGGGATCAAGTTCAGCGCGCCGCCGAGGACCCCGATGAGCAGCGCGTACGGGACGTGCATGATCCACAGCATCGTACCGATGAGCGTCCCGACGATCGTGCCGTCGATGAGCTGGCCGCGAATGAAGCCGCCGACGACGGCATCGAGATCCTGCAGCAAGGCGACGGCGCGGGGACGGTTCGCTGGTGGAACCACGCGGATCAAGGCCTGCTCGATGTTCTCGGCATCCAAGAGAATGTAGGCCGCGAGGACCGGCACGATGATGAAGGTCGCTACGATCGAGACCGCGGAGAGCAAGACTGCAATCGTGCGCTGCGCCGTCGCAAAGCCGTAGTTCTGGATGAGCGCTCCGACCTGCGCGGGATAGTTCGCCATGTAGATCCGGTCGGCGGCGGGAATGCGCGCCACCAAGGGGCTCGTGGGATGGAGCAGCTCGTTCTGCATCCGTGCGATCAGGCCGGGGAAGGTGCGAATGAGCTGCTGCGCGTCGGCGGTGAGCGGGGGGACGATCAAGAGCACGATGAGCGCGATGACCATCGCAACGAAGAGGTAGACGATCGCAATCGCGGCGATCCGCGGCATGCGCGCACTCAGACGCCGCACCAGCGGCTGAATGAGATACGCCAGGAAAATCGCAGCGACCAGCAACATCCCCGTCGCCGCAACCCGGCCGAGAAAATCGACGACCGTCCCCAGTAAGAAGAGCGCCAGTACGAGCAGGAGGAGTATCTTGACGGCGCTGGTCACGCTTCGGTCTCGCCGAATCCGCAGCGCTCGACGGCGCGCCGCTTCGATCTTCATACACAATCCTTCGGCTCAACCTCGTCCCTGACCCACGCAGGCCCCTCGCCTGTTTGCTGCGTATCGCGGGCCCATGGACGGCCGCATCGCACGCACCCGGCGCACCGCACTCGTGCTCCTCGCCTGCGCCTCACTCGGTGCCTGCAGCGGGGGCAATGCGGGCGGCGCGGGCGGCAGTGGGATCAAGCTCGCGATGGTCACCGATGTGGGCGGCCTCGGCGACAAGTCGTTCAACGATTCGGCCTATCGCGGTCTGCAGGAAGCCAAGACCGCCTTCGGTGCCCAGATCACCGTTCTCGAATCGAAGTCGGCCGCCGACTATCAGCCGAATCTCACCGCGCTCGCAAACGCTGGGAACGATGAGATCTTCGCGGTCGGCTATCTGATGAATCAGGACCTCGACCAAGTAGCCCTCAATTACCCGCAGAGCCACTTTGCGATCATCGACACGGTCGTCGACGAACCCAACGTCGTCTCGGTGACGTTCCGCGAGCAGGAGAGCTCGTTCTTGGCCGGAGCCCTCGCGGCGATGATGACCAAGACGAAGACCATCGCCTTTCTCGGCGGCGTCGACGTCCCGCTCATCCGCAAATTCGAAGCGGGTTTCACGGCAGGCGCCCGCGAGATCGATCCGAGCGTGCACGTTCTCGTAAAGTACGTCGGCTCGTTCGAAGACGTCGCTTCGGGCCGCGAGTTAGCCGCTCTTCTCTTCGACGACAAGGCCGACGTCGTCTTCATCGGCGCCGGTAAATCGGGCTTGGGTGCCATCGACGAACTGCGCGCACGGAGCGGCGTCTACGGAATCGGGGTGGACTCCGATCAAGATGGGCTTGCGCCGGGAAAGATCCTCACCAGCGTCGTCAAGAACGTCGATACCGCCGTCTTCAAAATCGCAGCTCAGGTGCACGACGGTCATCCACCGGTGGGACACATCGAACTGGGACTCAAAGAAGGCGGCGTCGGCCTGACGAACTTCGCCTACACCAAGTCGCTCATCGGCGCGGCGAAGATCGCGCGTCTGGCCCGGCTGCGCCAAGCGATCATCGAGCACGAGATCGTGCCGCCGACGACGCGCGAAGCACTGGCGACGTTCAAACCGGTCGCGCTCTGATGTCCGACGTCGTTCTCGAGTTGCGCGACATCGAGAAGACGTTTGCGGGCGGAGTTACGGCCGTGCGCGGTGTGAGCATCACCTTGCGGGCGGGTGAGATTCAGGCGCTCGTCGGCGAGAACGGAGCCGGCAAGACGACGCTCGCGACAATTGCCGCTGGGAAGCTCGCGCCGACCGCGGGGACGGTGCACGCCGCCGGCGCCGTCGGTCTGGTACATCAACACTTCGAGCTCATCGGCCGCTTGCGCGTCTGGGAAAATATCGTGCTCGGAGCTGAACCGCGAGATGGTCTGCGCCTCGATCGCAACGCGGCGCGCGAACGCGTGCGCGCGCTCGCGCAGCAGACGGGCTTCGAGCTCGACCCCGATGCCGTCGTCGAAGAGCTTCCCGTCGGCGTCGCACAGCGGGTCGAACTCTTGCGCGAGCTCTCGCGAGCCCCGGTCGTCCTTCTCCTCGACGAACCGACGGCGGTGCTCGCTCCGGCCGAGATCGAAAGCTTCTTTGCGATGGTGCACACGCTGGCTGCGCGCGGCGTCGGCGTGCTCATCATCACGCACAAGCTCCAGGAGGTCATCGCGCACACCTCGCGGGTCACGGTCATGCGCGCGGGACGCGTGGTCGCCGAGTATCTCACCGCGCAGACGACCGTCGACGAGATCGCGCGAACGATGGTCGGCGGGGCGTTGCCGCAACTCGCCGCACGCTCGGTGACAAGCGCCTCGGCCGCGCCGGGGCTCGCCGCGCGCAACCTGAGCTCCGGCTCCGGTGCGCACGCGCTGCGCGGCGTCTCGTTCGAGGTCAGCCGCGGGGAGATCGTCGGCATCGCGGGCGTCGAAGGCAACGGCCAAACGGCGCTCGCCGACGCCATCGCGGGCGTGGCTTCCTACGAGGGCGCACTCCTCTTCAACGAGTGCGCGCTGCGCCCGCTCGATCTCCGCGCGCGCCAGGACCTCGGCATTCGGGTAATTCCGCAAGATCGTACTCGGGAGGCGCTCATCCCGCCGTGGTCGATCGCACAGAACGTCGCCCTCGGCGATCAGCGCCGCGCTTTCGCCCGCGGCATCCGGATCGACTACGGGGCCGTACGCGAACGCGCGCGAGCGATCGTCGCCGCCTTCGACGTTCGCACCGCATCCATCGAGACGCCGGTTCGCACGCTCTCCGGCGGCAACCAGCAGAAGGTCGTCGCCGGACGTGCGCTTTTGGGCGCGCCGGCCTTCGTACTTGCCTATCAACCGACGCGCGGTGTCGATGTCGGCGCGGCGGCACTGCTGCAGTCGCGTCTCATCGAGGCACGCAATACCGGCGTCGCGGTCTTGCTCATCTCGTTTGAACTCGACGAGATATTCGCGCTCGCCGATCGCATCTTGGTGCTCTACCGTGGGCATCTGCGCGGCGAATTCGTGCGTGACACGTTCGATCGCGGACGCATCGGCGCGCTCATGGCGGGTGCCGCGTGAAAGTCCTGTTCTTCGGTGCACTCGCGCTGATCGGCACGGCTGCTGTGGCGATGCTCATCGCCGGTGCGAATCCGCTCGCCGGGTTCTCCGCGCTCGTCACGGGCGCACTCGGCGGGGTGCCCGAACTCGCCGAGACGCTCGTGCAGACGACGGCGCTCCTCTTCCCCTCGCTCGCGGTGGGGTTCGCCTTTCGCGCGGGCCTCTTCAACATCGGAGCGGAGGGGCAACTCGTGGTCGGCGGTTTTTGCGCGGGGCTGGCCGGTGCGCAGTTCGGCAGCGCGGGCGCAATCGCAATCCCCGCAATCTTGCTGGCGGGGGCGTGCGGAGGGGCGTTCTGGGGTGCCGTCGCCGGCGTCATTCGGGCGCGCTTCGGCGGCAACGAAGTGATCGCGACCCTCATGCTCAACATCTTGGCGTTGCTGCTCACCGGTTATCTCGTCTCCGGCCCGCTGCGCGCCGCCGACGCGGCAACGGCGCAGACGGCGACGATCGTGCGCGCCGCGTGGCTTCCGACGATCCTCCCCGACTCACGGCTCACGATTGCCTTCCCGCTTGCGATCGCGCTCGCGTTCGTGCTGCGCTATCTCTTCACGCAGACGGTCTTCGGTTTCGAGCTACGCGCCGCCGGTGAGGCTCCCGAGGCTGCGCGACGGGCGGGCGTCGATCTCAAAAATGTGGCGCTCGTGGCCATGACACTCTCCGGTGCACTCGCAGGCTTAGGCGGCGCAACGCTGGTCGACGGCGTCTTGCACCGCTTCAACACCGAGTTCAGCCCCGGCTACGGCTTCATCGCCATCGCCGTCGCGCTGGTGGGCAACCTCGATCCGCTGTGGATCGTCGTGGCGTCGTTCATCTTCGGCATCTTGCAGAGCGGCGCGCTCACGATGCAGGCGCTTGCGCACGTGCCGCGCGACGTCGTCACCTTCGTCGAAGGCTTGGCGATCGTCGGCCTCGCAGCGCGCCGGTATCTCGCCGCGCGCCTGGCAGTGGCGCGCGCATGAGCCTCCTCTCCACATTGCAGACGCTGCTCGCGCTCACGCTGGTGAAGGCGACGCCGATCCTCTTCGCGGCGCTGGGAGGCGTCTTGTGTGAACGCGCCGGCGTCCTCAACATCGCCCTCGAGGGGATGCTCACCGCCGGCGCCTTCGCCGGGGTCGTCGGCACCTCACTCACCGGAAGCCCTTTGCTGGGGCTGTTCATCGGCGTCGCCGCGGCGGCGCTACTCGGCGTGCTGCTGGGGATCGCCGCGACCCGCTTCGGCGTCGACCAGATCGTCGCGGGGACGGGGATCAACCTCCTCGCGTTGGGCGGTGCTTCGTTCGGCCTGGTGGTGGCGTATGGGCAGCCGGGTGCCTCACCCGAGGTGCCCGCACTCGGCCAGCGCGGCGAAGTCTCCCTGATCGCGCTGGCGGTGCTCTTGGCTTTGGCACTGGAATGGGCGCTGCGCCAGACGGCGTGGGGCCTGCGCATCCGCGCTTGCGGCGAGAGCCCCGCTGCTGTCCGTTCGGCGGGCGTCGATCCGCGCAGCGTACGGCTCTGGGCGGTGATTGCGGGGGCGGCAATCGCCGGCCTCGGCGGCGTCTACCTCTCGCTGGGTGAGCTCGATCTCTACTCCGACGGCATGACCGCAGGGCGCGGCTTCATCGCGCTCGCCGCCGTCATCTTCGGGCGCTGGACCCCGCTCGGCGCACTGGGCGCCGCGCTCTTCTTCGGCGCCTTCTCCGCCCTCGAATTCATCCTGCAGCGTGCCGGTATTCCCAGCGAGCTCATGCAGGCGTTGCCCTACCTGGCGGCGCTTCTGGCGCTCAGCGGCTTCGCCGGGCGCGTACGTGCGCCGGCCGCCGATGGTGTTCCGTTCGTCTAGCGGCGGCAACCTCGCCTTACCCTATCGTGAAGAGGGCAGCGCGTCGATGACGAGTATAATGGCTCCCAACCCGATGAAGAGTTTGAAGCGCTTTCTGATCGGCTTCTGCTCCACACTTCTCTTGTGTGCGCCTCTCGCCGTCTGCGCCCAGCCTTTCGGTGCCCCGTTTCCGTCGGGTCGTGGCCCGCTCGCCGACCTGCAGCGCCAGCTCGCACTGGCGACGCTGCGCTCACCATGGAGCGTCGGCATCGACATCGAGGACCTTGCGACCGGCTTCCAATCGGGCGTGAACGTCAACGCCAGCATGCCGGCCGCGTCGACGATCAAGATCCCGGTGATGGTGGAAGTCTTCCGGCAGATGGAACTCGGCCGCATCGACCTGCACCGCACGCTCCACCTGATGGAGAGCGACAAAGACGACGGATCCGGAGATCTCTGCTACGCGCCCGACGGCACCGCGGTGACCGTCGACCGGCTGCTCTGGATGATGATCACCGACAGCGACAACACCGCGACCAATATGCTCATTCGTCTGGTCGGCCGCACGAATATCAATCGGACGATGGAGCGTCTGGGCCTGCGCCAGACGCGCCTCACCGACGACATCCGTACCGACACCGATGCGATCCGCTACGAACTGCGCACCAGCCCACACGACATGGTGCGGCTGCTCGATGCGATGGCGCATCGCACGCTGATCGACCGCTGGTCGTCGGGGGAGATGATCTCGATCCTCACCGGCCAACGCCACAACGGCCTCATCCCCGAACCGCTCCCGCCCGGGACGCAAATCGCGCACAAGACCGGCACATTGCACGATACGCTCAACGATGTCGGCATCGTCTATCTCGCGGGCGAACCGTACGCAATCGCCGTGATGACGACCAATCTGCCGAGTCTCGACGTCGGCCGCTCCTTCATCCGCGGCGTCTCGCTGCTCACCTACGAGACGTTCGAACGCTTCGAGCACTGGCGCGTCACCTACGGCATCCCCGGCTTCCACATCTCGCACCAGATCATCGAGGCGCGGATGAGCACAGCTCCCGATCTTTCGGTGTGGGCCTCGCATCCCGAAGCGGCCGCTGCGCCCGACGAAGGTCTCGCCGATACGACCAGCGTGAGCACCGAGGGGAGGAGCGCGCCGGAGTCCGGCGCGCCGCAACAGCCCTAAGCCGCGGGTTCTAGGTGACTCCGGCGCTGCGATTCGCGTACGTCGGTGTGAGCCAGGCGCGATATTTGGGATTGCGGCCGTTCACCGCGTTTTCGTATGCCTCGGTGAGGCGGCGCGTCGTCGATCCGATCTGGCCGTCGCCAATTGCGCGGTAATCGATCGAGATCACCGGCATGAGGCCGGCTGCCGTGCCAGTGACGAAGACTTCGTCGGCGCAATACAGCTCGCTGCGGTCGATTGCGCGTTCGACCACGGGGATGCCGAACTCGTCTTTGGCCAGGGTAATCACACATTTGCGTGTGACGCCTTCGAGGATGTTTTGCGAGGCGTCGGGCGTATAGAGCGTCCCGTCGCGAACCACAAAGATGTTGTCGGCAGAGCCTTCCGCCACGTGACCGTCACTCGAAAGCAGGATCGCCTCGTCGAAGCCGCCGAGTTGCGCCTCGCTCTTGGCAAGCGCCGAGTTGATGTAGATACCGGTGACCTTCGCGCGAGCCGGCGCCATCGTGTCGTCGATGCGGCGCCATGGGCTCAAGCACGCCTTCAGACCAACCGCTGCACCGTAGTAGGCTTTGTACGGGATCGCCACGATGGCGAAGGAATCGGTAACACCGGCGAGGCGCACACCGATCTCTTCGGCGCTCTTGTAGATGAACGGCCGAATATAGACGTCGTGGTCGAAGCGGTTGCGCGCGCAGACGTCGACCGTGAGCTCGATCAACTCGTCGACCGTGTGCGGCATCTTCATCATCAAAATCCGCGAGGATTTCGTGAGGCGCACGTAGTGCTCGCGCAGGT
>DATJTD010000018.1:0-33753 GCA_035503775.1 Candidatus Acidiferrales bacterium
CATCTTGGCCGACTTGATTGCTCAAGCCGTGTACCGCGCGATGGTCGATGCGCACCTCGAATTCGCTGGCCCCCGCGTGCTGGACGACACTCGCGCTCAGGCCATTCTCCCATGTGGGGACGGTCTGTACGTACTGTAGGACACCGGGATGCACGGGATACGAGTCATTGATATTGAGCACGCTGGTGTCACGCTGGTAGGCGTTCAGGTTGAGCGAAGTATGCTCGCCGTCCCGCGCGTAGGCCAATGCGTACTGTTCGAGCGAGCGCCCGAAACTGTAGTTGGGCCTGCCTTCGTTTTGCGCATCGGTGGCCAGCAACGTCGAGGCGGAGAGCGTGCCGGCGCCGAGCGCATACCGCAGTCGCACCTGCGTGGCATCGCTCTGCGAGTGCGCGATCCCGTTGACGGGGCTGTAATACGAAGCAGGGAAGTCGTAATACGCGAGCTTGGTCGTCGAGGTCCACACCGAGGCATTGAGGCGTGACCCAAAGCTGCTCTGTGCGAAGACGGCGGCATCTTGACCTCCGTAGCCGCCCGCGCCTAACCAGACGAATGCGCCGGCGGGTGCGTTCGCTGCCGTCGCGGGGCCGCGCGTCTGTAGGTCGAGTGCTCCACCGATGGCGCCGGAGCCGTACAATGCCGAGCCTGCGCCGCGCAGCAACTCGGCCCGCACGATCGATTCTGCGGGATAGGCTGCCCAGTCGACCTGACCGCCGAAGGCGTCTTGCGCTGGGACGCCGTCGACCAGTACGAGCCCGCGGTCGTTTCCGGCACCGTCGAATGAGACGCGCAACTGCCCGTAGTTCGTAAAGGCGCTGTTGCTGCGCGTGCGATCGACGCCGGGGAGCGACGCCAGCAGACCGTCGGTCGTGGTCGCGGGGGCATCGGCGAGGGCCGCGCGATCGAGCACGGATGCGGCGAGAGGCAACTCGTGCAGGTTGTGCTGCGTCCCCGTGGCGACCCGCACGCTTCCGATCACGGTGATCGCATGGACGAGTACGACGTTCGCCGGGGGGTGTGCGCGCAGGTCGATGCGCAGCGCGACGTAACCGGCTTCGCGGATGCGCGCGAACGCCGGTGAAAACCCGGCACGGGGTTCGACGCGGCCGTCGCTTGCGGTCTGCTCACGGTCGATTGCGCCGGCTGCGTCGACGAAGGTTACCTCCGCACGAGCGACAGGAAGACCCTGGTCGTCGACGACGCGAAGCATTAGCGGTGCCGGGCTCGAAACGATCGCGGAGAGCGCCATCCCGAGCATCGCAAATGAGGCGATCATGGTGGTGCCCAGCGTTCGGGTGTTTAAGCCGCTTCCCTACAGGCCGATACGACAAGGAGAATGGATCAGCCATGAGCACGTATGAAGCCTCGCGTTTAGGCTTTGTCGGCGTCGGCCGTATGGGCGCCGCCGTTGCGCTGCGCCTGCACGAGGTCGGCTACGCCATCACGGCGGTGTACGACGTCGACCGTGGTGCGGCACAGCGTCTGGGCGCGCACGTTGGTGCAGCGGCCGTCTCTTCACTTGCCCGCGTCAGCGAGGAGGCCGACGTGATCGTCACCGTCGTCACCGACGATGCTGCGCAGGAGGCGGTCTTCGCGACGTCGGGCGACTCGCTGTTGTGTGGATGCGCTGGGAAGACGTTCATCAACTGTGCGACGATCTCGCCGCAGGTTCACCAACTGGTTCAAGAGCGATGTAAAGAGCGGGGCGCCTCGAGTCTCGAGGCGTGCATGGCGAGTTCGATCCCGCAGGCGCGCGATGGCACGTTATATCTCATGGTCGGCGGGGAGCGCGACGTATTCGAACGCGTCCGGCCGCTGCTCGAGCGGATGAGTGCCTCGCTGCGCTACGTCGGTCCGGCCGGGGAGGCGGCGAAGGTCAAAGCGCTGGTCAACCTCGTCATGAACATCAATACGGCCGGTCTGGCCGAGGGCTTGGGCCTGGGAGCGGCACTCGGTTTGGATCTCGATATGCTGCGTGAGGTCTTCTCACAGACCGGGGCGCGATCACGCGTCTTGGAGACCGATGGAGCGGATATGCAACAGCGCGAACATGAGACCTATTTCTCCGCGGCTCATGCAGCCAAGGACGTTCACATTGCAACAGCACTGGCAGACTCGGTGCGCCTCGAGCTTCCGCTGGCGCAAGCGACGGCGCGCCAATACGACCGGCTCGTCGAACTCGGCCTAGGCGAACTGGATAAGTCGGCGGTCGCCGAGCTCACCTTTCCCACGCGCCGTGCCGCGCAGATCGGCGTCGCGTGAGGGCAGCCTGTGCACTCGCCGTCGGCCTCTTCGTCCTGGCATCGATCTCCGCGGCATGGTCGGGTCCGATGGTAAGCGTCACACCGGCAGCCGCTACCCCCGCACCCATGAGCGCTACGGCCACGGCGTTCACGCCGACACCGACACCGGTGACGCCCTTCATGCCGGCACTCGGTGCGCAAGCACTTGCGGGGGCCAAAGTCTTCGCCGCCCATTGTGCCTCCTGCCATGGGGCGCAACTCGAAGGGGGCGCGGGTCCGGCGCTCGTCGGCCCCGACTTCACGTCTGAAATCTCCCAAGAGCGCTTGACCCTCGGTGACGTCTTCGGCATGGTGGCCTACCAGATGCCGTACGATGCCCCGGCGTCGCTGTCGCACGTGGATTACGAGAACGTCGTGGCGTTTTTGCTGGTGCGCAACGGCCAGCGAGTCGATCCCCCCGGCATCGTCTACGATCGGGCGCTCAAATCGACGGTTCCCTTCATCCTTCCCACGCCATGAACGTGCGCGGTCGTCCTTGGTATTTCGGACGTGCGATACGTGATCGTGCGGATTGATGACGGTGAACGAAGGGTAAGGTTGCTTGCAACACGCCGAATTGCCGAATTGGAGTATGACACATGGCAACACGCAAGTCGACCGCTAAGAAAACCGGGGCCAAAAAGAAGGCGGTCACCGCCGCCAAAGCCGCGGGACGCACCGCAAAAGCCGTCACGAAGACCGCGCGCAAGGTGGTGAAAGAGGCGCCGAAAGCGGTGAAGTCGGTTGCGAAGAAGACCCACGCCGTGAGCCGCCGCGCGACGAAGATCGGCACCACGATCGAAACCGTCGGACGTCTGGTCGAAGCGGGCGCGGCCGCCCTCGAGAACGTCGCCTCCGCCGTCGAACATCCGCGGCGCGCTCGTGCCGTCGCCGACGGCGCGCCGGCAGCCCGCAAACGTAAGGTCTAGCGGCCGCTTCGTCCGCCTCGGGAAACCGTGGCGCCGGGTCGAATGACCGGGGCGTTAGGAGATCGTTTTTTGGCAAAGATGATCGAACGCACCGCAGGCGCTGGAGGGCCCGAGACGCCGGAGCTGCGCGAGCAGCGTACCCGTTGGGAAGCTCGCATGGCTCAGCAGCGCGGGCGGCGTGAAGCGGGAGCAGGGGCCTGCGACCGAACGATCTCCGACGTCCCGCTGCAGGCCGTCTACGGACCGCAGGACGTGCTCCACGTCGATCCGGCTCGTGATCTCGGGTATCCGGGCGAGTATCCCTACACGCGCGGCATCCATCCGGCGATGTATCGCGAGCGTCTCTGGACGATGCGCCAATTCGCCGGCTTCGGCACCGCGCGGCAGACCAACGAACGCTATCATTTCCTCCTCTCGCAAGGGCAGACGGGTCTCTCGGTCGCCTTCGACATGCCGACCTTGATGGGCTACGACTCCGACGCCGCGCAAGCGCGTGGAGAGGTCGGGCGTTGCGGCGTAGCAATCGATTCGTTACGCGACATGGAGGTGCTCTTCGCCGGCATCGATCTCGGCGCGATTACGACCTCGATGACGATCAACGGGCCCGCCTGCATCGCGCTGGCCTGGTACATTGCCGCCGCGGAGCGCAAAGGGATTCCGCGCGCCGCGCTGGGCGGCACCTTGCAGGCCGACATCCTCAAAGAATACATCGCGCAAAAGGAGTGGATCTTTCCCCCGCGCCCGCACATGCGCCTCATCGTCGACATGATGAAATTTTGCGCGGCCGAGATGCCGCGCTGGAATACGATCTCGATCTCGGGCTATCACATCCGCGAGGCCGGCTCGACGGCGGCGCAGGAGCTGGCCTTTACGCTCGCGGACGGCTTTGCCTACGTCGAGGCCGCAATTGCAGCGGGGATGGACGTCGACACCTTCGCCCCGCGCCTCTCGTTTTTCTTCAACTCGCACATCGACTTCTTCGAAGAGATCTGCAAGTTTCGCGCGGCCCGCCGCATCTACGCGCGCCACATGCGCGAGCGCTACGGCGCCCGTGATCCGCGTTCGTGGACGTTGCGTTTTCACACGCAGACGGCCGGGTGCAGTGCGACTGCGCAGCAGCCAGAGAACAACATCGTGCGCGTCGCCTACGAGGCGATGGCTGCCGTGCTGGGCGGCACACAGTCGTTGCACACCAATTCCATGGACGAAGTCCTGGCGCTGCCTACCGAGAAATCGGTCGAGATCGCTCTACGTACACAGCAGGTTCTCGCTTACGAAACCAACGTGACCAACGTTGCCGATCCGCTCGGCGGCGCGTACTTCATCGAAGCACTCACGGACGAACTCGAGCGGCAAGCCGAGGCGTATTTCACCCAGATCGAAGGCTACGGCGGTGTGATCGAAGCTATCGAAGCGGGCTTCTTCCAACATGAGATCGCCGATGCGTCCTACCGCTATCAGCGTTCGCTGGAGAGCGCCGACCGCGTGATCGTCGGCGTGAACGCGTTTGCGGATCAGGCGGCCTGCGATGCGGAGATCGACCTGCTCAAGATTTCGCACGAAACCGAGCGCGACCAAGCTCGCAGCGTGCAGGACGTACGAGCCGGCCGCGACTCGGCAGCGGTGCAAGCGGCTCTTGTCGCACTGAAGCGCGCGTGCGCCGATCCCGCGACCAACGTGATGCCGCCGCTGATCACGGCGGTCCAGGCATGTGCGACCGAAGGCGAGATCGTCGAGGCGATGGTCGAGGTCTACGGACGCTACGTCGAACGGGCGCGGTTTTAGTCGTTTAGCCGCCGGCTTTTGCAGGCTCACGTGGTCTTGGACGTGTCCCCGCGGTGCAAGCGTCCCAGGTCGGGGAAGGCCGTGCCATCCGGCGAAGGCTCCCTCCATGGCCAGTGACCGGCCCCTGCGCGTCGTCGTCGCCAAAGCGGGACTCGACGGGCACGATCGGGGGGCAAAAGTGATCGCTCGCGCGTTGCGCGACGCGGGGATGGAAGTGATCTATACGGGACTCTTCCAGACGCCCGAGCAGATCGTCCAAACCGCCGTACAAGAGGACGCCGACGGGATCGGGCTCTCGATTCTCTCGGGCGCCCACATGACACTCTTTCCCCTCGTGCTCGAGCAGCTCCAGGCGCAGCACGCGGAGGACATCGTCTTCTTCGGCGGGGGCACCATACCAGCTGACGACGCGGCGGAGTTGCGGCGCCTGGGCGTCCGCGCGATCTTTACGCCGGGTGCGCCGCTCGCGGAGATCGTTGCCTTCGTCACGCAGGAGTGCGGTAAGCGCCGGGCACTCGTCGGATAGTGGAGAGCATGATCGTTCGTACGCGCGTCGCGCCTTCGCCGACGGGAGACCCGCATGTCGGCACGGCCTTCGTGGCCCTGATCAATTACTGCTTTGCCAAACACCATGGCGGCGAATTCTTGTTGCGTATCGAGGATACCGATCGCGCGCGGAGCACGGCGGCCTCGGAGCGGGTGATCCTCGACGCCTTGGGATGGCTTGGAATCACGTGGGATGAAGGCCCCGGCGTCGGCGGCCCGCACGGACCGTATCGGCAGAGCGAACGCCTGGAGATATATACCCGCTATGCCGACCTCTTGCTTCGCAACGGGCATGCCTTCCGCTGCTATTGTACCCCGGAGCGCTTGGAGGCGATGCGAGACGAGCAGCGGCGGCGCGAGCTGCCGCCGCGCTACGATGGAAGGTGTTTGACGCTGACGCCAAACGAGATCAGCGAGAGCCAGCGCCTCGGCCTTCCCTCGGTCGTGCGCATGAAAATCCCCGACTCGGGCACCGCCGTCGTGCGCGATCTTCTGCGCGGCGACATCGTCTTCGACTGGTCGACGGTCGACATGCAGATCTTGCTCAAATCCGACGGCTGGCCGACCTATCATCTCGCCAACGTCGTCGACGATCACCTCATGGAGATCACTCACGTGATGCGTGGCGAAGAGTGGCTCTCCTCGGCGCCCAAGCACCTCCTGCTCTACGAGTACTTCGGCTGGGAGATGCCGCAGTTGTGCCATCTTCCACTCTTGCGCAACGCCGACAAGAGCAAGCTTTCGAAGCGCAAAAATCCGACGAGTATCAATTTTTACCGCCGCATGGGCTATCTTCCCGAAGCTCTGCGCAACTTTCTGGGCAATCTGGCCAACGCGCCGGGGGAAGGCGAGGAGATCCTGACCTTACACGAATTCGTCGACCGTTTCGACGTCACGCACATTCCGCTGGGCGGTCCCGTCTTCGACGTCGCCAAACTCGACTGGCTCAACGGCCGCTACATCCGCGAGCGCAACGACGTCACCGGCTTCATGGAGCATGCCCGCGCGTGGGCCTTCAACACCGACTATCTCGCTGCCATCGCGCCGCTCGCGCAGACGCGTGTCGAGCGCCTCAGCGATCTCGGCCCGCTGCTCTCGTTCTTCTTTGCCGGCCGCCTCTCGATCACAGCCGAGCAGTTGCTCGAAGGGAAGCTCGGCGCGGAGATGGTGCGCCGGTTGCTAGCGTACGCGCAGTGGGAACTCGACCGGCTGGCGGAGTGGGACGTGAGCGACATCGAACGCGTCTTGCGCGAGATCGCCGAGCGTCTCGGGGTGAAGTTTCGGGAGGCCGTGCGCCCGTGGTATATCGCCATCACGGGAAGCCCGACCTCGGTTCCGCTCTTCAATTCAATGGGGATCCTGGGCCGCGATCTCTGTCGCGAACGTCTGCGCGTCGCGTTGCAACTCGTCGGCGGCGTGAGCAAAGCGGAGCAGCGCGCGTGGCAGCGTGCCGGCAACGCGGGGGACGACGCGGCATGAGCCTACGCGCGATCGTTCTAGCTGCCGGAAGAGGGACGCGCATGAAGAGCGCGCGGCCCAAAGTGTTGCACGACATCTGCGGGCGGCCGATGTTGTGGTACGTGCTGCGCCTGCTCGGCGACGTTGCGGTCAGCGAGGTCGTGGTCGTTGCCAACGCGGATATCGAGGAGCACGTCCCCGAGATCGCGCGCGCAGCCGGGCACGCCTCCGTGCGCGTCGTCTTGCAGGAGCCGCAGCTTGGGACCGGGCACGCCGTGCAAGTCGCCTTGCAAGGGCTCGCGATTCAAGAAGGCCGCGTGATCGTGCTCAACGCCGACATGCCGCTGGTGAGTGCGGAGCTCGTGCAGCGCCTGCTCGCGAGCGACGGCGCCGTGAGCCTGGTGACGGCGCGAATGCCGTTGCCGTCGAATTTTGGACGCGTGATCCGGCAAGACGACCGTGTCGAGCGCATCGTCGAGCAGCGGGACGCCACCCCCGACGAACTCGCCGTCGATGAGATGAATGCCGGCCTCTACGTTTTCGACGAAACCAAACTGCGCGCCGCGCTCGCCGCGCTGCGCAACGACAACGCCCAGAGTGAGTACTATCTTACCGACACCATCGCGCAATTCGTGCACGGGGGTGAACGCGTGGTGGCAGTACGCGCCGACGACCATCGGTCGGTGCTGGGGATCAACGATCGGGCGGAGTTGGCGGCGGCTCGTGCACGCCTGGGGGCCCTCTTGTGCGAGCAGCACATGAAGGCGGGCGTCACGATCGTCGACCCGGCGACGACCTACCTCGAGCCCGACTTGCGCATCGCGCCCGACGTCACGATCTTCCCCAACACGACGATCAGCCGATCGAGCACGATCGCGGCGCACAGCGAAATCGGCCCCAACGCGCGCCTGCAAAATGCACACATCGGCAAGCACACGCTGATCTGCGATAGTGTGATCGAAGACAGCACCGTCGGCGATTACGCAATCATCGGCCCGTGGACGCACATTCGCGGCGGAGCGCTCGTCGGCACCGGCGTGCGTCTCGGCAATTTCGTCGAGGTCAAGAACTCGCAGATCGCCCCCGGAGCGAAGGCGAGCCATCTGGCGTATCTCGGAGATGCCGTCATCGGGGCTCGTACCAACATCGGTGCCGGTTCGATCACCTGCAACTTCGACGGCATCCAGAAGAACCGGACGGAGATCGGGGAGGACGTCGCCATCGGATCCAACACCTCGCTCGTCGCCCCGGTCAGGATCGGCGATGGCGCACTCACCGGGGCCGGGTCCGTCGTCACCCGTGACGTCGGTCCGGGGGAACGCGTCGCGGGAAACCCCGCGCGTCCCATCGTCAAACGCGTGCGGAGCGGCGATGCGTAAGGTCAACGTGGCGGACGTCCCGGAATACGTGCGGGCCTCCCCGGGCGGACGATTCGAGCGTGCCGGCAAGCGCATCTCGGAGGCGTTGGGACGTAAGCCCGAATCGCTGGACCTGCGCGAACGGCACCCGTTCGACGTCGAGATCACGCGCATTCCGGCGGGCAAGGCGCTCTGCCCCTATCATTCGCACAGCGCGCAGTGGGAATTCTATCACGTGATCTCCGGCGCCGGCACCGTACGTCATAGTGAGGGGACGACGCCGGTCGAGGCCGGCGACGCCTTTATCTTCGAACCGGGCCAAGCGCACCAGGTCGTCAACGACGGCTCGGGCGATCTGGTCCTGTACATCGTCGCCGATAATCCGCTCGGCGAGTCGTGCTATTATCCCGACAGCAAGAAGTGGGCTGTCCGCTCTCCCGAGAGACGGCTCATTCGTTCAAAGCCGCTGGATTACTATGACGGCGAAGAATGAAGCTCGGCCCGTAGCGCCCAGATGCGGGTCGACCCGGCCGAGAGCGTGAAAGAGTGGCGGTGATGGCGTACTCCGCTCGCATCTTGCTCGACAGTCTCTCGCCGGCCGGTGTCCGCCTGACGACCGTCGAGGTGCGCTACCCGCGCTTCATTCACAGCGAGATGATGACGCACCGGGTCTTCTCGCGCAACGCCGCGAGCTCGCGCGCTATCCCGATCAAGAAGATGATCGCGACGGTGCGCGAGGATCCGGCGATGCCGATCTGGTGGGGGAAGAATCAGTCGGGGATGGCTGCACGCACGGAGATCAGCGTGCAGGCGCGCGCGCTGGCCGAGTTGGAGTGGCGGCGCGCGCTCGAAAATGCGCTCGGCACGGCCGAGCGGCTCTCATCCTCGGAGATCGATCTGCACAAACAGCTCGTGAACCGCATCTTGGAGCCGTTCGCCTGGATCACCGTGATCATCACGGCGACCCAGTGGAGCAATTTTTTCACGCAGCGTTGCCATCCCGATGCGCAGCCGGAGATCAAGCGGATTGCGGACCTCCTGCTCTTAGCCTACCGGGGGAGTACACCGCAGCCACTCGTCTTGGGCGATTGGCACACGCCGCTCATTCAAGATGACGAGCGCGAGCTAACACCCGCCTTGCGCTGCAAGGTGAGCGTAGCGCGCTGCGCGCGCGTCTCCTACCTCACGCACGACGGCTCGCGCGACGTGCGCAAGGACCTCGAACTCTACGACCGGCTTCTGGAAGGTGGTGCGAATGGGCACTGGAGTCCCTTCGAGCACGTCGCAACCCCACTCGAAGCGCCCGAGGAACCGTCGGGAAATCTTCGCGGCTGGAAACAATACCGCAAGCTCTTCGGCGACGAGAATGCCTCGACGTTCCCCGACGAGGTGAGCGCCGAGGCGTTCGCCTGAAACGGTGGAGGCCTTTACCGCAGCGGATAGGAAGCAGCCTCTCGTCCTCCTTCTCAGCTAGCGTGCGTTTTTACCGAAGTATTACGTAGACCCACGGGCGATTTGCACTACGTACTAAAAGCAAGCGTAAGAAAGGCTTTCCTTTTCGACGTGATGCCGACATCGGACGCTTATGAACTCGTCTCGGCTACGCGCATTCGGGGAACGCAGGCCGACTCGGTCTTGCGCCGCATCGATCGCGCTGTCGGTCTCTTCGTCGATGCGGGGACGGCCGTACTCTTGTGGGCCCAGGTGGCAATCGTTCTTGCAACGATCGCGAATCGTTTCATAGGGCGGCATGCGCGCATCGAGGAGGCCGCTTCGGATCTCTTCTTATGGCTCGTGATGTTCGGCGCGGCGGCCGCGCTGCGGCGCGGTGCGCATCTGCGCGTCACCGCCGTCGTCGCGCGTCTCCCCGACCGCTTGCGCCGGCGCTGCGAAACGACGGCGTCGCTTCTGATTTTCCTCTTTGCGGTCTTGCTCTTGCTGCCCGCCGACCGCAGCATCGTCGACCGTTGGTCGATCGTGACGCCGCTCGGCCTGCACGATTCGCTGCGCGTCGGCGCTCTCTTGATCGGCTTCGCGCTGATGACGATCGTCGCGGCACTGCAGCTAGCAGAGCGGGCCGACGTCAGCGACCTCCTGGTCGCAGTCAACGTCGTGAGCCTCTGCGGCGCCCTCCTCTTCTTGGCGAAAGGCGCATTGCTCGCCTTGGGCTTCGGAAGCTTGTCGGTTTTCTTCATTGGGTTGCTCGGCGTCTGCATTGCGATTGGCGTCCCCATTGCGTATTGCCTGGGGATCGCCGTGATCGCCTATCTCTCGACGATTGCCGGTCTCCCGCTCGACGTCGTGGTGACGCATTTCGATGAGGCGCTTCGGCCGACGGCGCTGACGGCCGTGCCGCTCTTCATCGTGCTCGCCTTCGTCGTGCAAATGAGCGGGATGCTCGACGCGATGGTGGCAGCGGTACGTGCCGCCGTCGGACCCTTTGCCGGCGGCTGCGCGTACGGTCTGCTCATCACCGTTTCGTGGGCCGCGTCGATCACGGGCTTCCGCGTGATCGACGCCGCGGCTCTGCACCCGCTGCTCTTTCCCGAGATACGCCGGCGCGGAGGCGGCGAGCGCGAGATGGCGGCCGTCCTCTGCGCGTCGAGCGCGTTGACGCCGCTCGTACCGCCGAATATCGCGCTGATCCTCGCAGCGTCCGTAACGGCAACCGCGGTTGCGCCGCTCTTTGCCGCTGCGCTGGTCCCGGCGCTCGCCGGTATCCTGATCTTGGCGCTGACGATTGCCGTGCACATGCGGGACGATCGCTCGGAGATGGAAGAGCGCAACACGCCCGAAGAGGTCGGGCGCGCCTTGGTTCGTGCGGCCCCCGCGCTGCTTCCATTGCTCTTCATGTGGTACGCCGTTCCGGCCGGCGTCGTGAGCGCAAGCGAAGCGGCGGTGCTTTCGCTGACCTTCGTGCTCGTCTTGGGAGCTCTCATGTACCGCCCGCTTTCGCTCGAGCAGATCTCTACAGCGCTCGTTGAAGCGGGAGCTTCGGCAGGCGCATTGCTCTTCGTTGTTGCGCTTGCCGGTGTCGTCGTCTGGACCTTGATGCAATCGGGCTTCAGCTTACATGTAAGCGATTCACTTGCGGCGCGTTGGACATTCATGGCACTCTCGCTCGCCGTCTTTGCCTTGCTTGGCGCCATCCTCAGCGGTCTTCCGGCGCTCGTGCTGGCAGCACCGTTGCTCACTCCGCTCGCGGTAGGATTCGGAATCTCGAGCGTGCATTACGTTATCGTCGCAGTGCTGGCAACGGGAATTGGTTTCTGTCTACCGCCGCTCGGCGGAGGATATATGCGGGCGTGCCGCATGGCCCAGCTTCCACCGGAGAGCTCGCGACGCATCGCTCTCTCGTACTTGGGAATGCTCGTCGTAACACTCGTGCTCGTCGCATTTCTTCCGTTGCTGGTCTATGGCTAATTCCTACGCGCTCTGTACGAACGTCGGAAAGTGCCGTAAGACCGGTCCGAACGACATCGTCGCCTTCGATCCCACGATCGGCGGCGTCGTCGTCTGCTCGGAGTGCGGCCGGCGGCTCACGCCGGTCGCCGGCTCACCCGAGCGTTTCGCCGCGGTGCCGGAGTTCACGCGAGAGGAACCGCTCGCGCCGTCTCCTCAGGTCGCATCGGCACCGCCGTCAAGCCGGTCGACGGCTCACATCTCGTATCCGCGCCTGGTGGCAGCCATCTCCCTGTTGATCGTCGCATCGCTGGTCGCGCGGCTCTTCTACCAGCACGCCGTCGCTGTCGATTCGCTAGCGACGATTCGTGTCTGTGGGTCGAGTACAGCGACGAGCCGTCTCGCCGACGATTTCGCGCGGCAGTTCTTTCAGATGCAGGGAGGCCACTATATCCAGACCTCGATCGTCGACGGCGATGCGAAGACCATCTCGACGGTCCTCGGCGACGGCACCATGCCGGCGCGCATTCAGATATCGGGCCAGGGGTCGTCACGTGGCTTCGCGGCGCTTGCCAATGGCCAGTGTGACTTGGTGATCTCGCTGCGGCCAATTCACGACGACGAAGCCGCCTCGATCTCCGGCATACAGGGCCGCGCGATCGGCCGGGACGCCATCGTCGTCGCGGTCAGCCCCGCGGGTTACGTCGATCGGCTGACCGACGAGCAAGTGCGGCAGATATTCTCCGGTCAGATCACCCAATGGTCGCAAGTCGGCGGCCCGAACCGGCGGATCGACGTAATCGCGCCGGATGATTCGTCGGAGTACGAGACGCTTCGCGACTCGTTGCTCGACGATCGCGATCCGGTGAGCGCCGCGCAAGAGATTCCGATGGCGAACATTGCCGATGCGCTGGCAAGCGATCCTGATGCAATTGCCATCGACAGCTACTCGGCGCTGGGCTCGGCGCGCGCCATCACGATCGTGGGACGGCTCAGCACGTTGGTGCCGAGCTCGCAGAACTTCCAAACAGGCGCCTATCCGTTCAGCCCACACTTGTACGTGTACACCGCGCGCGAGAGCACCCCGCCGGCGCTCTTGCCCACCTTCGTGGCCTACCTACGAAGTGCGGCGGCCGGAAGCGTGCTCAGCAGCGACGGGCTTATCGCGAACCGCTAGGTGGCGCCTGGAGTAGGCGACGCCTCAGGCATCGACTAAGACTCCCGGGGTGCGCCTCTGCCGTCTGGTTTTGCTCGTGCTCATCGTCGTGGGCGTGGCGGCCGCTTCGTCTCCTGCGTCGGCGCACCCGAGCTTTGCGGACCGGCGCGTAAGCGCCATCCCCGATGCGGCCTTGCTCTCGGCGCCGCCGCAGACGCTCTTAGACCCACGGCGCCAAGCCGTCTCGCTGCACCTCTCGGCCTGGACGCGGCCGCTCTTCTTCGCCTGGGCGTTCTCGATGATCGGGATGCTCTTTCACCTTTGGAATTCGGGATCGGCGGCGAGCATGCGCGATGCGTTACGGCGGCGCATCCGTTCGCCGCTGCTCCTACGCTTCGTCTTCGGGGGCGCGCTGGCGGGAATCGTGGGCCTGGCTCAGCTTCCGGTCGCGTTCGTGCGGTACCGCGTCGCAAGCGTGTACGATCTCACCTCCGAGCCCATCGTCGCATGGCTTCAAGATAGCCTGACGACGATCGTGCTCGACTCGCTCATCGCGGGGCTCGTCGTCGCTGCGGTGATGACCGCTGTTGCCAAGACGCGTCTCTGGTATCTCTACACGGCTGCCGGCATCGTTGTCTTCTCGTTCGGGTTGAATTTCATCCAACCCGTGCTGATTGCGCCGTTGTACAACAGCTATCGCCCGCTTGCGGCCACCAGCTCCCTCTACCGTCCGATTCGCACGCTCGAGCAGCGCGCCGGCTTGGGCGACGCGCCAATCGTGATCGACAATCAATCGCGCCAGACCGACGTCATCAATGCGAACGTAGCGGGCTTCGGTTCCACCCGTCGCATCGTCGTCAGCGACAACCTCATCGAGAACGCCACGCCGCGCGAAATCTTCTTCATCCTCTCGCATGAGATGGGACACTCCGTGCACGGCGACATCCTGCGCCTCACCCTCGTCGGTACGGGACTTCTCTTGCTCGTCGCCACGATCGCCGTGACGATCGCCGACCGCATCGGGGTGCGCCGTGATGACGACCCCCTTTCGCGGCTGGCGCTCGTCGGTGCATTGCTCGGCATCGCGGCGCTGATCGCGTATCCGGTCTTCAATAGCTATTCGCGCAAGGTCGAAGCGCGAGCCGACGCGTTTGGCGTTGCGCTTACCGGCGATCGCGCTGCAGCCGTACGCACCTTCGTCCGTTTTGCCGACGAGGGGTTGGCACCGTATTGCCCGCCGGCGCTGGTTCGCGCCTATTTTTACGATCATCCGCCGGTGGGTTCACGTATCGCAGCGGCACTCGGCCGCCCCGACCCTTGTCCGTAGTCGTCCGGAGCAAGCGACGCTTACGCAGCGAAGAAGATGCTGCCGGTGACCTGTGTGCCGAGATGCTGGGTCGTGAGCAGCTCGACGATCGTTGCATGAGCGATGCGGCCGTCGACGATCTGCGCCGCTGCGACGCCGGCGCGCACGCCGAGGGCAGCGGCACGTATCGCCGTACGTAGGCTCGGATCGAGATTGCCGTGTTCGGCGAGCGTCAAGGCCTCGGCGGGGGTGAGTTCGCTCACGATTGCTTGCGTCTGCGGATCGACGACGCCGCCGGCTTCGTGAAAGAAGATCGCACGCGCGGCATCGGTCGCAGAGGCAATTGCGCTCGCAACGTCATCGGGTTCGACCGCGATCTCATCGCCGGAGAGGGCAAAGGCCGTCGGCTCGATCACCGGGACGTAGCCGGCGCTCGTCAGCGTCGCCAAGAGGCGCGTCTGCACCGTCCCGATCTGATCGGCGTGCGCCGCCGGAAGAAGGGCGGCGTCGGCTCCGGAGAGGCGCACCGCGACGTTCGCGTTGCGGTTGAGGGTACGCACCCAGCTCGAGGCGACCGCTCCGCTCGGGGCCACGACGATGGGGCGCACATGGTGCTCGGCGAGGAAGGCGATATCGGCAACGATCGTCGTCTGGGGCGCCTCGATGTCGGCCGCACCGACCCGCAGCACGAAGATGCGCCCAGCGAAATCCTCTCTCATCTCCCTACGTGAAATCCTTTCCCTCTTCCCTACAACGTACACCATCGGCGCAAGTGCCGCTCGCCCTAGGGTGCATGCGGGCCTGTCGGTTCACGCCACCCGTTGAGCTGTGGAACAGTCGCTTGCGTCCCATGGGCGAGCCAGTATTCTACCCCGTCGGCGGCCGCGGCGAGGATAGGTGCCAACCGCTGCCGCTCCGCCTCATCGAAGGGAGCGAGGACATGATCGATGGCTTCATGGCCGCGGCCGATGCCGATGCGCAGTCGCGCAAAGTCGTCATCTCCCAGCTCGGCGATGAGCGACTTCACGCCGTTGTGGCCGCCCGAGCTTCCGGCACCGCGCAGGCGCAGCCGCCCGAGCGGAAGGTCGAGATCGTCGTAGACGACCAAGATTCGCGGGCGCGGCGTCTTCCACCATGCCGCAATGGGAGCAACGGCTTCGCCGCTGGCGTTCATGAACGTCTGCGGCTTCACCAGGACGAGATTGCGGGCGGCGATATGCGCTTGCAGCGCCTGCGATTTACTCTTCCAGCTGCTGACGCCGAGGCGCCGCGCCACTTCGTCGACGACCATGAAACCGACGTTGTGGCGCGTCTGCTCGTACCGCGGACCGGGATTTCCGAGGCCGACGACGAGTTGCGGTGCGCCGTCTCTTACGACTCCGTCCCCTTGCTGCTCTCGGCGACCGTCGGCACTTCGGCTGGTGCAACGGCAGGGGCCGCCGCTTCGAGTTCGCCCGCGGTGCGCGAGGCTTCGATCGTCACGATGACGGTATCCGCCGGCGTGATCATCTTGAACGACGATGGAAGGGGAATCTGGCCGGCGGTGATGTGATCGTGAATTCCCAGCGACGAGACGTCGAGCTCGATCTTCTCGGGCAGCGCGTTTGCGGGGCCTTGTACTTCGACTTCGTGCGTGATGATGTCGAGCACGCCGCCCGAATTCTTCACGCCGTCGGCGACGCCGACCGTCGCGATGCGCAACGAAGCGAAGATCGATTCGGTCGCCGAGACGCGCTGCAGATCGGCATGGATCACGCGGCGGGTGACGGGATCGCGTTGCAAGTCGCGCAGCAGCGCCGTTTCGCTGGTGGTACCGTCGATGACGATCGAGAGGAGGCGCGTTTTGCCGCCCGCGAGGATGAGATCGTCGAGCGAGCGTGCGTCCACGCTGATCGGAAGCGGATCGCTGCCGTGTCCGAAGAGGATCCCCGGAACTCGACCGATACGGCGCAACGCATGCGCCGCCGTCGTGCCGGTAGCGGGCCGCGATTCGATCGAGAGCGTGTTGTTGGAAGAGGTTGCCATATACTCCGTGCTTACGTGGTTGCGGCGAGTTCTTGCAGCGAGAGCTCAGCCGGGGTGGTGAGGGGTGACGGTTCGCCGTCTTTGGGTGAGGGTTCGTCGTCTTTGGCGAAGAGTTCGGAGACCGAGCGATTTGCCGTGATGCGTTTGATCGCATCGGCCAGAATCTGCGCGATCGAGAGCACCTTGATCTTCGGGCCGTAGTCGAGCATTGGGATGGTGTTGGTGACCACCACGCGTTCGATGAGGGACTCGCTGAGCACGCGCACCGCATCGCCGGCGAATATCCCGTGCGTCGCGCAGCAGTAGACCTTGGTGGCACCGCGCGCCAGCAGCGCCTCTGCCGCTTTCGCCAGCGTCCCGCCGGTGGAGATCATGTCGTCGACGACGACGGCGACTTTGCCCTTGACGTCGCCGACGATGTCGGTCACCTCCGAGACGTCGGGTTCGGGGCGGCGCTTGAAGACGATCGCGAGCGTCGAGCGCAGGCGCTTGGCGAAGTTCTCGGCCCGCGCCACGCCGCCCGCATCGGGCGAGACGATGACCACGTTGTGTCCGTCGAGTCCTTGCGTCTTGAGATAGCCGCAGAGTGCGGGAGCGGCCATCAAATTGTCGACCGGGATGTCGAAAAAGCCTTGGATCTGCGCGGCGTGCAAGTCGAGGGTGACCAGTCGCTTGGCTCCCGCGGTCGCCAGCATGTTGGCGACGAGCTTTGCCGAGATCGGCTCGCGGCCTTTGGTCTTCTTGTCTTGTTTGGCGTAGCCGTAGTACGGTACGACCGCGGTGATCCGGCCGGCCGAGGCACGCGAGAGCGCGTCGATCATCAAGAGCAGCTCGACGAGCGAGTCGTTGACGCCGTTGCCGCTGATCGATTTGCAGATCGACTGCACGACGAAGACCTCGGAGCCCCGCACGTTCTCCTTGATCTCGATGCGGCACTCTTCGTTTTTGAACTTGTCGACGAGCGCGCTACCGACGCGCGTCTCCATCTTCTGGGCAATCTCTTTGGCCAGCTCGGGGTTCGAGTTCCCCGAGAAGAGCAGGGGCTTATTGTTCACGGCACGCTCCATTCCAGCGGGAGACCGAGGTCTCGCGACGAGGTGGGCGCGCTCGCACGCGCGCAGCCCCTCTCTTCCCCTTTCGCATGGTCAGGCCCCGCCCGGGAGGACCGTCAGGCCCCCGCCCGGTCAGCTGGAGTTGGTGATGTACCAGAGGCCCCAGGCGAAGGAGGCGAACCAGAAGAGGACCAGGACCGGGAGGGCGTAGGGCATCTGCTCCTGGTCGTCATCGAGGCCCGTGAAATCTGGGGCGTCTGCCGGTTCGAGGAGCGGAATCGAGGGTTCGTTCACCCACGTAGGGACGAAGAGTATCCAGGTATCGCGGCGGCTGTCGTGCAGGAGGAGCCAGTCGTTCGTGGTGTCGGTGTGCAGCAGTGGCTCCATCGTCCTTTACTCCATCGCCGGCTCGAGATAGGGCCGGGCGATCGCGGGGTGAGGCGCAGGCTCCGCCGGCTCCGGCCTCGGAACGCGCCGGAGCTGATTGGGAGCCACCCAAACGTAGACGATCGGTACGAGCAGGAGGGTGAGGATCAACGAGCTGACGACCCCGCCGATCACGACGATCCCCAGGCTCGAGCGGGCGCCTTGCCCCTGCTCCAGCGCCAGCGCCAGCGGCAGATTGCCGACAACCACCGAGAAGCTGGTCATCACGATCGGCCGGAACCGGGTAAACGCGCTCTCTTTGATGGCGGTCAGCTTGTCGCGCCCCCGCGCGCGCAGCGTGTTCGCATAGTCGACGAGCAAGATGCCGTTCTTGGTCGCGATACCGATCAACAGAATGATACCGATCAACGAATACAGGTTGAGCGTCTTGTGCGTAGCCATGAGCGAGCCGATCGCGCCCACGGCGGCGACCGGAACCGAGAAGAGGATGATGAACGGCGAGAGGTAGCTGTTGTAGAGCGCTACCATCAGCAAGAAGACCAAAATCACCGAAAGAATCATCGAGCCGCCCAGCCCCAGCAACGTTTGGTGCATGAAATCTTGTTGCCCCAAAGGAGCCGGGTAAACCAGGACGGTCGACGGAAGATGGATCGCGGCGAGCCGTTTTTGAAAGGCCGCCTGCACGGTCGATAGCGAGTACCCCGGTGCGATGTTGGCGTCGACGTGGATGACCGTGTTGCGGTTCGTGCGGGTGATCAGCGGCGAGGTCGGCGCGAGTGCAAAGGTGGTGAAGTCGCCGAGGTGCACGATCGAGCCGTTCTCCGAGCGAATCGGCATTGCGCTCAGCGAACTGAGTTCTTGCTGGTCGGCAAGGGGGTAGATGACCTGTACCGATTTGAGGCCTTGTGGCGTCTCGAACTGCGTCGCGACATCGCCGCCGAAGGCCGCGCCCGCCGCCTCCGCCGCATCTCCGATGTCGACATCGAGTGCCTGTGCCTTGGCGCGGTCGAAATTGACCTCGACTTGCGGAGCAAGCGAGGTTCCGCTGCTGTTCGCGCTGATTGCGCCGGGCGTCTGGCTCAACACGGCCAGCACGCGTTGCGCCGCGGCGGTCGGATCGGCTCCCGTTACGTCGGTGACGAGCTCGTCGATCGGCTGCGCGTTGCCGCCGCCGGTTCCGGTGACGGGGACGACGACGACTTGGGCGCCGGCGATCGCCTTGTGCGCGAGTCTTCGTAGCTGACCCACCCACCAGTCGGTCGGCTCTTTGCGGTCGTCGCGCAAGAAGACGTGTGTTTGGCCAACGTTGCCTTGTACGACGAAGCCGCCAAATGAGGCAGAGTAGGCGCCGGTGACCGTGAATTCGTTCAGGAGATCGGCTTGTTTGTCGACGAGGCGCTCGAATGCGAAGGTTGCGTCGCGCACCTGCGAGAGCGGCGTGCCCAGCGGGAAGGTGATCTGCACGAAAATCTCGCCACGGTCGGTTGCCGGAATGAACTCCTCGCCGACGACGCCGAGCGGTACCATCGCAATCGAGACGACGAACGAGAGCAGGCAGAGGGTGGCAACGAGCTTGTCGTTGCGCAGCGCCCATAGGAGCGCCTTATGGGCGTACCAGTCGCGCAGACGGTCGAAGCCGCGCGTGAAGGCGTCGACGATGCCGGGAGGCTTCCAGTGCGAACGCAGCGCCCACAACCCGGCCAAAGTCGGCGTGACGGTGAACGAGATGAAGAGCGAGGTCAACGTCGAGATCACGACGACGATCGCGAACTCGGCGAGCTCCTTTCCGACCTGGCTGCTGATGAATGCGATCGGTAAGAAGACGACGACGTCGACGAGCGTGATGACGACGGCGGCGGCACCGATCTCCTCGCGGCCTTGCACGGCCGCCTCTTCCGGCGGCTGGCCGAGTTCGGCATAGTGGCGTTCGATGTTCTCCAAGACGACGGTCGAGTCGTCGACGAGGATCCCGACCACGAGCGACATGCCGAGCAGCGAGATCGTGTCGAGGGTGAGACCCATGAGTTTCATCGCGGTGAGCGCGATCGCAAGCGACGTCGGGATCGCGACGCAGACGACGGCCGCGTTGCGCCACGAGCGCAGGAAGAAGATCATCGCGACGGCGGTGAGGAAGATGCCTTCGAGCAGCGTATGCGTCACGCTGTCGATCTGCTGCTCGGTGAAGCGCGACTGCACGTTGACGACTTTGAACTGCACGTCGGGAAAATGCCGCGAGAGCTGAGGGAGCGCCGCGATGACGTTGTCCGACGAGGTGACTTCGCTTGCGTCGGACGACTTTTGGACCTGTAGGAAAAGCCCGGGCTTTCCGTCGATCTGCGCGTACGTGCGGCGTGGCTCGTAGCCGTCGACGACGCTGGCAATATCCTCGATGCGCGGGACGGCGCTGCTCGCCGTCCACGGGTCGAGCGCACCGGCCGTCCCGCTGAGAGCGGTCGACGAACTCGAGCCGGAGGCAGTCACCGGAAGCAAGGCGATGGACGAAGGATCCTGCACGTCACCACGTATGTCGATGGTCGTCTCGCGATTCGGTTCGTAGGCGATGCCGCCGGGGACGCGCTGGTTGTCGTTGGCGACGACGTTCATCACGTCGTTGAGCGTGAGCCCATTGGCTTCGAGCTTCGCCGGATCGACGTTGACCTCGATTGCGGGCGTGACCGCGCCGCCGACGTTGACGTACGAGACACCCGGAATCTGTTGAATCTCCGGTGCGATGACGTTGTTGGCGTACAGCGAAAGCTGGCCCAGCGAGAGCTTCCGCGAGTAGAGCGCCAAGGTCACGACGGTCGACTCACTTGGGTCGCGAATGCTCACCGAGGGCGCGGTGATGCTCGTCGGAAGGGCCTTCTCCGACGCCGTTACGGCCTTCTGCACGTTGACCAAATCGGCCGCCGTATCGGAGGTGAGATAGAAGACCGCCGAGATCGAGGCTTGGCCTTGCTGCACGACCGAGTTGATCGTCTGCAGATCGGTCGTACCCGCGAGGTTCTGCTCGATCGGCTGCACGATGTTGTCGCGCATGACGGTCGTCGACGCGCCGGGATACTGCACGCTGATCGTGATCGTCGGCTGTGAGACGTTCGGGAAGAGCTGGCGAACGATCGTGGTGAGCGAGATGATGCCGAAGAACGACATCAAGGCGAGCAAGACGAAGACCAGCGTCGGGCGATGGATGAAGAGGCGCGTGAGGCTCACTGGAGCGCCACCTTCTCGCCATCGCCGATGCTCGTCTGGCCGTCGCTGATGACGCGCGCCCCTGGGCGCAAGCCGCTGACGACCGAGGTGGTCCCGTCACTGCTCACTTCGCTGACCTGCACCGTCTTCACGGTTCCTTTGTGCGTGACGATCATCACGGCGTCATGGCTGTCGTCGGTGAACGCGGTGACGGGGACGCGGATGCCGCTGGCCGAGGGGAGGGTGACGTTGGCCGTCACGACCATCCCTGGGCGCAGGCTCCCTCCGGGATTGCTCAAGAGCACTTTGACTTGAAAGTCGGTCGAGCCGGGGGTCACTTCGTTGAGGACGCCGACCACCCGGCCCGTGAACCGGTGCCGAAGATCGGAGGAGAGGACCGTCGCCGTTCCACCGGTGGCAATCTGCGCCACTTGCGAACCGGAGCCGCGCAAAACCGCATAGATGGGATCGACCTGCTGCAAGGTGAATATCTGCCGCGATCCCGGATATTCGCCGGGGTTGAGATTGCGGTTGACGACGACGCCGTCGATCGGTGAGAGGATGGCGGCCTTCTCGATGAGGACGCGCTCTTGTTGCGCGTTGGCGAGTGCAACTTGCTCGGTGGCCTGGGACTGAGCGACGCTTGAAGCTTGCAGACCGTTGGAGCCGAGGGTTCCGTTGGCGGTCACGTTCGAGCGCGCGCTCGCGAGGGCGGCTTGCGCGGCGCCCAGCGCTTGTTGATCGTCGCGCACGGTGGTCTCTTGCTGCTGTACCTGTTGCTCGGAGACGTAGCCGTTGGTGAGGAGCTGACGATAGCGCGTCAGGTCGGTCTGGTCACGGTTGAGGTTCGCCTGCGCTTGCCGCAGGGCGGTTTGGGCGCTGGTGACGGCGTCGAGGCCTTGCGAGATCGAAAGATCGCCGGCGTAGACGGTGTGCGTGGTGTTGGCCCGATCGCTTGCCGCCGTCGCCAAGTCTGCGGCGAGCGCCGCGCGCAAGTCGGCCGTGTCGAGTTGCGCGAGGAGCTCTCCCCGGTGGACGATGTCGCCTTCCTGCACGTTGACCTCGTCGGCAGGTTCGGTCAGCGTCGATTCGATCGCCACGTTCTGATAGGGAGCGACCAAGCCGGCAAGCTGCTCGCTGGGATGGATCGTCCCTGCCGTTGCGACGACAGTCTCGACGACGGGAGCTTGGGCGGTGTGCGGGGCGCTTCGTCCAGCGCAACCGCCGAGGGCGAGCACAATGCAGCCTGCGGCCACCATGCTCGCCGCACAAGGGCGACCGACAGGCCAATATGTCATGATAGCCCCAATGCTACCGAATACATGCTGAGACCAACCTTATACGGGAAGCCCGCAGCGTTTTCGCGGGCAACGGGTGTTATGCCTGAGGAATGAGTCAGAAATTCGAGCTCGTCGCTCCTTTCGAATTGGCCGGCGACCAGCCGGTCGCGACGGAGCGGCTTGCGCAAGGGGTTCTACGGGGCGACCGGGCGCAGACGCTCCTGGGAGTGACCGGGAGCGGGAAGACGATGGCGATGGCGCGGGTCTGCGAACTGGTGCAGAAGCCGACCTTAGTGCTTTGCCACAACAAGACGCTGGCGGCGCAGCTCTGTGCCGAGTTCCGCGACTTCTTTCCGAACAACGCCGTCGAATACTTCGTCTCCTACTTCGATTATTATCAGCCCGAAGCGTACGTCGCGCACACCGACACGTATATCGAGAAGGACAGCTCGATCAACGACGAGATCGAGCGCTTGCGGCACGCGGCCACGCAGTCGCTGCTCACGCGCCGCGACACGCTCATCGTCGCCTCCGTCTCGTGCATCTTCGGCCTGGGCTCACCCTCGGACTACATGGAGATGTCCGTGCGCATCCGGGTCGGCGACGAATTCGACCGCGACGCCTTCTTGCGCAAGCTGGTCGACATGCAGTACCGGCGCAACGACATCAATTTGGTGCGTGGGACCTTCCGGGTGCGCGGCGACACCCTCGAGTTCGTCGGCGTCGAAGAAGAGCTCGTGCACCGCATCGAGTTTTTCGGCGACCAGATCGAGGCGATCAACGTCGTGAACATGCTCACCGGCGAATACGTCGAGAGCAAGGACGAGTTGCACATCTTTCCGGCCAAACACTTCATCACGCCCGATGAGAAGCTGCGCCGCGCCATCACCGGCATCGAAGTCGAGCTCGAGGAGCGGCTGCGCGTCTTTCGCGACAGTGGGAAACTGCTCGAGGCGCAGCGCTTGGAGATGCGCACGCGCAACGATTTGGAGATGCTGCGCGAAGTCGGCTACTGCAACGGGATCGAGAACTATTCGCGCCATCTCACCGGGCGCGAAGCCGGCCAGACGCCGTCGTGTCTGCTCGATTTCTTCCCCAAGGATTGGCTGCTCTTCGTCGACGAGTCGCACGTCACGCTCCCGCAGGTGCACGGGATGCACGGCGGCGATCGTTCGCGCAAAGAAATTTTGGTCGAACACGGCTTCCGGCTGCCCTCGGCGCTCGACAACCGGCCGCTGACCTTCGATGAGTTTCAGGCGCATCTCAACCAGGCGATCTATGTCTCGGCGACGCCGGCGACGTGGGAGATCGGGAGATCTTCGCAAGTGGTCGAGATGATCATTCGGCCGACGGGTCTGGTAGATCCCGAAGTCGAGGTGCGGCCCACCAAGAATCAAGTCGACGACCTCATGGAGGAGGTGCGCGCGCGCGTGGCCCGCGACGAACGGGTGCTGGTGACGACGCTCACCAAGAAGATGGCCGAAGACCTCACCGATTTCCTGATCGAGACGGGTCTGCGCGTGCGTTATCTGCACAGCGAAGTCGATACGCTCGAACGGATCGCGATCTTGCGCGACCTGCGCCGTGGCGTCTTCGATGTGCTGGTCGGCATCAATCTGTTGCGTGAAGGGCTCGACTTGCCCGAAGTCTCGTTTGTCGGCATCCTCGACGCCGACAAAGAAGGCTACCTGCGCAGCGGCACCTCGCTCATTCAGACGATCGGCCGCGCAGCGCGCAACGTCGAAGGCAAGGTCGTGATGTATGCGGACGTGATCACCGAATCCATGGCACGCGCGATCGGCGAGACCAAGCGGCGCCGCGAACGGCAGATCGCATACAATCTCGAGCACGGCATCGAGCCGCGCTCGGTGCGCAAGGAAGTCCGCGACATTCTCGACCTGGTCTCGAGCCCCGTCCCCGGTCGCGTAGCGGCGATCAAAGGCGAGAATCTCCCGCGCGACGTCGCCCTCGCGATGGCAAACGAGATCGAGAAAAAGATGAAAGAGTTCGCCGGCAATCTCGAATTCGAGAAGGCCGCAGCCTTACGCGACGAGTTGCTCGAACTCCGCAAGCAAATCGGGGGCAACGAATCCGTGCTCTTCCAGGGCAAGGCGCCCAAGATATTTCAGCACGCGCTCAAGGAATTAATTGGGACCTGAAGCCGCAGGAGCCCCGGCCTCTGGCTAAAAATAGCTAGTCGAGCGCGAGCCACATGGGCGCGTGCTTTCTAGTGAGGGTGTCATCACATGATGCAGCGCAGGTGGCAGGCGCATCGCTCTTTTCGTTTGCTGTTGTCGGCCGGGACGCTCTGGGCGGCCTCCGGGTGCGTTCCCGTGGGGTGTGGGTCCGCCCACCGGTCCGCTAGCGGAGATCGTTGACGCCGGCGGAACCGTCGTGCAGGGCGTTTTGCAAGCGCCGTCCTCCGCTGTGCCCGGCCCCGTCCTGAGTCCCGGCCCGCTCCCCGGCGCCGCGCTTCCGGTGGCGGTCCTCTCCTACCCGACCCTTGCGGCGCAGACGACCTATACCGTCGAAGTTCAGTTCACGCTCGTCGGCGGTTGCCGTGAGGGGGTGCGCTGGATTCACGAGGGCTCGTTCACCACCGGTGGCTAGGCGCGTCGCCGAATTTTCAACACGCGCGAAAAACCGGGAGAGGGACGTTTAGCCCCAGGAACCGGTTTGCGCTAGCTAAAGAAAGCTAGCCAGGCGCGAGCGATCGGCGCGCGTCTCTGGTGAGGTGGTAGTAAGATGGCGAAGCGCATGCGGTTGTTGCGTCCCTCTTCTCGTCTGCTCGTCGCGATTGCGGTGCTGGGCGGGGCCGCTGGGTGCATCCCGGTCGGCGTATGGGTTCCACCGGCCGGTCCTACGCCGAGCCCCTCTGCGGCTCCGACCGCCTGTGCGCCGTTGTCGGAAGTCCCGAGCGCGCCGCTAGTGTTTCCGGTTCCTTCATCGACGAACGTGCCGACGACTGCGGGCAAGATCGTCGTGCAAACGAGCCCCGGCCCACTTGCCGAACTCGTTGACAACGGTACCGTCGTCGTCCAGGGCGCCTTGCAGGCGGACAGCTCGCCCGCACCGATTCCGACGACCAGCCCGGCGACGCTGCCCGGTGATGCGCTTCCGCTGGCCGAGCTTGCCTATCCGGCGCTTGCGCCGCAAACCACCTATACCGTTGAAGTGCAACTGACCCTGACGGACCTCTGCGCGGGTACGAGTCTGCAGTGGATTCCTGAAGGTTCGTTCACGACCGGCTCCTAGCACGGAGATCCTTCGTCACGCGAGGTCGCGCGGCAGGCAATAGCGTCTGACGGGTGCGATTAACTTCGCTGCGTATGCAACGCTTAGCCACGCGCGCGCGCTGACGATGGATCAGCGTGCGGTTGCAATTGAACTCAATGCGGCGATCATTGCGGTGACCGGTGATTCGCCTCGCGTCTTGGTCGTCGATACCAAAGATGGTGTGCCGGAGGCGGCGTTGCCGTTCGGGCCGTTCGATGCGGCGCGCGATCGCACGATGGAACGCGGACTGCGCCGCTGGGTGAGTGAGCAGACGCAACTCGAACTCGGGTACGTCGAACAACTCTACACGTTCGGCGACCAGTTCCGGCATCCGCAAGAGATTGCCGGCGGTCCGCGCATCGTCTCGGTCGGGTATCTGGCACTGACGCGCCAGACCGAACGCCCAAAAGATGTGCAGTCGCGCTGGAGCGATTGGTACGACTATTTTCCATGGGAAGATTGGCGCCAAGGAGCGCCGCGTCAAATCGAAGGAGAGCTGGTACCGCAGCTTCACGAGTGGGCGCGTGCGGTCGAGCAGCCGGCGCAGCGGCGCCGCCGTCGTGAGCGCGTCGATCTCGCTTTTGGTCTGGCCGGGAGCGGTTGGAACGACGAGTCGGTGCTCGAACGCTACGAGCTCTTGTACGAGGCAGGTTTGGTTTCCGAAGCGCTGCGCGATCGCGGGTCGGCGGAGTCGCGGGTCGCGGGCACATCGGTGGGGGTTGCGATGGCGCTCGATCACCGGCGTATCCTCGCGACGGCGATTGGCCGGCTGCGCGCGAAGATCAAGTATCGTCCGGTCGTCTTCGAATTGCTTGCGCCGACGTTCACGCTCTTGCAATTTCAGCGCGCCGTCGAGGCACTTGCCGGGCGCCGGCTGCACAAGGGAAATTTTCGCCGGCTCGTCGAGGCCGGGGGTTTGGTCGAGCCGACCGGTGCAATTCATCAGCCCGCGCGCGGACGGCCGGCGGAGGAGTTTCGTTTCCGTCAGGACGTCTTGCACGAGCGTGGGTTACCGGGGCTGCGGCTAGGCGGGCAAACGCGTGTCCGATAGGGTAGGACGAAGACGAGATGAAAGCGCACCGGCACGCTCCGTCTGTGGCGAGGCTTCTCGCGATTGCGACGGCGGTTCCCAACAACGTCATCGAGCAGCGTCTGGTGCAAGCGCAAGCTCGTGTGGTCTTCGGCGATCGCATGCGCGACTACGATCGTCTCGACGGCGTCTTCGCATCGACCGGAATCGACCGGCGGTATTCCGTCTGTCCCTTCCCGTGGTTTCTCGAGGCGCACGGTTGGAAGGATCGTACGGCAGCCTATCTCGCGGGTGCAACCACACTCTTCCGAACCGTCGCGCAGCGCGCGCTCGAGCGAGCGAACCTTCCGGCCTCTGCCGTCGACTGCGTCGTCACCGTCTCGTCAACGGGAGTTGCGACGCCGAGTCTCGAGGCACACGTCTTGCCGGAGATGGGTTTTCGGCCCGACGTCGAGCGTCTGCCAATCGTGGGCCTCGGTTGCGCCGGCGGTGTGACGGGGCTTGCGACCGCGGCGCGGCGTGCCGGCGCAACGCCTGGCAGTACCGTGCTGCTGGCCGCCGTCGAACTCTGCACCTTGGCCTTTCGCCTCGATCGCGCCACCAAAGTCAACCTGATTGCCACCTCGCTCTTCGGTGATGGAGCGGCGGCGGTCGTGCTCTCGAGCGACCCTGCAATGCCGAGCATCGCAACCTTTGCCGGTGCGACCGAGCACCAGTGGCCACGCACCTTGGATGTCATGGGATGGGCCACCGACGACTTCGGGTTTGCGGTCCTCCTCTCGCGTTCGCTCCCCGCATTCGTCGAACGCCGCTATCGCGAGACCTTCGAAGAGGCGATGGGCCGTCTGCACCTCGATCGTCAAGGAATTGGGCGTGTGATATGCCACCCCGGTGGGGCGCGCGTGCTCGCCGCAATTGAGACGGCACTCGCGCTGCCGAGCGGTGCGCTCGATCACGAGCGCGCGGTGATGCGCGATTTCGGCAATATGTCGTCGCCGACGGTGCTCTTCGTTTTGGAACGCGCGATCGCCGCGGGCCTCCATCCCACCACGGTGCTCGCAGCGTTGGGCCCCGGCTTTACGGCGAGCTTCGCCGCGCTGACGGCGTAGCAGATGAAGGGGATCGTCTTGCTCGCCTGCATCACCGTGCAGCGAGCGGTGGAGCTGGTGATGGCGTCGCGCAATACCCGTGAGTTGCGCCGCCGTGGTGCATATGAAGTAGGGGCCGCTCACTATCCGGCGATCGTGGCGCTGCACGCTGCGTGGCTCGTCGTTCTCTGGTGGCGCGGGCGGCGCCGCCCGGTTTCGTGGCCGTTGCTCGGGCTGTTCGCTCTGCTTCAAGTGGGGCGTGCGTGGGTCTTGGTGACCCTGCGCGGACGGTGGACTACGCGGATCCTGGTGCTGCCGGGGGAGCGCGCGATCGAGCGCGGGCCGTATCGCTTCTTGCGTCATCCGAACTACCTCATCGTCGCCCTCGAGCTCCCTGCGGTCGCCCTTGCCCTCGGCATGGTTCGCTCGGCGCTGCTCTTCGGAGGGGCAAATCTCGCACTGCTCGCTTGGCGCATCCGTTGTGAGGACGAGGCCTGGCACGCCGCCCCGGGCTTCGATGAGGCGACTGCGCTCGGGGGCGACGGCGTCTCGCCTGCCTAAGCCAAGCGACTTTGGTCGTAGCTCCCCGGGTGTCGCCAAACTATGGTCATAGCACGTTCTTTTATATATACTCATATTGAGAATAAAAAAGGACGCAAGGAACAGATCAGTATGACGACGCTCGCGTGGACGCCTCAGATTGCCCGGGATACGGAGACCTTGTACGAACGGGTCTCACGCGTCATCCCGCGTGCCGAGTGGGCGATCTTTGCCCCGTACGTCGATGCGATCAACCGGCTCAAGCGCGAGCGCAACGCCGTCATCTTGGCGCACAACTATCAGACGCCGGAGATCTATCACGGGGTCGCCGACATCGTCGGTGATTCGCTCGCGCTCGCATACGAAGCGGCGCAGACCGAGGCCGACGTGATCGTGCTCTGCGGCGTGCACTTCATGGCCGAGACCGCGAAACTCTTGAATCCGAGCAAGACGGTCTTGATTCCCGACCCGCTTGCCGGCTGCTCACTTGCCGATTCGATCAGTGCCGCCGACGTGCGCTTATTGCGCGAGCGCTATCCCGGGGTTCCGGTGGTGACGTACGTCAATACGTCGGCGGCGGTGAAGGCCGAGTCCGACATCACCTGCACCTCGGCCAACGCCGTCGAGGTCGTGGAGTCGCTCGGCGTGCCGCGCGTGATCATGATTCCCGATCAGTATCTTGCCTCGTGGGTCGCCTCACAGACGAAGGTGGAGATCGTCGCGTGGCACGGCAGTTGTGAAGTACACGAGCGCTTCACCGGCGCGCAACTGCACGACTACCGCACGGGCCACCCCGGTATCGTGGTGCTCGCACATCCCGAGTGTCCGCCCGACGTGCTCGCCGAAGCCGACTACGTCGGTTCGACGTCCGGGATGCAGCGTTTCGTCGAAGAGCGCCGCCCGAGCAAAGTCGTGATGGTAACGGAGTGCTCGATGAGCGACAACGTCGCCGCCGCCTGCCCCGACGTCGAGTTCGTGCGGCCGTGTAATCTCTGCCCGCACATGAAGCGAAATACGCTCGAGAAAATCCTGGAATCGCTGCAGACGATGCAGCATGAAGTGATCGTCGATCCGCGTATCGCGCTGCCCGCGCGGGCCGCGGTTGAACGGATGATGGCTTTGAAGCGGCGGGCAGCGTGATCGGGGCGCAGCGTGAGCGCGCTGACGTCGTCGTCGTCGGTGCCGGTATCGCCGGCCTGACCGCCGCCCTCGATCTCGCTCCACGGCGCGTCGTCGTGCTCAGCAAGACCGCGTTGGGGGCGGGCGCCGCCACGGCATGGGCACAGGGGGGCATCGCCGCGGCCGTCGGCCACGACGACTCGCCCGAACTGCATGCCGCTGATACGATGGCCGTCGCCGGCGGGATCGCCGACAGCCACGCCGTCGAGGTGCTCACCCACGAAGCGTCGGAGCGCATCGCCGATCTCGTGCGTTTTGGCGCCGACTTCGATCGCGCCGCCGATGGCGAGTTCGTCCTCGGGCGCGAAGGGGCGCATGGCCGGCGGCGCATCCTGCACGCCGGCGGCGACGCCACCGGTCGTGCGCTGCTCGACGCGCTCGTCGGCGCGGTGCAGATCACGCCGTCGATTCAGGTCGTCGAGGGTGCGATCGCGTTGGAGCTCTTACGCCACGACGGACGCGTCGTTGGAATTTTGGCCGATGTGGAGGGGGAGCGCATCGCGTACACGGCGCCGGCCGTCGTGCTCGCCACCGGCGGCATCGGTGCGCTCTACGCTCGCACGACCAATCCGCTGGGCGCTTCTGGTGACGGCTTGGCGATGGCCGCACGGGCGGGCGCCGTCCTCGCCGATCTCGAGTTCGTGCAGTTCCATCCGACGGCGCTCGACGTCGGGCAAGACCCGATGCCGCTGGTCACCGAGGCACTGCGCGGTGAAGGCGCGACGATCGTCGACGATCGCGGTGAACGATTTCTCTGCGGCATCCATCCGCTCGCCGAGCTCGCCTCGCGCGATGTCGTCGCGCGCGCGATCTACGAGCGCCGCCGCTCCGGTTCGGGGGTCTTCGTGGATGCACGACATGTAAAGGCTTTCGCGAAGCGCTTTCCGACCGTTCTTGCTTCGTGCCGTCTGGCCGGTATCGATCCCGCCGTGCAGCCGATTCCCGTTGCGCCGGCGGCACACTATCACATGGGCGGCATCTCCGTCGACGATTGGGGGCGCAGTTCGCTTGCAGGCCTGTGGGCCTGTGGCGAAGTCGCCGCGACGGGCGTCCACGGCGCCAATCGGCTGGCCAGCAATTCGCTGCTCGAAGGCGTCGTCTTCGCCGAACGCGTTGCACGTGATATCGCCGGCGTTCTGGCCGAACCGCTGAGCCTCGCAGACGCCGAGATCACCGACTTCGCGCCGGCTACCGTGCAGACGCTTGCGTGCGATGCCGCAGCGGCTGCTGCGGTGCGCCGCGTGATGGACGAGAACGTCGGCGTCGTGCGCGACGGTGAAGGCTTGCGCAGTGCGCTGGAGAGCCTCGATTGCCTCGCGCGCCAGGCGCCGCCTTCGCATCTGCTGGCCAATCATATCATCGTTGCGCGCGCCGTGGCGGAGGCGGCGCTCGCCCGCCCCGAGACGCGCGGGAGTCACGCGCGGCGCGACCATCCCGCCCCGCGGGCGGAGTACGCACATCGCAGTTTCGTGACGCCGGCGCAGACCGTCCCACCGGTCGTATGGCCGGCGGCGTGACCGGGGCAGCGTTCGCTCGCGAGCTGCATCTCGCGCCGCCGACGCGCTTGATCGTAGAGCCGCTGGTGCGCGCGGCGTTGCTCGAAGATCTCGGTCGTGCCGGCGACATCACGACCGAGGCCGTCGTTGGTTCGCAGGTGCAGGCAGATGCTCGCGTCGTCGCACGCCGAGCAGGACGCCTCGCCGGCCTCGGAATCGCCGAGCTCGCGTTTGCCATCGTCGATCCGGCAATCACGTTCCGCCCCGGCTGCGCCGACGGCGACGACGTCGAAACGAATCAGACGCTCGCGATCGTCACCGGCCAAGCCCGTTCCCTCTTGACGGCGGAACGCACGGCGCTCAACTTTCTCGGTCACCTCTGTGGCGTCGCGACAGCGACGCGCGAGCTCGTCGAACGCGTGCGCGGCACGCAGGCGCGAATCACCGAGACGCGCAAGACGACGCCGGGCTTACGCGTCTTGGAGAAGTACGCCGTACGTGCGGGCGGTGGCTTCAATCATCGTCTCGGTCTGGACGATGCCGTCTTGATCAAAGACAACCACATCGTTGCGGCCGGCGGAATTACGCCGGCAGTCGAACGCGCTCGCGCCGCGATCGGGCACATGGTCAAGATCGAAGTGGAGGTCGAGACGCTTGCGGAACTGGACGAGGCGCTGGCGGCTGGTGCCGATGTCGTCTTGCTCGATAACATGGACGTCTCGCAGATGCGCGAGGCGGTCGCGCGCGCGCGTGGGCGCGCTCTGACCGAGGCCTCCGGCTCGATCACCGCCGCCAACGTCGCGCAGGTCGCGGCGACGGGCGTCGACGTGATCTCCGTCGGTTGGATCACGCATAGCGCTCCGGCGCTCGACGTCGCGCTCGACTTCGACTAGAAGCGCGAGCGCTCCGAGGCATCTGCAACGCTCGGGGAGCACTACGCCGCATGCAGAAGACCGTCGTGCCGGGGGTGGCGATGTGGTCGGTCTGGCAGCCGGACCGCAACCTCTTTTTCAACTCCTATTTTATCGAGACGCCGCAGGGGAATCTCGCGATCGATCCGCTTCCGCTCAGCGAAACGGATGCGCAGGAGATCGCGGCGCGCGGTGGGATACGCTGGGTCGTTATCACCAACCGCGATCACGAACGCGACAGTGCGAACGTGCGCGAACGCTTCGGTGCCTCGGTAGCTGCTGCGACGCCCGACTCCGCCGAATTGCGCGTTCCGGTCGAACGGACGCTGGGCGATCGCGACCTTCTGGCGACGGCGCGTATCCTCGCGCTCGACGGCCTCAAGACCGCCGGCGAATTCGCGCTGTGGTTCGGCGACCGTCGCACGATCGTCGTCGGCGATGCGCTGTGGGGCGACCCGGCGGGCTCCGTGCGGCTCATGCCCGACGAAAAACTCGCCGATCCGGCGGCTGCGGCGCTTTCGCTGCGCAGATTGCGCGCGCGCAACCCGCTCCATCTGCTCGTCGGCGACGGGACCCCGATCTTCGGTCGCGCATTTGAGGTGATCTCGGCCTGCTTGGACGCGCGCGCCGGCGTCTTCACCAACCGCGTGAATCTCGACGAACTCGTCATCGAGCGAAGCACCTCGGGGCCGGCGCCCTTTCGCGCCGGATGGGCGGAGATCGGGCAGTTGATTGGGGCGCGGCGGCTTGGCTATCAACTTGCTCTGTTGGCTCCCGGCGACGCGTTCTGTCCGCTGCACTGGCACACGGCCGAAGAGGAACTCTTCATCGTCTGGGAGGGCGAACCGACGCTGCGCTCTCCGCGCGGGGAGACGCGCCTGCGTCCCGGCGATCTCGTCGCCTTCCCAACCGATCCGGCGGGAGCGCACAAGCTGATCAACGAGTCGGATGCGCCGTGCAAGGTGCTCATGATCGCGAACAACGACCCGCACGACGTCTGCTTCTATCCCGATTCGAAGAAACACCTCGTCGAGGCGACCGAGACGCTCGTTCGCTCGGAGCCGATTCTGGACTATTACGACGGAGAGGTCTGAGATTCGCTCGTCACGCGCGTCGCTGGAAGCGGTGCTCTTCGACCTCGACGATACGTTACATGACGATACGGCTGCCTTCGTGCAAGCCGCGCGCCGTGTCGCAGACGATGTCGCTCGCACGTACGGCGTCGAGGCCGAAGCCCTTGCGCGCGCGTACGTTTCGGCCGCGGAGTCGTTCTGGGTGAATCTCACCGATCGCGATCTCGCGGTACCGCTCGTGAGCGTGCGCTCGCGGATGTGGCTGCAGGCGCTGCAACGTGTCGGCCTCGACCGGCCCGAGCTCGCCGACCGCGCAGCCGCCGATTACAACCGCTATCGCAAAGAGTACCTCACGCTCTTCCCCGGCGCCCTCGAGTTGCTCGGCTCACTACGCGCACGAGGGCTCAAGCTGGGCCTGATCACCAACGGTTTCGCGGAGACGCACCGGGAGAAGATCACGCTCTTACGGCTCGACGACGCCTTCGACGAGATTTTCATCGCCGACGAAGTCGGTCTGATGAAGCCCGACCGGCGTATCTTCGAGCACGCGTGCAGACGGCTGGGAACCTCGCCCGAGCGCGCGGCGATGGTTGGTGACCGCTTCGACCGCGACGTGCGCGGCGGCCAAGCCGCGGGCCTCTACACCGTGTGGTTCAACCCGCACGGCCATCGCGTGCCGGAAGGCGCCCTCCCTCCGGACGCCGTCGTCGCCGGGATCGCGGCCGTCCCAGCGGCGCTTCCGCCGTAGCGCCCGCGGCCGTATTTGGGCTCCCTCGCCTAGGGAGAGAGCCGCGAGGCCGTCGCAACGGCGCGCGACTCGGGCGAGTTTGAGGGGGAGTGAATCCCAACGGCCGGCCGCCGCGCGGGCTTGATTCGATCGTCATCAAGGGCGCACGCGAGCACAACCTCAAGAACATCGACCTGACCCTGCCGCGGAACCAGCTCATCGTGATCACCGGGCTCTCGGGCTCGGGGAAGTCGTCGCTCGCCTTCGATACGATC
>DATJTD010000019.1:0-12541 GCA_035503775.1 Candidatus Acidiferrales bacterium
GTCTCGATAAAATGCGACGGAGCGTGCGATGTCCGTGACGATGAGCGTTACCGTCACGATGAAGTCGGTGGTCTCGGCGATGGTCGTCTTGGGCGGGTTCATAGCATTACGTTCTCCAGGAGTGCCTCAACGGACGTCGCGTTTAATTGTATCAGGGGATTTATCGCCATATCAAGGGGCGAAACGTATCTGGAAGGCGACGCTGAACGCTAATCAGTTCGACTTTCATGAATTGGACTCGTTCATATACGCTGCCAGCGAAATGATGGAGCGTCCCGAAGACAGAGAGTTTTTTGAAAGGGCAATTGTGAACGAAGCGGAGCGCCTGATCTCCGCGAGTTAGGGGTTTGCAGCGTTCTGCCCAGGCAATGCTTGATTATTCGGTCTCTAGCGCTCGGATGCTGCGCGCCATGTTCGGGAACGAGCCGAAGAATTGGGAGAGTCGGAATCCGAAGAGTTTGAGGAGCTTCAAATCGAACAGAAGGCGCCTGCCGATAAAGGATATTAGACTGAGTTCGCGCGGCGAAAGAAAATGGCGACGCCGACGGGCTGCTACGAACACAAGAACTGCCCAACCTGCCGCAAACATGAGCCTTGCATTTAGATGCCACATTTAGGACGACCTTAGGTGGAGGCCGCGATGACAGCGAGCTTTACAAAGCGTCCGCCGAGAAGATTACGCGGCAACGGGGCACCAAAGATGCGTTTTCTTGAAGAGGCGCACCCCTGAGGTCCGGATATCGTGCGGTTTCCAGCGCCTTTTCGCTAAGTGCGACATCGGCCTTACAAGTGCTGAGCTCCCAGCGTCGGGTGTATATAATCTTCGCGATTGCTGCGCCGGCAGCCGTATTTCTTCTGCACGAAACGGCTTTTAGATGGTCTCGGCAATCCGACCTTATCGCTTTTGTGGGGACCGCTATTGCTTTCATAATTGCGATCGATTATGTCACAACGGTCGCCGCCTTCCGAGAGCAGGACCCATCATTTAAAACAACGGCGGCGAGGCTTCTGATCGGCTACGCGGTTTGGTGGGCGTCGATTCTAGCTGGCGAAATTGGTTTTGGCCTCTTTATATTTCCCGGTATTTGGTTGGGTACGAAACTCTGCCTCTCATTCACGCTTTACGAAATGGGCACGCCTCGTCCGTTTGCCAGCTCTTGGCACCTAACGACGCACGCGTTTTGGCCGACATTCCGGTTCATGGTGATTGGCTGGCTCTTCGCAATTGGTCCGTGCGTGGCACTATGCTCCGCGGCGGCTTTAATGCCGTCGTTCGTCTGGGGCACGCCTCTTGGCGTTGCGTGTTCCTACCTCGGGCTGGGATTGCTATTCCTGTCCGTCCTGTGGAACTTTGCCTTTTTGAGATGCTCATACATCCAGTGGGCGATCAAGCTAAGAGCGCAAGCGGGTCGCGCCGACCGATCTCCGTTGGGAGACGGTTAGATCGTGCCGTAGGTCGTGATGCGCGCGACTTCTTTTCGAATCCGTCTCCGCTGATGACACGGGCGTTTACCCGGGCCAGCAAATTGGGGCGCCCTGGGCTGAACCGAGGACTAGCGCGGGTTAATCAGAACTCAAGGGCGCTGGCATGGTCCAACAAACGACTCCGCTCGTCAAAGAGATTCCGCCCAAGGCGGCCGACCTCTCCGCTTGGTATACGGCGGTCTGTATCAAAGCCGAACTCGTCTCGTATGCGCCGGTTCGTGGGTGCATCGTTCTGCGGCCCAACGGGTACGGCATGTGGGAACGGCTGCAGGCCGAGTTCAACGAGCGCTTCCGGGCAACCGGTCACGAGAACGCGTACTTCCCGCTCCTGATCCCGGAGTCGCTGCTCATGCGTGAAGCCGAGCACGTGGAGGGCTTCGCTCCGGAAGTCGCCTGGGTGACGCACGGCGGCGGCGAGCGCCTGACGGAGCGGCTTGCCATTCGGCCGACCTCCGAAGTGATCATCGGGACGATGTACGCCGAGTGGATCCAGTCGTACCGCGACCTGCCGATCCTGATCAATCAATGGGCGAACGTGATGCGCTGGGAGAAGGCGACGCGCCCCTTCTTGCGCACGCTCGAGTTTCTCTGGCAAGAGGGGCACACCGCGCACGCAACCGAGGCCGAAGCCAAAGAAGAATCGTTGCGCATGCTCGACGTCTATCGCGAGGTCGCCGAGAACGTCTGCGCGATCCCGGTATATGCCGGCGAGAAGAGCGCGAGCGAACGTTTCGCCGGCGCCGAGCACACCTACTCGATCGAAGCGCTGATGCCGGACGGCAAAGCCCTGCAAGCCGGGACGTCGCACGAGCTTGGCCAGAACTTTTCCAAAGCCTACGACATCACGTTCACTGCCGAAGACCAGACGATCCAGCACGCGTGGACGACCTCGTGGGGCGTCTCCTGGCGTCTGCTCGGTGCGCTCATCATGCTCCACGGCGACGACCGCGGCTTGCGCATCCCGCCCAAGCTCGCCCCGACGCAAGCCGTGATCGTGCCGATTGTCAAAGGCGGCGGCGACGAGGCCGTCGCTGCGGCGGCGCGTGCGTTGCATGCCAACCTTCGCGCAGCGGGATTTCGCGTCAAGCTCGACGACCGCGACGACAAAAAACCCGGCTATAAGTTTGCCGATTGGGAGATGCGCGGCGTCCCCTTACGCCTCGAACTCGGCGCTGCCGACCTTGCCCAGCACTCCGTAACGGTCGTGCGCCGCGACAAGAACCGCGGCGAAGAGGGCGCAAAGCAAGCCGTCGCACTCGCCGATCTCGCGCGCACGATTCCGCAGTTGCTCGATGCCATTCAAGCGAATCTTTTCGAAGAGGCGCGCGACTTTCTCCACGCACACACCGTGAGTACCACCGATCAGGCCGAGTTCTACCGGCTTTGCACGGCGCGCGCCGGGATGATCGATATCGCCTGGTGCGATCGCGCCGAGTGCGAGGCGCACGTGAAGGCGCAGACGGGCGCGACGACGCGGAATCTGCGCCCGCTCATTGGCGACCCGGCGACGACACGCTGTGTGGCGTGCGGTGAACCAGCTCGTCTCCAGGCATACTATGCGCAAAGCTATTAAGGCGCTGGCGCTCGTCTCGGCTCTCTGGGGCGCAGCCGTGACGCCGGCGAGCGCGAGTCCGCCGCTCTACGTTCACCCCGAAGATCGCTCCGTGGGAACCGACCGGCCCGAAGCAATCGTCGTCGCGCGGGCGCTGCTGACCCAGGAGTGGCCGGCGAGCGTCCAACAGGTGCGTGTCGACGCCACCGGGACGCACCTGGTTGCCGGCATCGTGCTCTCCGGCGTGAAATTTCACCGCGCCCTCGACGTCTCGGACTTCCTCGATGAGGCGCAGGCGCTCATCGTGCGGGCGTTTGCTGCGGCTCCGCTCGAAGAAGTCGATCTCTGGGCGACCGTGCCGATTCGGGTTGCACGGGGTGCGATCGTCTCGGGCGACCTCGCCGTTCCGACGTCGCGGACCGTCTTCGCTTGCTCGGTTCGCCGTGCCGACCTCCCGCAGCTCACGGGCTTGCTTCACGGCAGCGCCGACGTCTTTTGGGACGAAGCGTTCGCTGCGCAGCTTCGCGCACCGGCGGCCGATACAGGAGAGGACCGCTCGCAGACCCGGCCAATCCGAAACTAAGGCAGAGTAGAGGAGTCCCGTTTGTATCGCAAGTCGACCTTGGCCAATGGCGTTCGAATCATCAGTGAGGCGATGCCCTACGTGCGTTCCGCCTCGCTCGGCATCTGGGCGGACGTCGGATCGTCGGCGGAGCGGCCCGAGCGCCGCGGCATCTCCCACCTCGTCGAGCACATGCTTTTCAAAGGGACGCAGCGCCGCAGCGCGCGCCAGATCGCCGAAGAGATGGACGGCGTTGGTGGTAACCTCAACGCCTTCACCGACAAAGAGACGACCTGTTATTACGCCAAGGTGATCGATCATCACGTCCCGCTCGCCGTCGACGTGCTCACGGACATGTTCCTCAACTCCGTCTTCGATCCAGGCGAACTCGCCAAAGAGCAACGAGTCGTGCTCGAAGAGATTCGTATGTACGACGATAGCCCCGACGAGATGATCCACGACCTCTTCACGCGCACGATGTGGACGGGCTCGAATCTCGGCGAGCCGACGATCGGCTACGCCGAGACCGTCTCTGCGCTCACGCGCGAAGATCTCCGCGAGCACATGCAGACGCGCTACGCTCCCAACGCCGTCGTCGTCGCCGCCGCCGGCAACGTCGATCACGATGCGCTGGTCACGCTCTTCGAACAGGCCTTCGAGCGCTACCAGGGGACCGCCCAGCTGCCGACGCCCGAACAGCCGGTGCTCACGCCCGCAACCTTCGTCAAACAAAAGGATACCGAACAAGCCTACATCGTGCTTGGGACGAGCGGTCTTGCGCAGTCCGACGAGCGGCGCTACGTGCTCTCGGTGACGGACACGATTCTCGGCGGCGGTATGTCCAGCCGGCTCTTTCAGGAGATCCGTGAGAAGCGCGGTCTCGCCTACAACGTCTATTCGTTTCAGCAAGGCTATCGCGCCTCCGGCCTCTTCGCCGTCTCAGCGGGAACGTCGCCGGCGAGCGTGCAGGAGTGCATCGACGTCATCGTCGAGCAGTTGCAGCTCTTGGCGGAGCGTGGCGTCAGCGATGCGGAGCTCGCGCTCGCCAAGGAGCATATCAAGGGGAATCTGACGCTCTCGCTCGAGAGCACCTCGAGCCGCATGATTCGCCTGGGCCGCGGTGAGTTTGCGCTCGGACGGCACGTGACGACCGAAGAGATCGAAGCCAACGTCGACGCCGTGAAGAAAGATCAGGTGCTGACGCTCGCGCGCGAGTTGCTGCGCCCGGAGCGGCTCGGACTCTGCGTGCTCGGCCCCGTCGAGGACGCAACGCTCAACTGGCGACGTACAGCCGCCGTCGCTTGAGCCGTACCGCCGAGATCAACTGAGATGACCGCGCTGTGGTCGTCGCAGTTGGTGGTCGCGATGGCGCTCAACGCGGTCGTGCAATGCATCGTCATCGGCGCCTACGCGGCGCGCCTGGCGGGCGTGCAATCGGGGCGCATCGCGACCTCGATCTCGTTGTTCAATTTGTTCGTCACCGCCAGCCGGTTGGCGAACCTCGTCTACGCACCGATGCTCGGCACGATCGCCGACCGCGCCGCGCACGCCGCACATGGGGCTGCGGCCCCGGATGCGATCTACCACGTCTTCGAGTGGCAGTTGCGGCTGATCGTCTTCGCCGGCACGCTCGGCACGGTGATCGGCAGCCTCCTCCTCCCGACGTTCTTGCATCTCTTCATGCGCGGCATCGCCGCTTTCGAACGGCTCGGGTCGGTCCCGCGCGCGCTGCTGCGTCTGGGGGATCCGCAGGTCATCGCCACGATCCTACGTTCGCTGCGTCTTCCGACCAGGGCGACGTTCTCGCGCTTCTCGCTGGACCACATCCCGAGGAAACTGTTGATCGGCAATATGCTCGTCACCGGGGTCTATGCCATCGGCGTCCAGGCTGCCGCCTATGCCAGCGTCCTCTATCCTGCGGAATCGCGGACGGCGCTGCTGCTCTCGGGCATCATCAACGGCATTGCGACGGTCGCCTTTACACTAGTGGTCGACCCCACGTCGGCGTATATTACCGATCAGGCCGTGCGGGGCGAACGCACCCTGCGCGAAGTCAAGTCCATGGTCTTCTACCTTGCGCTCACCGCTATTGCCGGGACGCTGCTCTCACAGTTGATCCTGTACCCCTCGGCGGTCGTCATCGGGGCCGTCGCGCACTTCGTCAACCTGCTGCACTAGAGGTCTACCGTGAAATCGCTTCTCGCGCTGCTCGCCTGTTCACTCTCGCTCATCACCCTCCCGGGATGCGCCGGCAACATACGCGACTACATCGTGACCCAGCGCAACGACCAAGGTGATCGTGCGATCGACGCGGGGAATCTCAAAGACGCCGCCCTCGCTTACCGCCTCGCGCTCGAGCTTTCACCCGACGACGACCATGCGCGCACCGGGCTCGCGTCGGTGCAGACGCAACTCGCGGTGACCGAATTCGAAGCGGGGAAGCTCGACGATGCGCTGGCGTCGCTCGCGATTGCGGCAAAATACGATCCGCAGAGCGTCCGTATCGCCGAACTGCGCACCGAGATCGATCAGGCCAAACTCAAGCAGTCCATCGTGATCTCGAACTACCCGGCGTACCGTGAGACGGGCGTCCAGCTGCGGCACTCGTTCGAGAGCCTCCGTCAGCTCGACAACGCCATCATCGTTGCGCTTCAGCGTTTCGATTACACCTACGACTCCGACCATCTCACCGACGCGATTCGCCAGTCGTACACGCTGGACGAAGAAGTCAACCGTCTCACGAACCGTCTGGTGAACTACCGGGAACTGGTGGAGTCGGGTGCGCCGCAGCATGGCCAGACGCCGCTGGCGCCGGCGGCGTCGCTGCTGCCACTGCCGTGACGTGCCGGCGTAAGCGTTTCTCGCGGGCACGGAAGGCGCGCCAGCGGGCCTCCGCGCCGGGGAGCACCTTTGCGTCGTCGGTCTCGTAGACGGGCCACTTTCCACCCGGGTTGAGCAGCGGGAAACGCTGCAGCCACTCGGCGAGTTCGAGATTGTGGCGCAAACGGTGGTTTTCCACGGCGATGAAATAACGTGCGCCCTTGCGAATCGCGCTCTGCTCGTCGAACGGCGTCCAGAAGATCGGATCCTCTTCCCACCCCTTGCGGTTGATGTAGTACAGGATCGAAGGGTCATAGTGGCCCATCACCACCAGCGCTCCGGGCGCCAGGGTGGCATCGAGTGCCTTTGCGCGGCGGTAGACCGACGGGTCGTAATGATAGTACGCGCGCACGGGACCGCGATTGACGAACGCCAGCGCCGCAACGGTGAGAACCGCCGCCGCGGCGAGCGCCGGGCGCCACTTGGGTTCGGGCGGCACGAAGCCGACCAGCCAGTGGATGAAGGCTCCGCTCCAGAGCGCCGCGAGCGGCAGCACGACGTACGCGTAGTAGTCGACTCGTTCATACGTCATGACCACGAAGGCGTAGATCAGGCAGGCCACGAGCCACGCGAAGAGCAGGGTCCGTGAGCGCACGCCCAGCGGGCGCACGAGCGAGGCGAGGATAGCGACGGCAAAGAGCGCGGTGCACCACGGCCCGAGTAAGGTCCGGGGGAGCATGTGGAAGTTCTGCCGGAAGATCCGCAGCTTGAGGTGCATCGCCGGCCACGAATGAAAGGCGCCGACGAGCAGCGGGATCACGTGGAGACGCGTGATCCCGCTGGCCCAGTGCCACTCGGCGATCGATGCCTCGTAGTGATCGTAGGCCGCCAGCGGAAGCAGCGCGAGCGCAAGGAAGGCGTACGTCTGCGGCCGGCTCACCGTTCGCCGGAGACCGCCGTGCGCAATCATGATCGCGAGCATCGGCAGCAAGGCAACGATCGCGACTGGTTTTGCGAGCAGCGCGAGCGCCGTGAGCAGCGCCGCACCCCAGAATCCCCGCCAATGCTGGTCGTCGTCGATCACCCAGCGCGCCGTTGCATAGAGTGCCGCGGTGAAGAAGAAGATCATCGCCGTATCCGGCATGAAGGTGCGGCCGTAATAGACGCTCCCCGGATAGACGGCAAAGAGCGCCGCCGCCGCAAGCCCGGCGACCGCCGAGCCGTTCGTGAGCCAGCGGCCGAAGGCGGCAAGCACCACGATCGTCCCGAGGCTGAACGCGATGCTCAGGAGCCGCCCGAAGACCTCATGAATACCGAAGAGTTTGTAGAGCGTCGCCGCCAAGAACGGGACGATCTGCAGTTCGAGCTCCACGTAGTTGGGCGGCGGCCCGTTGTAGTCGGTCTGCGGATGGAACGGGTTGTAGTCGAGGGTCGCAAAGTTGCGTGCGATCGCCGCGGTGTCGCCTTGGCGCCAGCCGGGATGATCGAGCAGCGGGTCGTGGATTCCACGCAAGCGCAGTGCGAGACCCAGAAGCACGACGGCGCCCAGAACGAGCCACCACGTGAGCTCCTGACGGCTCAGCGGGGCGGCGCGGTTGGCCGGAACGTCCAATATTTGTTGAAGAAGAAATTGACGACGATGCCCGCGAGCGTGGCGAGGAACCACGTGCGGTGCCCGGCGCCCAAGTAGGGCGTCGTGAAGTGCGAGACGACGAGCCCGACGACGAGCGCGATGGCCGAGACGCTGAGGAACTGGATGCCTTGGAGCAGCGCATCGCCGGTCGCGCGGAACGTCCAGATGCGGTTCAGAAAATAATTCGAGACACCGCCGGCCAGAAAGCCGATCGAGTACAAGAGCGGAAAACGTGCCGCCCGCTCATCGAGTGGCGTGTAGTGCTGCAGCACCGTGAAGACCACGAGGTTGACCAGAAACCCCGAGGCGCCGACGATCCCGAATTTGACGAACTGCCGTACACCTTGGCGATGCACGATGCGGTGGACGAAGCCAGGGGCCACCTGCTCGCTCACGCGACCCAGTACCAGTTTGCGAAGAGCACGGTGAAGAGGCCGAGCAGCGGAAGCGAGAGCGCGACGATCGTGCTGTTGATCGCCGGCCGTCCGCCCCACAACCCCAGCATCACGAACATCGGAAAGAGCACGAGCGCAAAGCGCGGCATGCTCATGAGGCTCGAGGTCGACATCGGGGTGACGATCGAGAGGGCCATGTAACTCCAGTACGAGAGACGCAGGCGCCGGAAACTCGCTAGCAAGACGCCGACCATGAGGACCGTGAAGACCAGCTCGAGGCTTTGCGTCGCAACGGTCGTGGGTTGGCCTTTGTGGATCAATTTGACGGCGTGGAGGACGCTTACCCACGGCCAGGCCGCCTTGCGATCCCAGTGCGACTGCACGTGCGAGAAATACAGCGGATCGCCGCGCAACACCCACAACCAGACCATGTAGAGCGAGAGGCCCAGCGGAATCAGGGCTGCACCGACGGCGATACGGATCGTGCGCCAGCGCGAGGCGAAGATATGCTTCCAGTCCCCCAGACCCGAAGGCGCAACGACTTCCAGGAGATAGGGGACGATCAAGAGGATGCCCTCGGCGCGCGTGAGCGCCGCCAAGCCGCCCAGCACGCCGGCGGTGAGCCAGCGGTGTTCGCGGATATGGTAAAACGAGGCAACCGTCAAGGCGAAGAAAAGCGACTCCGTGTAGACCGCAGAGAAGAAGACTGCGGTCGGAAAGATCGAGATGTAGAAGATCGTGCGGTGTGCAACGCTGCGGTTGTACTGATGCTCGACGAGTTTGTAACAGTAGAGCAGCCCGAAGAAGAAGGCGATGTTGGAGATGAGCATGCCGGCGACGAGGTAATCGTCGACGAACTTGGCGACCAGATGGATGAGCAGCGGGTAGAGGGGGAAGAACGCCATCTCGGTGCCGTAATAGCCGGAGCGGGCGATATCGATGTAGTGCACGGCGTCCCACCGTCCCCAGACGGCGAGTAGCGGATTGGACGACTCCGAGACGTGCGTTCCGGCGCGCTGCCCGATGATCACGTAGGCGAGTTCCGCGATGGCGATGATCGGCAGCCGCGTCACGATGAAGACCATCGAGACTTCACGCACGGTTTGGTTGAAGCGGGCTGCGATCAGCAGCTTGCTCAAACCCCAGACGCCGAGGGTCATGGCGACGATGCTGCCCGTCGTCAACGCGAAAACCGGCTGGGCGATCCCGACGATGAGCAGCAAGAAGGTCGCCCACGTGAGCGCGTCCCAACGCATCGCGGTAAGCACGCCGACGGCACAGCGGCGCGAAAAATAGACGCCGTAAAAGTACCACGAGGAGAGCGCCACGATCACGCCCAGGGTCAGCCCGGCGAGCAGTCCGATATCGAGGAAGGCATCGCCGACGCGGCCGCGGGCGACTGCCTCATACCAGAGGGCAAAGCCGAGGGCGAGCCCTCCGGAGACGACGAGGCTACAGGGGAAGGGGCCGCAGGCGCGGATCGCCTCGAGGAAGCGAGACTCGACCCGCGCGGTACGCTCCCCGAGGGTGGCTTGAGCGGACATTGCGGCCGAATGTTCCAACAAAGTCACGCTTGGCCCCGCTTCTTCGCGCGGCAGGACCGAGGTTTGCCACTTCGCCCAGCGTGCAAGGGTCTTACTTGGTGTGAAACGGTTCAGTTACGACCTCGTGGTCGTCGGTGCGGGTTCGGGGGGCTATGCGGCCGCCCGGACGGCTCGGGACGCCGGTGCCTCGGTTGCGCTGGTCGATCATGGTCCGCTCGGAGGCCTCTGCATCTTGCGGGGGTGCATGCCGAGTAAGACGCTGCTGGCGACCAGCGATACGGCTCAGGAGATTCGCCAAGCCGCGCGTCTGGGCATCAACGTCGGCGAGCCGGCGGTCGATCTCACGGCCGTCATGCGTCGTAAAGCGCAGATCATCGACGGCTTCGCGTCGTACCGTGCGGAGTCGCTACGCTCGTTTCCGCTCTATGAGGGCCGGGCGCAATTTCTCAATGCGCGCGAAGTGCACGTCGGCGACGACATCGTCTTGCAGGCCACTTCATTCGTGATTGCAACCGGGAGCGTCGTAGCGCCGCCTATGCTTGCGGGCTTGCGCGAAACCGGCTTCATCGACAGCGACGACGCCCTCGTCGTCGAGCGCCTCCCAAGCTCCCTCATCGTGCTCGGTGGCGGCTACGTCGCAACCGAGCTCGGCCAGTTCTTCGCGCGGCTCGATGTGCCGACGACGATGCTGATCCGCTCGCCGCGGCTCCTGTCGTCCGAAGACGACGACATCGGCGACGCCCTGACGTTGTACTTTCGTACCGAAGGCATCACGGTGCAGAGCGGGGTGCAGCTCTTGCGCGTGGAGCGCGATGGCGAAGAGAAGGTCGTTTCGTACCTGCAAGAAGGCGAAGAGCGCAGCGCACGGGCGGCGGAGATCCTGTACGCGCTCGGCCGCGTCCCGAATATCGCCTCGCTCGAACTGGAGCGCGCCGGCGTCGTCGCGCATCATGTCACGGGAATCAGTGTCGGGCCCGATCTGCGCACGAGCGTGCCGAATATCTTCGCCGTCGGCGACGTGACGGGTGCTTTTCCGCTCGTGCACGTGGCGATCTATCAGGGAGAGATCGCCGCGCGTAACGCCCTGAGCGGACGAGCCGAGCGCGCCGACTACACCTTGCAGAAGGCACACACCATCTTCACCGATCCGCAAGTCGCCGTCGTGGGCGAGACGGAGAAATCGCTTGCGCAGGCGCAGCGGCCCTATCGTTGCTCCTTCTATCCCTTCGCCGAACACGGCAAAGCGATCTCGATCGGGAAGACCGACGGCTTCGTGAAGATGCTCGCCGACCCGCAGAGCGGCCGCATCCTGGGTGCTGCCGTGGTCGGCCCCGAGGGCTCCGATCTCATTCACGAGATCATCGTGGCGATGCACTATGAGGCGACCGTCTTCGACTTCGTGAAGATTCCGCATCTGCACCCAACCCTCGCCGAGATTTGGACGTATCCGGCCGAGGATCTCATGGCGCAGATCCAGGCGCAGGTACCGGCAGCTGTGGCGGCCGTGTGAAGGTCGCAATCGTTCAAACCAAGCCCCGTAAAGGCGACTTCGAACGGAATCTCAGCGAGCTCGGTGAGGTCTTCGCGCAACTCGCTGCGGATGCCGAGCGCGGCACCCCCGATCTGATCGTCTTGCCGGAAGCGGCGCTCACGGGATATTTTCTCGAAGGCGCCGTCTACGATCTGGCGATGCACTCCGAAGAGATCGCCGCGCGGATCGCTGCTGCGTGGCGCACCGCAGCTCCGCACAAGCGGGTCGACATCGCCTTCGGCTTCTACGAGAACGATGCCGGAACGTATCACAACGCGGCGATGTATCTCACCGTCGACCATCGCTCGCATGCAATCGTGCACGTGCACCGCAAGATGTTCTTGCCGACCTACGGCGTCTTCGATGAGGAACGCTTTCTCTCGCGCGGCCGGTGTCTAGGCGCCTTCGATACGCGCTTGGGCCGCATGGCGATCCTGATATGCGAGGACATGTGGCATTCGATCATGCCGACCTTGGCAGCCGTCAAAGGAGCGCAAATACTTTTGGTGCCCAGCGCATCGCCGGGCCGCGGTCTAGCTGGTGACGGCGAACTCGAGAGCGTGGAATACTGGCATCAGGCGCTGCGCCTGCATGCAGCCGAACACGGCGTCTACATCATCTATGCGGGGCTTGCCGGTTTTGAAGGCGGTAAGGGGATGACCGGGAGTTCTTGCATCGTGAATCCGCGCGGTGAGCGGCCGTTCGCCGCACCCGTCCTCGGAGCACACGTGCTGCGTGGCGAGCTCGACCTCGCCGAAGTGGATCTCGCTCGCGCGAACCTCCCACTGCTGGGCGATCTGCGCGCGGTCCTCCCCGATCTTCTGACGGAGCGGCGCTGATGCTGCCGGTGCTCGACGTTCCGCGCTACGACGCCGTCGCAGGCTTGCGCATCGATCCGGAGCTCGCCGCACGCTGGCTCGAAGCCTTCTTACGCGATGAGCTCATCGAGCGGCGCGGTATTCGCAACGCCGTCGTGGGGCTTTCCGGCGGCGTCGATTCGGCGGTGACGGCCTTTCTCT
>DATJTD010000020.1:0-4350 GCA_035503775.1 Candidatus Acidiferrales bacterium
CCCCCCCCCCCCCCGACCGCACGGGACTACGGCGCGACGGCGACGCGCTGCTGCACAGGGGCTTTGATGAATTCCAGCAGATCGGCGTTCACGCGATCTTTGAGCGTCGAGCAGAGGCCGTGCGGCGCACCTTCGTAGATATTGAGCTGCGCGTCTGGAATGATCCGCGACGACAAGAGCGCCGAAGCTCCGATCGGCACGATCTGGTCGTCGTCGCCGTGAATGATCAGTGTCGGCACGTCGAATCGCTTGAGATCGCTCGTGAAGTCGGTCTCCGAGAACGCCTTGATGCAGTCGTACGCCGCCGGAAATCCGGCCCACATCCCCTGCAGCCAAAATGAATCGCGAAGGCCTTGTGAAACGGTCGATCCGGCGCGGTTCGCTCCATAGAACGGGGCACTGAGGTCCTTGAAAAATTGCGAGCGGTCCTTATGGACGGAGGCGCGGATCTGATCGAAAACTTCGATCGGTAGACCACCGGGATTGGCCGGCGTTTTGAGCATGAGCGGTGGAACGGCGCCGATCAAGACGGCTTTGGCGACGCGACGGGTACCGTGCCGACCGATGTACCGCGCGACTTCGCCGCCGCCGGTGGAATGCCCAACGTGAACCGCCGAGGTGATATCCAGTTTCTCGACGAGCGCAGCGAGATCGTCGGCGTACGTATCCATATCGTTGCCGCTCGCAGGTTGGCCCGAGCGCCCATGGCCGCGACGGTCGTGAGCGATGCAACGGTATCCGTGCGAGGAGAGAAAGAACATCTGGTCCTCGAACGCGTCGGCACTCAAGGGCCATCCATGACTGAAGACGACCGGCTGGCCTGCGCCCCAATCTTTATAGTAAATGTGTGTCCCGTCTTTGACGGTGATCATACTCATGGCGATGGCTCCTCAGTTGGAGTGGGTGGAAAATCGGAGAGCGTTCCGCGATGAAGGCAGCACGTCCACGCGATGTGTACGAATACGCATTGCTCCAGAGGATCCACGGGCGAGCCTGCTCAGCATCACGTGATGCGTTCCTCCGGCAAATCCGGCGATACGAAAAGAGACCGCCGGCTGCTGCCATCTCACTGCGTCGCTCGCGTCCGGATGCCTTGTGAAGAACCACGAACGCGACTCGAGAATTGCTCTCGCTCGATTCCGTGAGGTAAGAACCATTCTCCGTGATGCAGTGGTCGAGAAGGTCTTCGTTCGAAACAAAGAAGAGCAGCCACGACTGCCTTTGCAACTGCCGAGACGCGCGGCGAGAAAGTGACTGTAATGGCGACGGCGACGGCCTCACTGATGACGAGCGCACCACCGGAGACGCTCTGGGCTCTTTGGTCCGATCCGCCTTCTTGGCCGGCGTGGAATCCCCAGGCGGTCTCGGCAACGCTCGACGGTCCCTTTGCCGCCGGCACCACGGCCACGCTGGTGACCAAACAGGGGCGGCACCCCATCACGATCATCGAAGTCGTTCCGGGTAAGAGGTTCACGCTCGAGACGAAGATGCCGGCGATGGTCCTGCGCTTTACCTGCGCAATTGACGCCGTCGACAACGGAACACGAATCAGTCAATCTGCCGAGGTGACCGGACCCGCCTCGGTTCTCTTCGGGAAACCGGTGGCCGAACAAATCGGGCAGCACCTTCCCGAAATTCTTGCCGCACTGAAAGAGACGGCTGAGAAGAGAACCGCCGTCGGCTAGGTGAGGACGTTTAAGGCGTGATCACGATACGGCCGGGTGCACCCTTCGCCACGCGCTCGTACCCGTCGACCGCGCGCTCCAAGGGCAAGGTCTGATCGATGGGTGGGGGCGCCAGCGCACCGCTCTCGAACGGCTCGAGCATCGCCGCAAGACGTTCTGCAGAGGCGCTCGCATCGAGTTTGCGGCTATCCGCGCCGATGATGCGGCTCTCGTTATGATAGAAATCGCGTAGGTCGAAATCGACACGCCGGCGCCCGGTGGCGCTGATCTCGACGAGGCGCCCGCGATGTGCCAGGCTCGTCAGCGCCGGCTCGAACGTCACCCCGCCGACGGCGTCGAAGACGACGTCCACGCCGGCGCCGCCTGCCACCTCACGCACCGCGGCAGCGAATGCAGGGCCTGAGAAGATGAATTGGTCGATGCAGCGTGCAGCCGGCGTCCCCGGCGCCGGCGCTTGCTGGTCGACACCGATCACCTGCGCGGCGCCGCGCCAACGCGCTAACTGAGCGACCGCCGTGCCGACGCCTCCGCTGACGCCGACGACCGCGACGCGCTCGCCCGGAGCGAGTGCGGCGTACTCGATGAGCCCGAGCCATGCGACGACGGCGCCGACGCCAACGCTGGCCGCCTCCGTGGCGCTCAAGGCCGCGGGCTTGCGAGTCAGCGCAGCGACCGGCACGAGGAGCAACTCCGCATGACTGCCGTCGACGGTGAAGCCGAGATCGCCGCCGGTGCCGAAGACCTCTGCACCAAGCCACTCCGCGGGACCGTGTTCGACAATGCCCGCGAAGTCACGGCCGGGTGTGCGCGGCAAAACCGTCCCCTCCATTGCGCCTTCGACGTTCTTGACGTCGCTCGGATTGATCGAAGCTGCCTGCACGCGAACGACAGCGAAGCCGTCGCCCGGAGCCGGATCCGGAAGATCCACGAGTTCGAGAACGGACGGATCACCGAAACGGCCGAAACGCAGCGCACGCATCAGATACTCCTCCCGTGGATGATGCCTCGAGTAGCGCCGATCAAATAGAGGCGATCAAATTCGGCAGCCAAGCAATCGCTCGCCTCTTGCGTCAAACACCCCCCAGGGTATAGCAACGGTACTATGGCGGCTGCATCGTCGGCGACGACAAATCCCGGGCCAATCGCGCTTCTGCGGGAGCTCGAACCGTACCAGCGCAGAGCCTTCGCGGCGGCGTTTTTAGGCTGGACACTCGATGCGTTCGACTTCTTCCTCGTGACGTTCGTCCTCGGGAAGATCGCGGCGGAGTTCAATCAATCGATTCCCGTCACGGCCTTTGCGATCACGATCGCGCTGATGTTCCGGCCGCTCGGTGCGCTGCTCTTCGGTATGGCGGCAGACCGCTGGGGACGCAAGCGCCCACTGATGGTGAACATCCTCTTCTACTCGCTCATGGAGTTGCTAACGGCGTTCGCTCCGAATTTCTCCATCTTCCTGATCTTGCGCGCGTTGTATGGCGTTGGAATGGGCGGCGAATGGGGCGTTGGCGCGGCCTTGGCACTCGAAACACTGCCGACTCGGACGCGCGGTCTTGCCAGCGGCATCCTCAAGAAGGATACGCCGCCGGCTATCTGCTCGCGGCGGTCGCCTATTTTCTGGTCTTCCCGCACCTCGGCTGGCGCGGAATGTTTGTCGTCGGCGTCTTGCCGGCACTGCTCGTCTTCTACATCCGCTCGCAAGTCAAGGAGTCGCCGGTTTGGGAGAGCGGCCAGGCTCGTCCGATCGGCGAGCGCGGGAACATCCTGCGGGCTTTCAGCAGGCAGCCGCTACTGTTCATCTACGCGATTCTCCTGATGACGGCGTTCAACTTCATGTCGCACGGCACGCAGGATCTGTACCCGACTTTTTTGCAGAAGCAGCACGGCTTCGGCGTCGGCCAGACGTCACTGATCACGATCATCGCCAACATTGGGGCGATCGTCGGCGGTACGTATTTCGGATTTCTCTCGCAGCGCTTCGGCCGCAAGCGCTCGATCTTGGTCGCCGTCGCCTTCGCTGCGGTGATGGTCCCATTGTGGGTCTTCTCGCCGGCGACGCCGCTGCTCGCACTAGGTGGTTTCTTGATGCAGTTCTTCGTGCAAGGTGCGTGGGGCATCATCCCGGTGCACTTGAACGAGCTCTCGCCCGGTGACGTGCGCGGCTCGTTCGCCGGCCTCACGTATCAGCTCGGCAATCTCTTCAGCGGTGACTTTGTTTACGTTAGTTCTACAGGAAAAATTTTATCAAATCGTGTTGCATTGGGCTTTGGAATCCAGCCGATGTCCACTGTTCAAAGCGCCGCCCTTAGACACAACGGACAGAAAGCTCTTTATAGGCGCCTAGCAAGCGATCAGTCCATTAGGCCCTTGAGCTATCCTCCGACCGGCGGCAGTGGTGGTGCATACATTCGGACGTACTCCAGTCAAGGAATCAATGCCGCATACGGTTACATAGTTCCGCCATGCGATGTCAGTCTTCAGCCGGGCGAAAGCGGGAACATGTACTTCAATGCGTACGACTCTAATGGTAATGATATCGTTGATGCTGGAGTGGCGACCGGCATTAGCGCGTCGACGACGGGAAACGCGGAGTCCATATCTTTTATAAACCCCGGCGGTGGATATATCAATACAGGCTGGACAAATCAGAATGAGGTGTATCCATGTG
>DATJTD010000021.1:0-9064 GCA_035503775.1 Candidatus Acidiferrales bacterium
CGACCTCGTTTACGCTGCGGCCGGAGCGGACCAGGTCGAGGATCTTACGCCGGAACTCCGGCGGGTATGTACGGCGCTTTGCCATGGTGGATTCTTTCTCCGTAAGAAGGAAAGTATCCACGGAACCGGGTCAACTCCAAATCATTGGTGCGACGCACTTACCCCAGTAACCCAACGAGAAAATAAGTCGTTATGAATTGGAAAGATGCCGGGAGCGGCCCGTCGATCCGTCGCTCCAGCCTCTATGTGCCAACCGGGAAGGTAAAACTGCGCATTACGGCAAGCGGATTCTGGTCGGATTCGGAAACCTGGCGACAATCCTTAAAAACGGCAGCCGTGGTGATAAACCTGAGGCCCCACGTCGCACATAAGATTGCTTCCTTTGCTATGGTTCAATAGCAACTGCCGACGCGATGCATTCCCACCATTTGGAAATTCTAACAATAGCGGTGTTCGCACTCACGGAACATCACGATGCCGTGCGGAATGACGAATTCGGCAATGGATGCGAATGCGAGGCGCCCCTGGCGCGGGGGGACAAACAAGCTATGAACAGAACTCGCGACTTCATATTTGCGGCCGCGCTCGTGGCGCTTGTGCCCGGCTGCTCGGGGGGACTAGGCAACGCGCCGGCGCCGACCGGTATGCCGGCTGCGACATCGCGGCCGGGTGCTTCGTCGTCTCCGACACCGACTTTATCAGGTTCTCCCTCTGCGTCCCCTGTGATCTCGAGCGCTACCCCGACCGCCGCTAGCCCACCTTCACCCACGTCAAGCACAATGCCGACACCGACGCCGTCCACAGCGCCGGCGACGGCCTCGTCGACTCCGGCCCATACGCCAACGCCGGTTGCCTCGTCATCGCCGTCACCGTCGTCCGCGCCGGTGACTCCGTCTCCTTCTCCCCCTCTCGCTTCGCCGACTGCTACGCCGACGCGTGCGCCTACGGCGACACCGGCAACCACGCCCACCCCGACCGCGGTCGCGACCTCGGCCGGGAGCGCGCTGATCACTGTCAACGCGGCGAACCCCGGTGCAACCGTCTCGAACCTCGTACTTGGCGCCAACATGGCCGTGTGGTATGACATCACGCAGTCGGGACTCGCCGCATCGATGCAAACAGCCGGCCTCGCCGCAACCAGATGGCCGGGTGGTTCGGATTCAGACTTGTACCACTGGCAAACTAACACGTTGTGTGACCAAGGCTATTTGAACGCCAACGACACGTTTGACAACTTCATGCAAGATATAGCGATACCCGCAACCCTGAATGTAGCCATTACCGTGAACTACGGGTCCAACGCGAGCTGCAGTGGGCCCGGCGATCCTACCGAGGCAGCCGCCTGGGTCACCTACTCAAATGTTACAAAAAATTACGGCGTCAAGTGGTGGACAGTCGGCAACGAAGAGTACGGCAGCTGGGAATACGATCTGCATTCGCCGGCGCACGACCCGACGACGTATGCAAATGCCGTTGCGACAGGCTATTACCCGGATATGAAGGCGGCCGATCCGACTTCAATGGTCGGTGTCGTCGTGGACCCAGTAGCCGACCCATCACCCACTGCCTGGGATCCAATCGTTCTTTCCAAGGCCAAGTACGATTTCGTAGAACTCCATTGGTACGCTCAGTCGCCCGGGCAGGAGTCCGACTCGTATTTACTTACGCAGGCACCACAAGCCCTGACCGCCACGGTGAAGCTACTCCAGGCCGAACTGACGCAGTATGGCAAACGAGTTCCAATCATGCTCGGAGAACTCGGTTCGGTTTATACAGATCCGGGAAAACAGACAACGTCAGTCACCCAAGCGCTTTTCGCCGGGCAGGTCGTTGGAGAGGCACTCAACAACGGGGTTGCACGCGCAACGTGGTGGTTAGGCTACGGTGGATGCAGCGACGCATCGAGCGCTAATTTCAGCTCGTCACTCTACGGCTGGCAGAACTTCGGCGGGTACATGATCTTTTCCGACGGAGTTCCCGAATCGGGCTGCACCAACGCAACGCCGGTTGCGCGCGGGACGCTGTTGCCGACGGCTGACGCCTACGAAGTCGCCTCGCACTTCGTGAACAACGGCGAGCACATGCTGCCGGTCACGGTCAGCAGCACGCTTACGAACGTCCGCGCCTACGCCTCGACGTACAAGGGCAGCTACGCGCTGCTTCTGTTCAACCTCAATGAGACGTCGGCGGTCACCGTACCGGTTGCCATCAGCGCGAAGACCTCCGGTACGGGACTTTCAATCACGACCTACGGCAAGGCGCAGTACGATCAGTCCGAGACGAATCAGTGGGTCGGGCCGGTCTCATCTACGACCGGAGCATGGAACCAGACGTTCAGCGTGACCTTGCCGCCGTGGAGTATGAGTGCGGTCGTCGTGAATTAGTCAGGCAACGTCAAGCACGCCCCGCGCGCCGTCGTCGTGCTCGACGACAACCTCGTCCATTCGCGCTAGGATTCGTTCAAGACTCGTAGGCCACGTCTCTTGCACGGCGTCGTCACACGAATGCGAAATCGCGCCGGCGGCGAACGGACTGTTCGATGGAGGTCCTCGCGAACGCTGAAGCCGGCGCCCGGACGCAAATTGCGTTTCCGGAAGCTCGGGCGATGCTGCTCGCTGCCGTGAAACCTCTCGAAGCGCAGCGCGTACCGCTGCTCGCGGCGAATGGACGTACTGCCGCCTTTGGCCTACGCGCCTCCGAAGATATCGTGCCCTTCGCGCGTTCGGCAATGGACGGCTTTGCGCTGCGCGCCTCCGAGACCCTCACGGCGAGCCGAGCCGAACCGCTGCGTCTCAGGGTCATAGGCGGGACCTACGCGGGCGATAACCCCACGTCTTTGCCTGCGCACCGTGCCGTGACGATTGCGACCGGTGCGGCGCTTCCCGCCGGCGCGGACGCCGTCGTTCCCTTTGAGGTCGTAGAGCTTGGCCGCCATACAATTACGCTCTTTTCGCCGCTGGCTTCGGGTGAGAACGTGTTTGCGCCCGGTGAGGATGCCAAGCGCGGTGACATACTCGTCCGGGCCGGCGACGTACTCACGCCGGGGCGCGTTGCTCTTCTCGCCGCCGGAGGATACACCACCGTCGCCGTCCATCGCCGCCCTCGCATTGCACTCGTCTCGACTGGTAACGAGATCGTCTCTCCCGACGAGAAGCCGAAACCCGGACAGATTCGTAACAGCAACAGCGCAATGCTCGCCGCCTACCTCGAACACGACGGAGCCGACGTGGTGTTCATCGAACACGCTTCCGACACGGAGACCGCCGTACGAACGACACTTGAATGCGCGTCTCGTGTGAGCGATCTCGTCATTATCACGGGCGGCGCCTCTGCCGGAGAGCGCGATCTCGTCAAGGGCGTCCTCCGCACGCTTGGTGCCTCCTTTTTCTTCGATTCGGTTGCGCTGCGTCCGGCGAGGCCGACCGGGTTTGCGCGGTTGGGTGAATGCCTTGTTGCCGTATTGCCTGGAAATCCCGCGGCAGCACATATCGCTTACGTCGCTCTCGTACGCGGCATCGTTCGCCGATTTGCCGGTCATTCGGACGCATACCGGGCGGCCGTCCCTGCGATGCTCGACGGGGTCGTCGAGCGCAAGGAGCGGCACCATTGCCTCTCATTCGGGACATTCGTGATCCGCGGCGAATCCCTGAGCGTAACACCGCTGGTGAATCAATGCTCGTCGCGAGTAAGAACCTCGGCGGAAGCAAACGCGCTCATCGTGGTCGAGCCCGGCAGCGGATACCTCTTGGCCGGCCACACCGTTCCGGTCGAGGTTCTCGACTGGAACGCCGTACCGATCGCTCACGTCTAAGGTTACGACCGGTGGTAGACCTCAGTATCGTACTACTGGCAGGCGGCGAGGCAACGCGATTACGCGGCAAACTTTTCCTCGACGTCGGCGGTATAGCGATGGTGGCGCGGGTCCATCGCAACCTCAGCGGCCGATACCCCACGTATCTTGCATGCGACGCGCTCGGCGCGCCGGACCTTCGACGTATTCTGGACGCGCCGATAATCGTCGACCGCTGGATGCGGCGCGGACCGCTTTCCGGCATCCTCTCGGCGATGGATGAGATCGCGACGCATTGGGTATTTGTTGCCCCCGGCGACGCGCCGTTCCTCGACGCGAGCTTCGTCGATCGGCTCGCCGCTTACACGGTGGAGGAAGTGGAGGCGATTGTTCCCCGCCGTGCCGTTGGCGGCCGGAGCATGATCGAGCCGCTCGTCGCGATCTATTCGCGTTCGGCGTTTTTGCGCGAAGGGTTGCCGCTATTTGCCGCGGGTGTCGGCTCACCGCGACCCGTGATCGAACGCCTGCGCACACGTTATGTCGACGTTCACGACGAACTCCCGTTCATCAACGTGAATACTCCCCAGGAGTACGAGCGCATTTGCGCGATGCTGCCGTAAGCGAGATCGCCGGCTACGAGGGCACGGCTCCCTGCGCGGCAATCACCATGGCCGCGAGTTCACCGCGGCAAGTACCGCACCCCGTTCCGGCAGTCGTGACCCGTCCGATCTCGGCGACATCGTGGGCGCCTGCATCGATTGCGCGTTGAATTGCCGAGCGGCCGACATCGTTGCAGATGCAGACGCGTTCATTACCGGCGCCCGCAGACGGTGCGGCGGCCGGAGCGCCGTCGCCGCCGAATACGAGACTCAGCAACGATCCCGGGAGTGCCGCACCGCGATCGAAAACCTTGGAGAACGAGGCGGCAGCGGATGCGTCGCCGACTACCTGCGCCCCCACGAGGACTCCCCCGCGAGCGATCGCGCGTCGATAGCGGCCTTCGCCGTCGAGGTATGCGACCGCCTCGTCCCCGGGGCGCGGTTCTCGCTCGCCCAGCGCAACGACATTGACGCCGGCGACTTTGAGTTTTGTGCCGACGCGCGATCCGGCATAACCGTTTCGCTTTCCGCTCAAACGCTCGGCCAACACGACGCACTGCTCCCACAGCGGCTCGACGAGGCCATACATGGTTCCGCGATGCTGCGCGCATTCTCCGAGCGCAAAAATCGAAGGATCCTCCGTCTGCATTCCATCGTCGACGACGATGCCGCGTTCAACGCGCAAGCCGGCCGCTCGCGCCGGCTCCGTATTCGCAACGATCCCGCAACAGAGCACGATCAAGTCGCCTGGAATGCGACGACCGTCCGCCAGTTCGATGCCGCGGCCGGTTTGGTCATCATAGGCGCGCGCGGCTTTGGCATTGGTGTGCACGGCGATCCCCATCGCCTCGATACGATGTTGTAACGCAAGGCCGCCTTCGCGATCGAGTTGTTGCTCCATCAGCGTCGGCATGAGATGGACGACCGTCGTCGAGACGCCGAGCGCGTGCAGCCCTGCGGCGGCCTCGAGGCCGAGTAAACCGCCGCCGAGGACGATAGCCCGTCGTGCCCCGACCGCCGCCTCCCGAATCCGCGCGCAGTCGTCGATCGTACGGAAGACAAAGACGTGCTTTGCGTCTAAACCTTCGATACGAGGTACGAATGGACGGCTTCCGGTGGCGAGAACGAGCGCGTCATACGCTACGCTCGATCCGTCCGAACAGGTAACGATCTTGCGCTTGCGGTCGATATCAACGACGCGCACCCCGGTACGTAAGGTTACGCGCCGATCCTCGTACCAAGGCAAGGGATGCGTGACGATCTCCTCGGCGGCGCGAAAGCCGCCGAGCACACCGGAAAGCATGATGCGGTTATAGCCGCCGTACGACTCTTCGCCCAATACCGTAATCTCGAATGCTTCGCTCGCGCGCGAACGTAGCTCCTCGACGAAGCGCGCGCCGGCCATCCCGTTGCCGATGACGACGAGTTTTCCTTCACGCACCTGCGGTAGAGCGAGGGTGATACCGTCAAGGGCCGCTTGCAGCGTCTGAAAGAAAGGCTCGGTTCCGATCCGCGCCACCGTCTGCGAAAAACGTTCTCCTGCGAGCGATAACGTCTCGTAATCCCGCAGCAATCTCTCAATTGCACGGACGACCAGCGTACGGGGCACCTTCTTTGGAAACATGGCACCGAGGCGACGCTCACGTGCGTTACCACCGAGATAGAACGCGTACGCTTCCACGCGCTTTCCATCGACCTCGGTGATCGCGCCGGCGAGGCCGATGTCCGCAACTTGATGCTTGGCGCACGAATGCGGACAGCCGCTGACGTGAATACGAAAATCCACGTAGCGCGGATCGTCGCGCAAGGAGGCAAACGCTTGGGAAAGTTCCTCCCCCATCGACATCGAGTGCGAGACGGCCAGCGGGCAGTACTCCAAGCCGACGCAGGAGACGACGTCGGAGATGCCGCCGCGTCCGCGGACACGCAACCCTGCCGCCTCGACGGCGCCCACCACTTCGGCGACGTCTTTGCCGTGCACGTGCTGCAACTCCGCATTTTGATCCGGAGTGAGCCGAACGTCGCCCCCGGCGAAGCGATCGGCGATCGCCGCGAGCTCTCGCAATGCCTGCGAAGCTATCTCACCCATTGGAATGAGCACCGGAATGGTGAATCGGTCGACCTGCTTTTGCGCGACGACTCCGGCGAGGGGAGCAACGATATCATGTTGGGCAACGCCCGGCGACGCCTCGAATTGAAAAACCGGACCCGCGTCGGCGGCTTTCGCACGCGCAAACTCTTCGTCGAAGATGCCACGTACACGATCAGCACCGAGGTTCTCGACGAGCAGCTTGATCTTTGCCTTCGCCCGGCTCGATCGATCGGCATACCTCGCGCCGATCGCAACGACCGCATCGAAGGCCGCTAGCATGTCCGTCTGGGCGATGCCTTCCCGCAGTTTGATCGCCAAACGCGGCGTCGCTCCCAGACCTCCGGCGCCCCAAAGCGTGAAGGTGGGCAGTGCGCCCGCACCCCCGGGCGTCGCAACAAATCCCACGTCGCTCGTGGCCACATGCTCGTCGCAGTCCGGCGAGCATGCAATTGCGACATTGATCTTGCGAGAGATATTGAGGCCGTCGCTTATCGCGACGATGTGCTCGTGCAAAAGCGCAACGAATGGCTCGAGCGGCAAGACTTCGCCGGCGTAGGTGCCCGTGTGAGCGCAGGCGATGACATTGCGCAGGGTATCGCCGCAGGTTCCTTTCGTCGTGAGCCCGACTTCGGCAAGCTCACGCCAGATCGCGGTGACGTCCTCGATTCGCACGTGGTGAATCTCCAGGCCTCCACGCGTTGTGACGTGCACGCCCGGCCGTGCGTAACGCTCCGCCAAGTCGGCGACACGTCGAAGCTGGACGGTCGTCGCCTTGCCGCCCGGAACGCGAATGCGCAGCATGAAGACACCGACCTGCCGCTGCGCACAGACGCCCTGCGTCTTGAGCCGATAACGATCTTCATCGGAGATCGAAGCAAAACCAGTCTCGGCGAGCCGGTCGACGTCAACCTTGATGCCGGCAGCTTTGACGTCTTCGATGCGCAGGGCCATCGCTAGCGCCTACGCTTCCTCTAGTGCGAAGGCGTACGAGGTCTTGGCCCGCGTCAAGAACGATGACGACCAGCTGCGCGAAACGATCGTGATCAACACCGCACCGAGCAGCGCAAGCGAACCGAGCGTGACGAAGCCGCTCGCAAACGTTCCCGAGAGCGCGCGCAAGGTGCCCAAAAGGTTCGGAAGATAGAAGCCGCCGAGTCCGCCGGCGGCGCCCACGATGCCGGTGATGACGCCAATCTCTTTGGGGAAGCGCTGCGGGACGATTTGGAAGACGGCCCCGTTCCCGGCGCCCAGACACGTGATCGCGCCGAAGACTAGGAGTTGCGTCACTCCCAGCGACCGCGACGTCGCGATCGCAAACGTGAGCATCGCAAAGACGACGAAGACCACGCGCAAAACGCTGACGCCGCCGATACGATCGGCGATGTACCCCCCGATGGGACGCGCAACGCTGCCGAAGAGCGAAGCGATGGCCACCAGCACGCCGACGGCCACTTTATCGACGCCGAACGCCGTGTTGAAATAGATGGCAAGATAACTCACGAATCCGAGAAATCCGCCGAACGTGATCGAGTAAAAGAGGCAAAACCACCACGTCTCGGCGACGCGCAGGACCCGCAGATAGTCTGCCAAGTGCTTGGGCGTGGGCTGCGTCGGGCTGTCGGAGGCGAGTGCTGCATAGACCACGAGTGCCACGAGCACCGGGATCATGGCAAGCCCCATCGTCGCATGCCACCCGAAGTGCGCTGCGAGGCGAGGCGCAAAGAGCGTGGAGAGGACCGTTCCACTGTTGCCCGCACCGGCGATGCCCATCGCGATACCTTGTCGTTCCGGGGGAAACCAACGACTTGCCAGCGGTAACGAAACCGCAAAGCTCGCACCGGCGATACCGAGCAAGAAACCGATCGCGAGCATCATCGCGTACGTCGTCCCGGCAAACCATCCCAGTGCAAGGGGGAGGAGCGTAATCGCCATCGACGCGACGCCGACGCGTTTGGCACCATACTGATCGCTCAGCAGGCCCAAGATAATGCGGAAAAAGGCGCCCCCCAGCGGTGGAATCGAGACGAGAAACGCCTTCTGGGTGATCGAAAGATTCAGGTCTTTGGCGATAAAGAGCGCCAGCGGTCCGAGAATGACCCAAACCATGAACGAAGTGTCGAAGTGCAGGAATGCGGCGAACAGCGTCGCCCAGGCGCGTTTCATGTAACGACCATCCTCGCGTCGGTGTGGAAGCGTGTGAGCCGATAGTAACCGGTCCTCGACCGAACGGGCATGGCCAACTGACGGGCACAGCGCACGTTTTTTTATGACGACTTGATACAAGCGCTGCGCCTCGATTGCCGATAGCTCGCCATTTGTCCAGACTTCGGGCACGTTATTTATGACGACTAGCGAAAAGCGGCAATCTAGCCTGAGCCGTCATACGTGAATCGCTCGCCCGTCGTGCTAACGACCGAAGGTTCGTCGATCGCTTCGATTTTCACGGCGCAAGCTTTGAACGGCGGCATCTTCGAGATGGGATCGAGTGTTCCGCCGACGACGTCGTTGATCGTCGCGCTGCCGCCCCAATGGAAGGCCGCAAAGATCGTTTCCGGGAGAATCGTCTCGGTTAGGCGTACGCGA
>DATJTD010000022.1:0-4866 GCA_035503775.1 Candidatus Acidiferrales bacterium
CCGACGTGCTCGAACATGCCGACGCTAACGATCTTGTCGAAGGTGCGTCCGCCCAGATCTCGATAATCGCACAGCTCGATCGTCGCGCGATCTTCGAGATTCGCCTGCGCAATCCGCCGCCGCCCTTCCTCGTACTGTGAACGGCTCAAGGTAATGCCGGTGGCCTGAACGCCCCAGTGTGCAGCCGCACGCAAGACCAGCGCGCCCCACCCACAGCCGATGTCGAGCAGTCGTTCTCCCGGGGCGAGCCGGAGTTTGCGAAAGAGGTGGTCGATCTTGGCGAGCTGCGCGTCGGCCAACGTCTCGACACCATCGTCGAAATAGGCGCACGAGTAGACCAGATGCTCATCGAGAAAATTGCGATAGAATTCCAGCGACTGGTCGTAGTGAAAGCCGACAGCCTGCGCATCGCGGCGCCGCGAGTGCGCAACCCCGCGCAGTTGCGCCTCACCCCGGTCGGCAAATGCCGGCGGTTTGGGCAAGCGCAGGAGCTGTCCCAAGAGCGGAACGGCGGCGGCATTCGAGATTCGTCCGAGACCGCGCATGAAGACGTCGACGGCATCGACGATGTCGCCTTCGACGTCGATGAGGCCGCTCACGAATGCGCGGCCGGGATTGAGATCCAACGGCGGCGTCAAGGCTGCACGCAGAGCGTACGGAGCGTTGACGATGAAAGCCGGCGCGCGATCGCTGCAGGCCGGCACTTGGGTGCCATCCCAGAGCCGCACAGCGAGCCGCCGCCCGAGATCCTCACGAAAGATCTTGGCGAGAATGTCCAGCGCAATGGCGGCGCTACGGTCAGTGGTGGCTTGCATTTCCAACGTGACAGGAGGGAAGTGAGAATGGCGGTTTTCCCACAAAGGACTTCAGCAAAACTCCAAAGGGTTTCGCTCCCTAATATGCGGGGGGTCCGTAGACGTCGACGGTCACCACCGGCGCGACTGGAGCCGCTCACCGGAGCGGACAAGCGCCGTAATGCGTAACGCAACAGCCGACGGTGTTTTGCGCTGCCCGGCCGCGGCTATCAGTATCGCATGAGAGCAACCTGGAAACCTCACGAAAAGCATGGGCGCCTCACCGCGCAGACCGATCTGCCCGATAGCGTCTACGCCTTCCCGAAGGAACGCAAAGAGCCGCTCACCGACGCGCGCCACGTCCGGAACGCCGTCGCGCGCTTCGATCAAGTCACCGGCGTCACGGATGCCGAGCGCGAGCTCGCGTTTGCGAACATCAAGCGTGCGGCCAAGCACTACGGCGTCGAATTGACCGAGTCATCGTGGCATGATCTCGGGGTTCATCCGCAGAGGCGGCACTCGTGAGCACCAAACGGTGGTCCGGTGAGGTGACCGCGCACAGCAATGCACTCGATTTGGATCAAGGGGTCTTTGCCCTCAAAGACCCGACGGCTATCGCGCAATCGCTCAAGCGCTCTGCCGATCGGAGCAAACGACGTCGGGCGAGTTCACCCTTTCGGTCGGCGATGTCGATGCTGACGTTCTACGTCAACCGCGCCGGTGACAACCTCACGGCGGAGCGAAGACGGACCCTCGAAGCCGCAAAAGACGAATTGCGACGCCTCTACGGTCGTCGTCCGCACGGCCGTTAGAAGGCACCGTCTCCATCGGGCGATCCGTTGCCGCCGGGGCCGTCGTAGCCGACTTCTCCCGTGCAGAAATATGCGAACGCGCATCCCGTCGCCGAATTGGTGCCGCTGGTAATACCGAAGAGCGGCGCGTTGGCCGCATAGAGGCTCGACGCGTTGCCCGCAGGGTGGCTCCGTTGGGCAAAGATGGCGGCGATCGCCGGTGCGCCGATCGAGGTTCCTCCGACCTCGCCCCAGCCGCTCGCCGTCTGCGTCGTATTCGGATAGCTATCATAAAACGCGACTGCACTCTGCGGATCGGCGTCGTATGCTACGTCCGCTACCATTCGCGTGGGGCAATCCGGGTCGAGCTGCCAAGCCGGTTTGGCGTAATATGCGCTGCAACCGCTACCGGTACCGGGCCAGACGCTCTCGTTGTACCCTCGCGCGTTGGGCACGGGCAAAAGTGTCGTACCGCCCACGGCGATCACGCTGGGGAACGAGGCCGGTGTGTAAACGCCGTAGCCGCCGTCGCCGGCGCTGACGGTAATAGCGATGTTGGGGTGATCGTACGCGGCCTCGAGCGTCGTGTCGTCGAACTCCGCGGCTCCATAGCTGTTGCTGATAGCCACCGCGCCGAGGCTAGCGGCCTCGTCGACGGCTGCGGCGAGATCGCCGAAACCGTTGGAGGCAGCTTGCACCATGAGAATGTCGCATCGCGGGCAATTGGCCGAAACCATATCCACGTCGAGCGATTGCTCGACGGCCCAGCCCGGATTCGGCGACGGATACGACGTTCCGCCGTTTTCGTCGACGATGCGAAAGCAGTGGTTCGCCGTCGTACACGTCGGCAAACCGAAAGCCTTTCGATAGTAACTGAGATCGGCTGCAAGATTCGGATCGCCAAACGCGTCGACGATCGCAACGAGATTGCCCTTTCCATGATTTGCATCGAGGTTGTAGGCTTTCTGCAAATCCGCCGGGTGGTACCCGTAGATAAGCGGCGTCGCCTTGGCGAACGGCGTCACCCCGCCGCTCGACTGCGGCGCTTGCACCAGGACGGCGAAACAATTGGCATAGTGGGGCCGCGGATCACTGCAGACCGGCTGACCGCCGGTCGTCACGATGGCGTCGCTGAGAGCTCTCGACTCGACCTCCGGCATCGGCGGCACCGAAGAACGGCTCCCACACGCCGCAACGGAGAACACCGCCGCCAAAGCGACAGCGAAAGTGAATACATTTTTCACGAGTACCTCCTTTACTCATAACAAAGCTGGCGCGCGACTTACCGTCAGCGCCAAATTGTTATTACGGTACTAATGAAACACCACGTATATGGTTCGCGCTACCACAAAGGTTGATATCCATCTTTTCACGTTACCATCAGCCGTTACGGAATATATTTCTCTTTGCCAACTGGCAAGAAGAGGTCGCAAAGTTGAGCGGCGGCAGGTCGCCGGTAAGACGAGCAATTTCGCGTCAGCTGGCCCCGAAATGGGTACGAATGTGGCCAGTTGACTTCTAGGAAAGGGAGGATGACAGATGGCCAGATTTATCACCGGAGTCTTTCACGACCGTGCGGAGGCGGAACGCACCGTAGAAGAACTCGAGGATCTCGGATACGAGCGTAGCGAGATCAGCGTGATCACGAACGAAGCGCCGAACGGCTCGATCACGGGGACGAAAGAACGGCAAGTCGCGACCGATGCAACCATCGGCGCCACCTACGGTGGTGCGCTCGGTGCAATCCTCGCCGGCGTCGCCGCGACGGGCACCATTGTTGCAACGGGCGGCGCTGCGGCCCCGCTGATTGCCGGACCAGCGGCAGCAGCCCTCGCGGGGCTTGGAGCCGGAGGTGCCGCCGGTGGCGTAATCGGCGCGCTCGTCGGCGTCGGTATCCCCGAAGACCACGCGAAGCATTACGAACGCGAACTCGCCGAGGGTGGTTTGATTATCGGCGTAACGGCGCGCCCAGGCGACGAACCCAACGTCCGCGCAATTCTCGAAGACGGTGCCGTCGAGTACGCGGACGACGACGAGGACGACGAACTCGTCACCGAGACTGCAACCCACCGGTCCTCTCTCTAGCCTCCTTCCCAAGCGAAGCGAACTCAACTTACATGGCGGCGGTGGAGACCACCGCCGCCATCCGCCTATCGCGATATGCCGCGGCCTCAACGGGGTACGACGTACCACATGGAAGACAAACGAATTAGCGCAGTCTTTCCGGATACGCAGACGGCGAAACGCGCGGTCGACCGCCTCGAGCACCTTGGATATCCGCCGACGGAGATCAGCGTCGTTCCCCAGTCGGGGACGGGGACCGAAGACGCCGAGGATCCGGGCAACCACCGGGTCGTTGCCGGCGTCGGCGCGGGCGCTGCACTGGGCGGTGCCGTCGGCGCCGTCATCGCAGGGATGGCCGCCCCGGTGATCTCGGTACCTATTGCCATCTTGGCAGGGGCCGGTACCGGCGGACTCACCGGCGGTATGGTCGGGGCATTGGTCGGCGCGGGCGTCCCCGACGGGCGCGCAAAGCGCAAAACCGGCGACCCGGAACAGAACGGCATTTTGGTCGGCGTTCGCGCACGGCCGGGTGAGGAAGAATCGGTGCGCGCCGTCCTCGATCGCAAGTAACCGGAAGAGTCCCGAAGGAACGGGTTCCTTGCCCGCCTCCCGAAGCTTGCGCGCCTGACTTGCGTGCTCGATGAGGGAGGCCCTTTTTTGAGTGATCCGCTCGATCCGACGCGGCCGGTGCAGATAGAGCAGCGCCGTGCTACACGTCATTTTTTCGACCCCGCATTCGAGTGGCAGCGCGTGTTTGCCGAGGCGTGGGGTACGTTCTTGTTGGTACTCGTCGCTGTCGGGGGTGCCGTCGTGGAAGAACGGTCAGCCGGGGCCGTGACCCTCGGCATGCGCGTCGTCGCCCCCGGCCTCATGGTCATGGCGACGATCTACTTCATGGGAGCCGTCAGTGGCGCGCACTTGAACCCCGTGGTAACCCTGGCCTTCGCCGTACGAAAAAACTTCCCGTGGTCGCGCGTCCCCGGCTATATCGTTGCACAAGCCGTCGGTGGTGTAGCTGCCGCAGATTGCCTGGGGTATCTCCTCGGCACCCAAGGCCGATTCGGTGCAACGCTCCCCGGCCTTGGCCTGAGCGACATGAAAGCCTGCGTTGTCGAAGCGCTGCTGACCGCCGGGCTCGTCAATACCATCCTGGGAACCTCTTCGGGAGCACGCAACGTCGGAAACAACGGCGCCTTAGCCGTTGGTGGTTACATCAT
>DATJTD010000023.1:0-33237 GCA_035503775.1 Candidatus Acidiferrales bacterium
GCCTCCACGAGCATAGCATCACCGCCCGAAGCCGGAAGGCTAAGGCCACGGCTTAAACTAACCTACGACAGCATTCACTACGCTCGGGCTGGTACACTTTGAAGTGGCCGCGCCCGGTACAGTTTCAAGTGGCCGCCGGGGCCGGGTCCTGGGTTTGCCGGCTTGTCGGCCATGGAACACCTTCCTTAGCGATATTTTCGCTTCAGCAGTGTCCAGCTCCGCGTGGGGTCACATCAGTCTCGCAGACAAACATTCCGTCACACTTGCCGCAGATTGCGCCCTCGTCGGCAAATATTTCCCGGTTGGAACTTTTTTATCCCAGTAGCCTTACGAAGCGACGACGTGTGCCCTGAGTTATGCCGACGACGGGCAGACGACTTGGCGGTGGGAAATCAGTCGCTGCGTCTCTGTTCACCTTAGAGTTTTTTGTGGGCCCAGGCCATCAGTGCGGCGCGCGAGGTGACGTTGAAGGCTTTGAAGATCGCTTTGACGTGATTGCGCACCGTGTATTCGGCACGCTGCTGCGCAAGGGCGATCTCTTTGATCGGCATACCGGCGATGAGCAGATCGAAGACCGCGCGCTGTGCAGGCGTGAGCAGCGCGAGTTGTGAGGATTCCGAGAGCGTCGAGCGCCGCTCGCCCGTGACCAGCCAACTGCGCGGATATTCACGCAGTTTCTCTTTGGCGCGCTCGCGCCATCCGGCGTCGCCGGTGAGTTCAGCCAGCGCCAGCGCCGTGCGCCCGGCGCGCCAGTCATAGCCGATCGCGTCGTAGACAGTCCATGCTTCCCGGAAGAGACGGATCGCCTCGCTCAGATCGCCGATGGCGCGCTGCACGACGCCGGTCGAATAGGCCTCCATTGCGCCGACGCGCCGGTCGTTGCTCGACGAGAGCGTCCGGTTGTAACGCCCGTTGTTGCTGCGGTACTGTGCGACGTACGAGAGCGCGAGCGCACTGTCACGGGGCGCGTAGAGCTCGGCTAGGAGCAGCAACGCGAAACGCTCCTCGCCATCGAGCGCGCTCCAGGTGATCGTACTCGCCAACTCATGTGCGTCGCGCAACTCTTGCTCGGCCCAACGCGGCTCGGAGAGAGCCGTCGCGAGGTACGCGCGGTCGCAAAACGACATCACGCGCCACGCCGCGCTCGGGGTGATCGCGGCGGCCTCTTTGAGACGCCGGAACGCGTTGAAGTCGTCCCCCTCGAGCGCATGACACCACGCGACGGCGCGAAGCATGCGGTAGCGAAGTTCGGTGAGGTCGTTCGTCCAAGGAATCTTCGGAAGCTCGCTGAGCGCATTGGAACGCAACGTTGCACTGGGCAGCTCTCGTGCGAGATAGGCGATCTGGCTTGCGACGATGGCCCAATGGAGCGTGCTCGGGTCGGGCGTTGCGTGGATGAGCCGCAGCGTCTCGATGAGGATCGCTGCCTGTTGCGAGATATTGCCGCGCGCCGCTTGAATCGCCCCACGCAAGACGCGAATCTCAATCGCCAAGGTACCGGTGGCGGTCTCTTCAATGGGGCCGAGGATGCGCTCCGCTTGATCGAGCTTGCGATCGATCCACAAGGCGGCCGCACGCTGATAGACGATTTCGCGGGCGAGTTCGCTCGCCGGGGCGCAGAGAGCGGCTGCGTCTTTGAAGCGTGCGGCCGCGGAGCGCGCATCGCCCAGACGTGCGTACGCAACGCCCTGCAACATGATCGATTCCGCTTGCGCCGCCGCGGCAGTCGTGAAGAGCGCCGTGCGGCGCGCCAAATATTCCAGGGCGGAGGCTGCATCGTTCTTGAGCGAGATACGCGCGCGCAAGAGGGCCGCGGCGGCATCGAACGATGCCTTCTGGCTCGCCTCCGCCTCGTCGAGCATCTGACCGGCAGACGAAAACTCCGCCCGGTGAAAGGCGGCGAGGGCACCGGCGTACCAGGAGCTGGACGGCGCCGGTACTTTCTGTGGTGAGCCCATGGTATGCCCTCTTTTGAGGTGGGAGTGCGGTTAGCCTTTTCATTTACAAACTTGACCCAGTTTAGCTGGGAAATCGGTCGTACCCGGAGAAAGGCAGCGGGCCGAAGATCGTAGGCCACGGGGGGTGTCGTGCTGAGATCGTCGTTTTTGGTGTTGGTCTGCGCCGTCAGCCTCTGCTTTGCCGTCGGCTGCGATAGCCATGGCGGGATCGTCCCCAGTCAGGGAAGCGCGCCGGGGCTCGACAATACCCCCCTCCCGACGGCAGCCGCCTCGTCAGCCGCGGGTTCGCCGACGCCGCCGCAGACCGCCCCGCCGGAGACAACGGCGCCCACAGGCGCTCCCCCGCCGACAGAGCCTGCCACAGAAGCCCCGCCGCCGACAGAGCCACCGACGGAGCCCCCACCGCCGACAGAGCCTCCGACGGAGCCCCCACCGCCGACGGCGTCGCCCATGCCAAGTGCCGTGGCTAGCCCAACTCCGTTGCCGACACCGCCGGCAACCGCTGCTCCCTCACCGACGCCGGTCGCCTCGAGCACGCCGCGAGGCGGGGCGACACCGACGCCGCAGGCAACGCCGACGCCGAAGCCCACGCCCACACCGACGGCGAAGCCGACGCCGAAACGCACGCCGACCCCCAGGCCCACCTCGAGCCGGACTCCGGGCGCATCGCCGACGCCGAGCTAGCTGGCATACCCGCGGTGGCGGGGCTTTCGGCGTCGAACGCGGGGCGTGTGGAAGAGCGCGTCGGCCTGGCGTATTGCGATCGACGGGGCCGGATTTTTTTCGACGAACGCGTGCAGCCGCTGGCCGATGGCGGGTTGGTTCGGCGGCCGTCGCGCGACGAACTGATCGTCGCGCCGCCGGGCACCGTAACGACGATGTTGCCGGGGCGGCATCCGTTGCTCGCCTCAGGCGTGGCCGCGCACCGGCGGACGGCGCTGGCGGCCCTCTTGCCGGCCGGGTACACCCGGCTCTTGGTGCCCGCCTACACAGCCGAAGAAGATGCGCCGACCCTCCCGCTCTTCGGCTACACGTTTGCTTGCGTCATCGACGACAAGCTGCACGTCGCGGCGATGCGTACCGATGCGAGCGACGATTGGAGACCGCGCTATTTCGCGCCGGGAGAACTCGAAGCGAGAATCGCCGCGCGCCGCGGTGACGATCCGCAGAGCCGGGTTCTCGCGCAGCTCGAAATCTGCGCACGTGAATACGGCTGCTTCACCGCACAGAACACGTTGCTCGTACAGGCCGAAGCGGCGCTACCCGTCTCGCCCAAGTGCAACGCGCGGTGCGTTGGTTGCATCTCGGAGCTCGACGCCGACGCCGGCATCCCATCGCCGCAGGAGCGCATCGCCTATGAAACCGATGCTGACGAACTCGCTCGCCTAGCCGTTTATCATCTCGAACGCGTCCCCGACGGAATCGTCTCCTTCGGCCAGGGCTGCGAGGGTGAGCCGCTGCTGCGCGCGACGACGATCGCGCGGGCAATCGAAAAGATCCGCGCGCGGGTAACCACCGGGACGATCAACCTCAATTCGAACGGCAGCCTCCCGCTCGCGCTCGGACGCCTCATCGACGCGGGGCTCGATGCGGCGCGTATTAGCTTGAACTCGTTTCGTCCCGCGGTGTACGCAGCGTATTATCGTCCGCTCGGCTATGATTTGGACGACGTTTTCGCAAGTATCGAACGCGCTTGCGCCGCGGGCTTGCGCCTCTCGCTGAATCTGCTCACGCATCCCGGTGTCACCGACGAACGCGCCGAGCTCGACGCGATGGAAGCATTCCTGATGCGTCTCCGTCTGCACATGATTCAGACCCGAACGCTCAACATCGATCCGGCACTCTACTTCGCGCGCGCCGGACGCCCGCGCGAGCCGCTAGGAATGCGCTATGCGATCGAGCAAATCGCTCGCAGCGGCGTTCCGGTAGGAAATTTCACGCACGCGCACTGACGATCTCCCCGGCGCGGTGGGCGCCTGCACCAGACCGAGGTTTCGATGCCGTTCCGCCTGGCCGTGTGCCGGATGTTCCCTCTCGCGCTCATTTTCTTCGCGGCTCTCGCCGGCGTGCGCCCCGCATGCGCGCAAAGCGCGACGCCTGCGCCGAGTGGCAGTCCACAGCCGCGTGGGCTGCAATTGAATGCGACGGCGAGCACGACATTCATCGATCAAAGCACGGTTGGCCAAGGGCAGGTCGGGCCGGAGGCTGCGGGCTTTATCCAAGGTTCGCCGCTCTCACCGAATACGCCGTACGATCTCTTCTCGAGTGCGCCGGAGGTACCTGGCGTCGCCGGCATTGCCGAGATCACATCGCATGAAGGCTACGACTTCGCGCATTGGGACGCGAGTCTCACCACCGGCTTCGGATACGTGCGTGGCAGCATCACCAACGCCTCGTACTGGGGCGAGAATCTCATGCCGACGCTCAATCCGCATCTGGGCTTCGCCACCTTACCGTATGGGATCACGTTTCCTACACACGCGGGGCAAGATGACGGCACCGGCGTGCGTCTCTCGGTTCTCGGAGGCAGCCTCGTATCAGCAGACGGCGCACTCACCATCCGGGGGGGCTGGTTCGATCTTGCGCAGACCGATCGATTCGTCTTCGCGCAACCGGCGCTCACGAACGTGAATCCGGCGATCGCGTATGCTCCGGCGGAGTCGCTTTCGAACGGGTTGGCGGGCACCGACCGCTGGCAATCCGATGCGAGCCAGCTCCCGCTCAGCGGCGTCGATGTCGTGGCAAAACGCGGGCTCGCCACCTTCGAAGCCGCGAGTGCTGCGTTGCCGGCATTGGTGGGAGATACCGCGCGCCTCAACATCGCCTCGCTCGTCGTCGATCACGGCGAAGGAACGCGCTTCTCGGCGGAGGTGCTGCACGCAACGCAATCCGGTGCGCTCATCAATTCGACGGTTCCATTCGGTGCCAACCCGATCTACTTCCAGACGCCGCAAGGTACCCTACCCGTCAGCACGCTCGGCGGCGAGCAGCAGACGATTGCCGGGTTGCGCGGCGCCTTCCACGTGCTCCCGGCACTCGGCCTCGATGGCGTCGCGGAGATTGGCCGGGCATGGTACGACGCTGCCTCCGTCGTGCATCCCGGGACCGAGCAGCCCGGCGGGTACTACCATCTCGGTCTGGTCAAGAAGACCGGACGGGCTACGGCGTTCTTCGATCTCTTGCGTATGGAACCGCGCTACGCAACGATGATCCTTCCCTACGGTGTGCCCGAGAATCAGTGGAGCGCAGCCTTTGCGTGGCCCGGGCAGTGGTTGAAATCCAACTATCAACTCGTCGACAACTCGGTGCTGGGCGTCAATCGCCAAGGCTTTCGCTTACGCTATTTCGTCGATGGCGGCCCCTTCGAGATCCACCTCGAATACACCGATTTGCATCAGATCGCATGTGAGACGACGGAAAGCGCCGAGCAAGCCGGTTTTATCGATGGCTACTATCTTCCGCAACTGCCGCAATATGCAACGCTCGGAACGCAGCAGCGCGAAGCCTTCTGGATCGCGTGGCACCCGAGCTATGGGGATCTGACTTTGGATGTCGTCAACGACACGCTGAGCCGGCCCCACGCGTTGTCGCAGCCGCAAGACCAAGTCTCGTACGACGTCCCGCAAGCGGTCTTGACGTACGCGCGCCACCTTTCGCCGGCGGTTGAAGCGGCGACGGGGCTGGGCCGCTACGGAACCAAGGGCACCTTCTCCGAACCGATCGACTTCTCGCAGCGCCTCTTTTTTGCGGGCGTCATCGTACAAGAGGCGCCCGCATCGTCGCTTTTGCTGAGCTTCCGCCGGACGGCGTTTGCGGGAATCACGACCGATCCGCTCTCACCCCTCTCGCCCGATTTCACCGGCTCCGCGCTGATCGCGGAGCAACGTGTGAGCTTATAGGCGCGTTGCGATGAACCTGAGTCCGGAGCTGTTGCTCATTGGTGCGGTCCTCGCGGTCGGCGTTTTGCACACGATCGTGCCCGACCACTGGTTGCCGATCATGCTGATTGCGCGGCAAGAAGGCTGGTCGAAAGGCGAGACGGCGCGTGCCGCGTTGATCGCCGGCGTGGGGCACACGCTCTCGACGCTCGGAGTTGGGCTGCTCGCGTGGATCGCCGGGTCGGTCATCGCTGTGAAATTTGGAGCCCTCCTTACGATGCTCTCGAGCGCCGCCCTCATCGGTTTCGGCGGCTGGATCGTCATCGCGTCGATCCGGGAAATCCAATTGGAGATGCGGGAGGTTCATGCCGCCCCGGCGGCCGCGGCTGTGGCAACTCACGTGCACGTTCATCGCCATAGGGGGGGCCTCGTGCACACGCACCGCCATGCGCATCTCGCAGACGGGTGGCACAGCGTGACTCCGGTACTTGAAAACGAGCCTCCGCTCCACGAGCATGAGCACGAGCGATCAAGGCGCACGGCGCTGCTGCTGATCTTGGGCTCGTCGCCGATGATCGAAGGGATTCCCGCATTCTTCGCCGCGGCGAAATACGGCGCAGCGCTGATTGCCGTGATGGCGGTCGTCTTCGCCCTCTCCACGATCGGCACGTACGTCGTCCTCTCCCTCTCGTCGGTCGCGGGGCTGCAGAGCACCCGCGTCACTCCGTTCGAACGGTATGGCGAGGTGCTCAGCGGCGCCGTGATCGCGCTCGTGGGGCTGGTCTTCTTGTTCGCTCCTGCCCTTTAGGGAGCGGGCGTGCCGAGGAGGTGGATAGGGAGCGTCTGAAACTCGGGATCGCCGAGTTGCCAGAGCAAGAAGCTGTACTCATCGGTCAAGAGCTGCTCGGATTGGGTGCGTGAAGCGTCGAGAAAGCCGTGTCCGGCATCGTAGTCGACGCGCAGCAAGATCGGGCGTCCACTCGTCGTCGCCGACTGTAGCCGTGCGGCGAACTTGGCGAGTTCCCACGGTGCGACGCGCGGGTCGTTGATCCCGGTGATCAGCATGACGGCCGGATAGGGGACACCGGGACGGACGTGTTGGTAAGCGTCCATCGTATAGAGTGCCTTGAAGCCCGTCTCCGTCGTCACGCTGCCGAACTCGGGGATGTTCGAGGGGCCATTCGCACTGAACTCCGAGCGTAGCGCATCGCTCACGCCGACGACATCGAGCGCGGCGGCGAAGAGATCCGGCGCCTGTGTGATTGCTCCGCCAATCGTGATTCCACCCGCGCTGGTGCCTTCACCGGCCAGATGCGACGGCGACGTGTAGCGGTGATCGACCAGGTACCGGCCGCAGGCGATGAAGTCTTGAATCGTGTGCTCTTTGGTGGCGATCATCCCCGCACGGTACCAAGCTGCGCCGTACCATCCGCCGCCGCGCACGTGGCAGACCCCGAAGACGCCACCGCGCTCGAGCCACGCGAGGCGCGTCGCCGAAAAGTACGGCTCGAGGGTGATACCGTAGGCGCCGTACCCTTCGAGATACGTCGGATGCGAACCGTCGAGCGCGAGCCCGCGGCGAAAGACCAGCGAGAGCGGGATCATCGTACCGTCGGCGCTCGGCGCCTGCACTTCGAGCGACGTGTAGGCGGAGGTGTCGATCGGCACGGGGGGCTTCAATTTGGTGTCGGTTACCCTGCCCGCAGCGTCGGCGACTTCGAAGAGCGCTGACTTCGTCCATGAGGTGATCGGGAAGGTGACGCCGGCGACGCGCGCATCGGTGATGATGGTGCTGATCGCACCCGGATAGGGGGGCTGCACGTGGGCCGGTGCTCCGTCGATCGTCCCATCGGCGGCGAGCGCAAGACGCGTGATCTCTCCGAAGCCGCCGTCACGTGCGAGGACGTAGAGGCCGTCCTTGGCGACGGCGACTTGCTCGACGACCGCACGGCTCGGCGGTACGACCGTCGGCGCGTGCGCGAGGTCGGGCGCGTCGAGGCGCAGCGCGATCACCTTGTACGAGGGCGCATCCTTGTGGGTGAGCAGGTAGATCGTCGAGCCGCGATAGTCGGCGCCGGTAACCTGATCGTCGACGTCGACGATCTTCTTCCAGGGCGGATGCGGCGAGTTCACGGTATTGGCCGGTGCAACGTAGATGGTCTCTTCATTCTGCACGCCGTGTGCGACGATGCCGAGGGCATACGGCGAGACGGGTGAGACGATGACGATCTCGATGTCGTCGGGTAGGAGATGAACGGCCGGGTCGACGCCGTAGCCCAGCACCGGTGTATCCTGATCGGGGTCGCGTCCCAAGATGTGGAGATAGGCGACGCCGTCTTGCTCTTGTTCGGTAACGGGCGCATTTGGCGGGAGTTTGGGATAGCGGAAATAGTAAAACGAGGTGCCGTCGAGCCGCCAACTCGTCGGGCCCACGAATTTCGCGCGATCGATGGTGTCAGGTAAGACGCGCCTGGTTGCCGTCTCCATCACGTGGATGGTTGCGTTCTCCGAACCCCCTTCGGAGATTCCATAGGCGACGTACTTCGCATCCCATGAGGGCAAGAAGTAGTCGATGACGTAGTGCTTCCCGCTCCGCGTGGGAATGGCCGATGGATCGACCAGAAGGCGCTGGGGCGAGCCGGGCGCAGCGGCGCGCATATACAACTCCGGCGTGTTGTGCCCCGGAGCCAGCCGCTCGTAGAAGTACGCGTTCCCAACGCGCGCGACGTCTGAGATGATGACGCCGGCATTGCTCAGTTGGTGGATGCGCGCGAGCAGGCGGCTGCGAGCGGGCTCGAGGCGGGAGAGCACCTGACGCGTGTAGGCGTTCTGGCTGGCGAAAAACTGTTGGACGACGGGCGATTGCAGGTTCTCGAAGTAGCGGTACGGATCGGTGACCGTCGTTCCGTAGAATCTCTCGGTGACGGGGCTTGGGGCCGGAAGCGGCGGGGGCGTCGGGAGTGCCTGTGCGCGGGCACCCGACGGCATGAGGACGGCGCCGCTCAGCACGGCGGTCAGCAGAACGAGCGCCGCACGCGCAACCGATCGCCGCTCGCACCATATCGTCATACCCACGTTCGTGTCCCCCGCACTTTCAAGCCAATTGATGAGTTCTGCGCATGTTAAGCAAAAATCGGCCTTCACATGCTGCGCGGCCCGGACAATGTGAATCGTGACACGCCTGCGAATGTGGCCGGCGATGGCCGATCTCAAGCGCGAGCAAGCGTGGGGGGTGGCGGCGCAGCGCGAGCCGCGCTGGCCCGCATCGCTTGCCGTCGTCGCTGCCATCGCACTCTACGTGACCTTGCCCTCACGCTTTGTCCTCGGGCCGAGTTGGCTCATCCCGGCGCTCGAGGCTGCGGTGCTGGTTCCGCTCTCGGTCTTTGCACCGTTCCGGGTCACCAAGGAGAGCCGCTGGGCGCAGGTCCTTGCCGTCGTCCTCATCGCGATCGTCAACGTTGCAAACGTCATATCGCTCATCGCGCTCGTTCAGGTGATCCTCACGCACAGCAAGGACCTGACCGGGACAGAACTGCTCTTCACGGCAGCCTCGATCTGGCTGACCAACGTCATCATCTTTGCTCTTTGGTATTGGGAACTCGATCGCGGCGGCCCCGACGAGCGGATGAGCCACGATCACCGCGCTCCCGGCTTTCTCTTCCCGCAGATGTCCACCCCAGGATGCGCCAACGAGATGTGGACGCCGTCGTTCTTCGACTATCTCTACGTCGCATTCACGAACGCCACCGCCTTCAGCCCGACCGACACGATGCCGCTCACCGTGGGGGCGAAGATGCTGATGATGATTCAGTCGATCGCCTCGTTACTGACGATTACGCTGGTTGCCGCCCGCGCCGTCAACATTTTGAGCTAACCGAAGGGCGACCAGCCCGTATGCGCTCGAGATCAGGCAGAAGAGCGCCAACGCACCGGCGAGGGTGATGCCCGACGATCCCCGGCCGCAGATGGCGGTGATTCCGCTCGAGAGTGCGAGAGCGAGGCGAGTGAACGGATCGACATGCTCGTGCAGAGCAAGCTGCGCGAGCATCACGGCTTGCTGCGGCGTCCAGGCATTGCCGTCAACGCGGTTGGCGATACGCCCGTCGGGATCGAGGATCAGGAGCGCTTCGGAGTGCCGAAGAATGCCTGACGGGTCGGTCTGCGCGACGACCCCCATGCGTCCGCTGAGTTCACTCGTGACATCGCTTGAACCGGTGACGAACGTCCACCGGTCGGCGTCTGCTCCGAACGCGGTGCCGTAGCGCCGCAAGACCGCGGGCGTATCGAACGACGGATCGAGCGTCATCTCGATCAAGCGCATGCGTTTTGGATCGATCAGCGACTGGAGGCGTGCGAATTTCGCGGAGACGAGCGGGCACATCTTCGCATCTCCGCACCGTGTGTAGATGAAGGCGACGATCGCTTCGCGTTCGAGCGCCTGGAACGAAAACGCCTTCGCGTCTTGGTCGACGAGCGGACGTGCGGGAAGGATCGTCCCGACCTCTTGCACCGGTACGTATCGGGGGAGCGGCGCGACGCCGTCGATGCGAACCTCGCGCAACCCCCACGGGTCCGAGCCCGTATCGACGACGCCGGTGATCCGCTCGCCGGCACGCAGGCCGGCGAGTACGGAGCGCGAGACGGAAAACGGCATCGTCATGCTCGGCATCCCGCCGAAGGCCTCGTGGTGTACGAGCACCGTCTCCGCCTGCGGATCGATGCCGAGCACGACGCCGCGGAGGGTCGCTTCCGCGGCTGCTCCCGGCGAGGCGATGCCGGCGAAACAGATCGCCAGCAGCCCAATTGCGCCTCGAACGAGTTGCGTCTTCACGCGTCCAGTATCGGACGTGCGAATCCAGGCGATGTGAAGGTCCCGAGAAGCGCACGATTTTACCGGTGTTATCGTCCGAAGCGCAAGCCGACGTAGAACTCACGCGGTGGAGCGAAGTGGTTGCCCTGGGCGTTGAGCAAGGTCACGTAATACCGGTCGTTGAGGAGGTTTTCGATCCGGCCCGTGAGCGCGACGTCCCGGGCGAGCGCGACGCCCTTCTCGATCGCGAAGATCGTGTGCGGCGTCTCCTTGCAGTCGGCGGTCAGGGGCATGCAGAACGCCGATGAGAGTCCGGCGCCATATTCCGCATCTCCCGAGACCCAGCCGCCGCGGCGGTCGTTGAGAAGGAAGCCGCTCGTGATGCTCCAGCGCTGCTCGTGGTCGGCGGGCGTGAAACCGTTCGGCTGTCCGAAACAGGGCGCCAGCAGTTGTGTCTCGCAGCCGGAGTTGAGCGAGATCGTGTGGTTGATATTGAGATAGGCACGGCCGCCGCGCGCGAGGGGTTCGGTATAATCGAGGGTCTCGGCCGAAAGACGCCCGAGCACGTAGTTGATGTCTTGATGCAAGGCGGTCACGCCGACTTGCGTGTCGTCGATGAGATCGTTGGCGTTCTTCTGCCAGATGCGAAAGCCGAGCTGACCCGAACCGGCCGGTACGTGGCCGCCGAACTCGAGCTGCGTGTCACGCTCGGGCTTCAAGTCGAATTGCGCCACCGTCGGCTGTAAGGGCAAGTTGAGCAGCTCCGCGGCGCGTGGATCGACGTTCTCGAACGAGAACGGCTCGAAGAAGCGCCCGATATAGGCATACAACGAGGTCCGCGGTCCAAAGAAACGCGTGATCTTCAAACGCGGGCTGAAGGAGCCGAAACCCTGCGCGAAATCGGTCGAACGGATTGTGAAGTAATCGTACCGCAGGCCGTAGTCCGCCTGGTATTTGTCGGAAAACGACCACGTATCGGAGAGGTACGACTGGTACGTATTGCCGACGTTGGGATTGCTGTCGACGACGGGGGTGGGAGCATCCGGTGTCCCCGGGGTTTCGATCGGCGCCAGGAAATTGTCCGGCTGCAACGTGACGTCGTACGTCTTGTCGACCCGGGTGAGATCGTAGCCGATTCCGGCCCGGAACTCGTGCCGTCCCATCTGTTTGACGAGGTCTGAGTTGAAGATGTAGTCCAGCGACGTCTTGTCGTCGCTGAGCGAATAGGCGCAGGTGGTCGGCAAGAAGTCACCGCTCGAGAGTGCCGTCGCACAGTCGGTCGTAGTGCCGCCGTTGCCAAACGGGGGAGCTTCGACGTTGAGCGCCTCGCCGTACGTCCAGTCGTCGTCGGGATCGCCGTAATCGCGAATGTGTGAGACTTTGAGCGCTGGACCGTAGGTGAGCTCGCCGCTCTCGCCCAGCGGATGACGGAATTGCACGCTGAGAAAGGTGTCGTCTTGCGATTCGTTATCGTCGGTTGTGGCCGGTTCGCCGTACTCCACGTCGTTTGGAATTTGGAAGGTGCGAAAGCTATGGATCAGCGTGATGTTGGTGAAGTCGCCGCCGGCGCCGGGGAGGGTGGCGCGGAAGAACTGATTGGTGTCGCTGCCGTTGTTGTGCGGCGACTGGAGCTCGGGCGGATCGAGCTCGCGGTCGGTGCGTTGATCCCGCAAGGCGACGTCGAAACCGCCGCCGTTGGCCAGCGGCGCATGGTAGCCGAACGATTGGTCGAGATCGGCATACGAGCCGTAGAGGAGACTCCCGTCGAAGCCTGGCGGCCCCGTCCCAGCGCGCGTGGCGATGTTGAGCACCGAGCCGAAGCGGAGCCCATATTGCGCCGGATATGCTCCTTCGATCGCGTCGAGGAAGGAGATGTCATTCGGGTCGATCTCGCTGCCCATCTCGCGATTGAGCGCCTGCGGCACCGGCACGCCGTCGACCACGTAGTCGATCACGCCGTGATCGCCGTTCATATGCACCACGCCGTTCGCGCCGCGTGCCGTCCCCGGCAACTGAATCAGCGTCTCGGGGAAGCTGTCCGCCGTCGGCGAGCGCTGGAGATCGGTCGCGTTGAGAATCACGTCGGCACCGCTTCCGCGCAGGGTTGAGCCGCGAATGACTTGCGTGCTGCCGATCTGTTTGAGCCCGCTGAGCTCGAGACCGACGGTAGCGCCGCCGCTGCCGAGGTCGACGCTGAGCGCAGCTTGGAGACCCTTCGCCGTTGCCTCGACGCGATACGTGCCGAATGGGAGTCCCGCAAACGAAAACTGACCCTTTGCATCGGTGGTGGTGCGGAGAACCTGTTCGTTCCCTGAGGCCGTGACCGTCGCGCCGGCTACCGGCGAGCCGGCGCTAGTGACCGTGCCGCGAAGAAAGGCATTGGAACCTGCGGCGAGCGCGAGGCTGCAGCCGGCAGCCCAGAGTGCGAACGTGATGACGAGGGGGAAGGCGAAATTGGGGCGCCCGCGAGTGCGAGCGCGCAGCAGAACAAGCGCCAATGTGCGCAGAGACGAGAGAAACACGTGAGAGCTCCTGCGATCTGTGAATCGGGTAAGGTGTGTTGAAGAAGAGGCGTCGATCTCGATCACAGGGTCAGGGGTGGCGGCCTTCGCGAACTCGCAAAGACGAGGGCGCGGCATCGCCGTACGCGCAGGTGCGCTGCGCGCCGTCTCGCTTGCCGCGAGGAGACCGGTGAGGCCGCAGTCCCAATGAAGCGGACGACCAGCCCGCTGATGACGGCAAGAAGGCGGGGCTGAGAGCGCCACACCAAGAGTGAGCCGATGACGCTTGCGCAAAGCGCCGCGACGACGGCGGCGCAAAGGTCGCCGGCCGGGACCGGCGCACCTTCGCCGGCTTCGGTAACGCCGAAGACGAAGAATTGGGCCGCAAAGGCAAGGCTCAAAAAGCGCAAGCCCTGGCCGCTCCCCGGAAGGGCGCGGACGATCTGGACGATCGCGGCATCGCGGTTGGGGCGCCGCGCGACGTCGGCGCCGACGGCAACGAGCGCGCCGAGCGCAGCGACGGCGAGCAAGCCGAGGGGGATGTGGTGGGCTGAGAAGATCAGCTCCGCGTCGGCGCGCCATCCCAGGCCGGCGAGTTCGGCGACGAGGTGCACGCCGATGCCGCAGAGGGAGACCATTGCGGCGAAGGCCGTTCCAGCGGCCGTTTGCGGCTTCAACCGCACGAGCGTCTTCTCGGAGACGCGAAATGCTCTTCGCGACGCAGGTCGAAGTGCGAGCCGGCCGTGACTTCGGCGCTCAGCCGCGCGTTATTCGAAAGATGGAGAACCCTTTGCGATTGTTTGCAGCTCTTCGAGCAGGTCTGCTCATCTCGGTGCTGGCTCTTGCTGCCGGAACGTCTGCTTGGGCTGCGCCGGCGCAAGGACAGCCCGTCGACGGTATCGGCTGCGACGCAATGGAGGGCACGCGCATGCACATCCATCAGCACCTTGCGCTGTACGCGTACGGCAAGCCGATCGAGGTGCCCGCATTGATCGGCATTCCCGGGATGGGCGCGTGCTACTACTGGATTCACACGCATACGCCGGATGGGTTCATTCACGTCGAGTCGCCGATCTATCGCGACTTCGATCTGGGTGAATTCTTCGATATTTGGGGAGAGCCGCTGACCCCGACCAACCTCGCCGGCGTTCACGTCCGTAAAGGCCAGATTCACGCGTACGTCGACGGCCGCCGTTACAGCGGCGATCCGCGCACGATCCCGCTGGTCTTGCATGCCGACATCGTGCTTGAGGCAGGACCGCCCTATTTCATCCCCCCGCCTGTCACCGACTGGCATGGTCTGTAGCCCCGGCAGAATCTCACGTCGCCTTTCCAAGCAAGCTTGCTCAGGCGACAATATGCAAATAATTTGCATATTCCTGCAGTGACCGAGCTGCTGGCGGGAGCCGTCTTTTCGTTTCTGCAAGTGGATTGCAGGGGTCCCGCGGATGGGGGCGTCCCGGCGGACCGCTTGCGGACTAGCCTTCTTCGAGGGCTGAGTCGGGCGACTGGTCGTCGTGGCGCAGGGCCATCGTCTTCCAGCCGACCGAACTCGCCGCGGCTTCACGACTCAGACGAGCGACGATCTTTTCGAGATTGGCGTCGGCACGGCCCGAGCCGCTTACGCGCGCGTTGATCTCGACGTCCTCGGTCCCATCGACGTCGGCACTCGAGAGTTCGTGTAACATCAGGGGCGTCGCGCGGATCGCCTCCAAGAGGAGCGCGCGCATGCGTTCCTCTCGTTCGGCCGGGGCGACGACGCGAATGCCGTACGCCGTCGATATCTCGGTGGCGTCCATCGGCTGGCGATTGATCTGCTGTACGATCGGCCGCAAGACGATGTTCGCCGTCAAGATAGCGACCGTCCCGATGTCGGCATCGATCACCAGACCGAGACCGGCGAGCGTTCCGACCGCAGCGGTCGCCCATATCGTCGCCGCGGTGTTGAGACCGCGCACGTTGAGATTTTCTTTGAAGATCACGGCGCCCGCAAGGAAGCCGACCCCGGAGACGATGTAGGCGGCGATCTGCGTCGGATTGTTGTTGTGGGGAAGGAGTTCGGTGATCGTGGCGAAGAGCGCGGCCCCGGTGGCAACCAGGGCGTTGGTGCGCAACCCCGCTAGGCGCTGGCGCCATTGGCGCTCGGCGCCGATGAACGCGCCGAGGAGCAGCGCGATGAAGATGCGCAGTGCGAAGTCGAGTGGTTGCAACATCGTCAGGGTCCTCCGCCCGGCAGCACGAGTTGGACGGTTGAGACGAGCGTGAGGAGGCCCACGATGACGACGGTTGCCCAAGCGATTCCGTTCACGAAGGGCCCGTTCACGTGCTTCCCCATGAGCCGTGGATTGTTGATCAATAACAGCATGAAGACGAGGATGACCGGCAGCAAGGCGCCGTTGATGACCTGTGAATAGAAGATGATCGCAAGCAGCGGCGCCCCGGGGACGAGGACCGCACCCGCACCGAAGACGATGAGTGCCAAGTAGAATCCGTAAAAGAACGGCGCCTCACGGAAGCGCTTGTCGACCCCCGATTCGAAGCCGAACGCCTCGCAGACATAGTAGGCGGTCGAGAGCGGGAGGATCGAGGCGGTGAAGACCGCCGCGTTGAGCAGCCCGAGTGCAAAGAGCAGCGAAGCGTATTTCCCCGCGAGCGGCGCCAGCGCCGACGCCATATCGCCCGGAGCGTTGATCACGATCTGCCCGTGCGGGCCCGCTATCTGATTGTGTGCAAAAATGGTGGCTGCGCTGGCGACGACGATGAAATACGCAATCACGTCGGTGAAGATCGCCCCGCTCACCACGTCGATCCGCGAGAGTGGATATTCGTTGATCCGGACGCCTTTCTCGACGATGGCGGATTGAATGTAGAACTGCATCCAGGGCGAGATCGTGGTGCCGATCACGCCGACTGCTGTAAGGATGTAGGCGCGGGTCGGCGTGAAGTGTGGCAGAACGGTTTGCGCGAGGATCGCACCCCAGGCCGGATGGACGACGATGCCGCTGGCGATGTAGGTTAGATAGAGGGCGCAGAAGACGAAGAAGACCTTTTCGACCACACGGTAATTGCCGCGCGTAACGACCAGAAAGACGAAGATGGCGGCAGCTATCACGAGGAGTGGGGTGCTCAACCACCAGACGTAATGCCCAAAGATGGGTGCGACTGCAGCGATACCCGCGAACTCAGAAGCCGTATTCCCCAGGTCGCCGAGTACGAAGGTCACGAGGACGACGAAGGTCACTTTGACCCCGAACTGCTCGCGGATGAGGTCGGCCAGGCCCTTCCCGGTGACGGCGCCCATGCGTGCGCACATCTCTTGAACGACGATGAGGGCGATGGTAACGGGGATGAGCAGCCACAGCATGGAGTAGCCGAATTGCGCACCGGCGATCGCATACGTCGTGATCCCGCCGACGTCGTTGTCGGCGTTGGCGGTGATGATGCCCGGCCCGATGATCGAGAGGAACATGAGCAGCGAGCGCCAGAGCGTGGGCCGCTTGGGCAACTGCGCCGGCAGGTTCGTCGTGGTCGTCGTCGGTTGCGTGGTCATGGCCGAACTACCTCATGCTCGCGTCTTTTAAAGAGAAAAACCGGCGTCCGGGTACTCGCAGACGACGGTCGAAGACGGAGCCGGGCCGTGGCCCGGGCTTGCTCCTCAACGTCGAGTTTCAGCACCACACGCTATAGAGCCGGGCCGGCTCAGCCGCGTTAGGTACCGCCTTGATTCGGCGGTGCCTGGTCACCCGTTGGGGTCTCTCGACCTTTCCGGGCAGCGGCCTGTCATCGTGTGGACGCCTCACCTAACGAGGATCCCTTCCTAGTGTACCTCCGCATGTCAACCAAGCCGAGCGAGCTTTTCCGGAGCTTCCAGGGACGGGCGACCCGCAGGTTTTTGCCACCTGCGCGCCGAGTGCGCCGTGCTCGTTTGCCTGCTGCGCGATCGTCACGCTCGCGGACGTTCATCACGCCAAATGGCACGAATATTTTCCCCGTTGCGTTCGGCGTCAACTCAATTATAATTTTCACCGCGAGGCGGAAAGCCTTATGAGATAACGTGAAGATTTCCCCCGCCTCGCCTGGGTTTGGTATCAAATATCATCCTGAGGCGGGAAGTTTTATATTAGGATTCCGTAAATACTCCGTGGTGCGACAAAGGCGCGCGTCGGGACCCCGCGAGCCGCGTATACTATATGCATAATGCAACTGGAACTTCGCATAGACCACCGGGATCGTCGGCCGCATGAAGCGCGCCGCATGACGCTCGTTGGGTGGCTTCCGAATGTAGCCGAACTCGCCGGCTTGGCGACGGTCTTCGCGCTCATGCTCGGGATGGCACTCATCAAGGTCGTACCCGTCTTGGTCCTCAACCCGCACCGCTAAGTCGCGGGCTCATCCGTTCGGATGATCCGAACGGCGGCTACCCCGCATAACCATCCCCGCGTACACTCGTGGGTGTGGTTATCGAAATAGGCGTCCTCTTACTCGCAGCGGTCACGTTTTTCGTGCTCGACGTCTACATCGGTGGATGTGAGCGTCTATGAGCTTCGAAAATCTGGTCGGCCTCGTGCTCTCCGTTCTCGCGCTCTTCTATTTGGGGTTTGCGATGCTGCAACCCGAGCGCTTCTAGGAGCTTCATATGACGCTTGTCGGGTGGCTCCAGGCCATCGTCTTCTTTGCGCTCGTCGTCGCCGTGACCAAGCCGCTGGGCTTGTATATGGCCCGCGTCTTTTCAGGCGAACGTACCTTCCTCTCGCCGGTGCTCGCGCCGCTCGAAGGCACATTTTACAAACTCGCCGGCGTCAAGCCCGAAGAAGAGATGACCTGGCAGTCGTATACGTTTGCGCTGCTCGGCTTCTCCGTCGCCGGCTTCGCTTACCTCTACGTTCTGCTACGGTTGCAGCAGTGGTTGCCGCTCAATCCCCAAGGCTTTCCGAGCCTTACGGCCGACAACGCCTGGAACGTCACGGCAAGCTTTATCACCAATACGAACTGGCAGTTCTATTCCGGCGAGAGCACTATGAGCTATCTCACGCAGATGGCCGGCCTCGCGTGGCACAATTTCGTCTCGGCCGGTTTGGGCATCGCCGTCGCGATCGCGGTGATTCGCGGCGTCACGCGTACCGACAAAAAGACGTTGGGAAACTTCTGGGTCGATCTCACGCGCACGGTGCTGTACGTGCTCCTCCCGATCTGCATCGTCGGAACGCTCGTCTTCGTGTGGCAGGGGATGCCCGAAAACTTCAAGGCGTACCAGACCGTGACGTCGCCCGAGGGCTTCCAACAGTCGATCACGGGCGGACCGATGGCCTCACAAGAGATCATCAAAGAGCTCGGCACCAACGGCGGGGGTTTCGTCAACGCGAATTCCGCCTCGCCCAACGAAAACCCGACGCCGCTCACCAACCTGCTCGAGATGGTCGCGATCTTCTCCCTCGGTGCGGGTTTGACGTACACCTACGGCCGCTTCGCGCGTGACCAGCGTCAAGGGTGGGCGATCTTCTGGGCGATGGCGGTGCTCTTCTTCGTGGGCTTCGGAGTGGCATACTGGGCAGAAGCAGCGGGAAATCCGATCATGCACAACATCGGCGTCCCCGGGGGGAACATGGAAGGGAAAGAGTGCCGCTTTGGGGTCGCGGCCTCGGCGCTCTTCGCGACCGTGACGACCGACACGTCGTGCGGAGCCGTGAATTCGATGCACGACTCGTTCACCGCCCTTGGCGGTCTCGTACCTTTGGCGAACCTGCAGACCGGCGAGGTGATCTTCGGTGGCGTCGGCACGGGCCTGTACGGCATGATCGTCTTCGTCGTGATGACCGTCTTCATCGCCGGCCTCATGGTCGGGCGCACCCCGGAATATCTGGGGAAGAAGATCGAGAAGCGCGAGGTGCAGCTCGCCATTCTCGCCGTCCTCGTGTTGCCCGTGCTCGCGCTCATCCCGGCTGCGGTCAGCATCCTCTTGCCGGCCGGCAATTCGACCATGAACAACGGCGGTCCCCATGGCTTCTCCGAGTTGCTCTACGCCTTCGCCTCCACCACCGAGAACAACGGAAGCGCATTTGCCGGCTTCGGCGGCAACTTGTATTACAATCTCTTGCTCGGCGTCGTGATGTTGCTGGGGCGTTATCTCTTCATCATCCCGATCATGGCGATGGCCGGATCGCTCGCCGGGAAGCGCAGCGTCCCCGAGACGCTGGGAACCTTCCAAACACACTCGACCATCTTCGTCTTCTTGCTCATCGGCGTCATCATTATCGTTGGATCGCTGACCTTCTTCCCGGCTGACGCCCTCGGACCAGTCGTCGAGCACTTACTCATGCTACAAGGAAAAACGTTCTGATGCTGCCCTCCCGCCGTATCGACCGCCGTCCGCAGTCGCGCTCGCTCTTCGATCGTGATATCCTCGTCCGCGCGCTGGGGGAATCGCTCGTCAAGCTCGACCCACGGTGGCAAGTGCGCAACCCGGTCATGTTCATCGTGGAAGTGAGCGCAGCCGTCACCTTGCTCTTCTTTCTGCGCGACATCTTCGGTCATGGAAAAAATGCCGGCTTCGAGTTCGCCATCTCCGCATGGCTGTGGTTTACGGTACTCTTCGCGAATCTCGCCGAAGCCGTCGCCGAGGGCCGCGGGAAGGCGCAGGCGGAATTTCTGCGGCGTACCAAGAGCGATACCAGTGCACGCCGCGTCGTCAACGGGAAAGAGACCGTCGTCAACGCCACGGCGCTGCGCAAAGGCGACGTCATACGCGTCGACGCCGGCGAACTGATCGCCGGCGACGGCGACGTCATCGAAGGGGCGGCTTCGGTCGACGAGTCGGCGATCACCGGCGAATCGGCTCCGGTCATTCGCGAGTCCGGCGGCGATCGGAGCGCCGTCACGGGCGGCACGCGCGTGCTTTCCGATCATATTCTCGTGCGCATCTCCTCGGATCCGGGCGAGTCGTTTCTCGACCGCATGATCGCCTTGGTGGAAGGTGCCAAACGGCAGAAGACGCCCAACGAGATCGCACTCTCTATCCTGCTGTCGGGGATGACGATCATCTTCGTGATCGCGGTCGCGACGCTCTCGCCGTTCTCGATCTATGCGGGGGCGACCCCGAGCGTGACGGTGCTCATCGCGTTGCTCGTCTGCCTCATTCCCACCACGATCGGGGGTCTGCTCTCGGCGATCGGCATTGCCGGCATGGATCGCGTCTTGCAGCGCAACGTGCTTGCCATGAGCGGACGCGCCGTCGAAGCTGCCGGCGACGTCGATACGCTTCTGCTCGACAAGACCGGAACGATCACGCTCGGCAATCGTCAAGCGTCGGAGATCATCACAGCCGAGGGCGTGCAACAGCGTATCGCGGCTTACGCCGCGTACGTCTCCTCGCTCGCAGACGAGACGCCCGAGGGGCGCTCCATCGTGACGCTCGCACATGGCCAAGCGGGGGTCGAGAACGACGGTGCTGCGCCTCCGGGAGCCGTCTTCGTCCCCTTCAGCGCGTACACGCGCATGAGCGGTATCGATCTCCCCGGCGGCGGCGCGATTCGCAAAGGCGCACCCGACGCCGTCCGTGCGTGGGTCGCCAGCCGCGGCGGCGATGGAGCCTCCATCCTCGCCATGGACGTCGAGCGTATCGCACGCTCCGGCGCCACACCGCTGCTCCTCGCGCAGGACAAGACCATCCTGGGCGTGATCGCCCTCAAAGATATCCTCAAACCGAACACGCGCGAGCGCTTCGATCGCTTGCGCGCGATGGGAATTCGCACCGTGATGATCACGGGCGACAACCCACTTACCGCAAGCGCGATCGCACGCGAATCCGGCGTCGACGATTTCTTAGCCGAAGCGACGCCCGAGACGAAGATGGAACTCATCAAACGCGAGCAAGGCACGGGCCGTCTGGTCGCGATGACCGGCGACGGCACCAACGACGCCCCCGCTCTCGCGCAAGCCGACGTCGGGGTGGCGATGAACTCCGGCACGCAAGCGGCCAAAGAAGCCGCCAACATGGTGGATCTCGATTCCGACCCGACCAAGCTCATCGAGATCGTCGAGATCGGCAAGCAGTTGCTCATGACCCGCGGCGCGCTCACGACCTTCTCGATCGCAAACGACGTCGCCAAATATTTTGCCATCTTGCCGGCGATGTTTGCAGCGACCTATCCGGCGATGGAAGCCCTCAATATCATGCGCTTGAGCACGCCGCAGAGCGCCATCCTCTCGGCCGTCATCTTCAATGCGCTGATCATCGTCGCGCTCATCCCGCTTGCGCTCCGCGGGGTGCCGTACCGGCCGCGCGGCGCCAACGCCGTGTTGCGCGACAACGTCCTCATCTATGGCCTCGGCGGCATCCTCATCCCGTTTCCCGGCATCAAGATCATCGACATGATCTTAGCCGCACTGCATTTGACCTAGGATCGTGAAGGACACCATGGACAACACGCTGCGCCACCTGCTCACCGGTTTCCGCTACACGATCGTCTCGGTCGTCTTCTTCGGGCTCCTGTATCCGTTCGTGATGACGGGGCTTGCGCAACTGATCTTCCCCTATCAGGCGAACGGTTCGATGATCGCCGTCAACGGAAAGACCGTTGGGTCCGAGATCATCGGACAGCTCTGGACCAAGCCGCAGTATTTCCACGGGCGCCTCTCAGCAGCGGGCGCCAAAGGTTACGATCCCACCTCTACGGGCGGCACGAACTATGGGCCGACCTCCGCGAAGCTGCTCGCCAACACCGCGGCCGCCGTCAAAGAGGTCATCAAAGAGAATCCCGATGCGACTGGACCCGTGCCGGCGGATCTGGTGAGCTCGAGTGCCAGCGGCATCGATCCCGAGATCAGTCCGGCAGCGGCATATTTCCAAGTTGCGCGTGTCGCCAAGGCCCGGCATCTCAGTCGAGATACGGTTCGCGCACTCGTCGACAAATACACGCGTGGACGTGACCTCGGATTCCTGGGTGAACCGCGCGTGAACGTTTTGGAACTCAACCTCGCTCTCGACGCGAACTCCTAGCCGCGCCGGCAGCCGGACAGCGGTGCCTCATGAGCCGGATCGGTTCCCTCGCCGTGCGAGTCATCGTTGTCTTCGGCTTGACGGCGCTCATCGGCGTTACGGCGTGCGGCATGATTCTTAGCCATGCTACCCACTATCGCATCGTGATCGGCATCGCCGCGTTCGCAACCGACGGCATCGTCTCCATCGCTTTCTGGAGCGCCATGCGTGACGTCGATCGCGATCCGCGCTGAGGGCCGATCGCTACTCGGGGCGCGTTGCCGTCGCCGGTGCAAGGATGAGCAGTTGCCGTGCACCGACGTCGAGCAGGCGCCGGGCGAAGGCGGGGACGGGGGGCCAGTGCGGCTTTCCGCGCCTTCCTTCACAGGCGATCGTCATCGCCTGTTCGGTTGCTGCCGCGCGCACCAGCGTGGCCGCCACGTCGTTCCCGCGCATCAGTTGCCACCGTGCCCGCACGCGCGCCGTCGCCGTCTCGAGCGTCGAGACGACGCGCAGATCGGGCTCCCGTTCGCGCGCGACATGAATGACGCTCAAATCGATTTCGAGGCGCTGCGCAAGACGCGCGCAGCGCTCGATCAGCTCGATATCGCGCTCGCGCCCCTTGACCCCGAGCGCGAGCCGCCCAACAGGCGCCGGGCGCGGCAGTTCTCCGCGCGCACGGATGAGTTCGCGCACGGCGAGCTCGCGCAGCGACGCCAGATTTTCGGTGCGGAAGAAGTTCGCTAGCGCCGTCTCGATGCGCTCCTTGGGATAGATCTTCCCTTGGCGCAGGCGATCGCGCAGCACCTCGGGGGTGACGTCGATGAAGATGACATCGTCGGCGAGGCGCAGGATCTCGTCGGGGAGCGTCTCGCGCACGCGGGTTCCGGTCAGCCGGAAGACCGCGTCGTTGAGCCCGTCGAGGTGCTGAATGTTGAGCGTCGTGATGACCGAGATGCCGGCCCGCAAGACCGTCAAGACGTCGTCATAGCGTTTGGCGTGCACCGACTGCGGTGCGTTGGTATGCGCCAGTTCGTCGATGAGCGCGATGGCCGGTTTGCGCGCGAGCGTCGCCTCGAGGTCGAGTTCGTGCTGCGTCATGCCGTCGGCGACGATCTCCTTGCGCGGGATCATTTCGAGCCCTTCGAGTTTCTTCTCGGTCTCCGCGCGGCGGTGCGTCTCGATGAAGGCAGCGACGACGTCGACGCCGGCTTCTTGGAGGCGGTGCGCTCGGTCGAGCATCGCGTAAGTCTTCCCGCTGCCGGCGGCGGCGCCCAAATAGATCGTAAGCCGTCCGTAGCCGATGCGCATGCGATCGCCGCCGGTTTGTGCATAGAAGCCCGACGAGAAGTTGCGTTCGAGCGAGAGTTCGGGGGCACTGAGGTTGGCGACGAAGATATCGCGATCGATCGGACCCGCCGACATGCGCTGCGCCAGCGGGCCGTTTGGAAGCGCGATGAGCGCCGCTTTGATCTCGGTAACTTGCGGCCGCGCCGGATCGAAATTCGGCAAGGTGATAACGCGCGCGCCGTTTTCGGTGGAGGCCGCTTGAATCTCTTCGGCGGCGGCCGTATTGTCGACGGCGGCGACATCGAGGATGAGATCGAGGGCGTGGGCGATGCGCGCGATGCGATGGATGAATTTGGCGGGATCGGCGTTCTTGGTGACGAGGGCCAGCGCCGTCGAGGTCTTGGCGGGGCTGAGCTCGGGAATCGTGAGGTCGTCGATCGTGTGCAGCATCATCTCGCGCAGCATGCGCAGCGTCTGCGGCCGGAAGACGCCCGCTTGCGCACGTTCGATATCGTCCGGGCGCAGGATGCGCCCGGCGAGCAAGCGCGATTCGAGTTCCTCCGCCGAGACGTCCAAGGCGATCACTTGGTCGGCACTGCGCAGAAACGACATCGGAACGATCTCGCGCACGGGGAAGCCGATGAGCCGTTCGGCAGTCGGTGCAACGGTTTCGAGATGCGCGATATTCAGCGCCCCGCTGACGCTGATCCCCGCCTCGCGCAACGCCAGCGCGTCTTGCCACCGTTTGGCATGACGGCCGCCCTCGAGATTGGTGTGCGCTAACTCATCGAGGATGAGCACTTGAGGTGCCATCGCGAGCGCCGCATCGTAGTCGAAGTCGGTGAAGGTCGAGTTGCCGATGCGCACGTTGCGCGGCGGAATACGGGGAATGTCGCGGCTGAGGTCTTCGAGGTCGGGGCGTCCTTTGGTCTCGACCCACCCGATCGCGACGCGTACGCCATCGGCGAGCAGCCGGCGCGCATCCTGCAGCAAGCGGTGCGTCTTACCGGCGCCCGGAGCGCTGGCAAGATACACCGTGAGGCGCGGGGCGCCTCCGAGATCACGGAGCAACACCTCGGCCGACGGTCGCGCGGAACGCTCGCTCACGAGGCTTTTGGTTCGCGCCCGTACGCGGCCGACCCGCCGGGTGGCGCGAACCGCACGCGCGAAGTTGGAGGGGTGCCTCGTTCGCTGATCCGGCCGCTGTGCTACGTGCTCCTGGTCGCGGCGTGGATTCTGGATTTGCTGACGCCGCAGCTCTTCGTCGCTGCGATCTTTCTCTGCGTGCCGATCGCCTTGAGCAGCCTCTTGCTCGATGCGGGCCTGACACGGATTTTGGTCGTCTTGGCGCTCGTCGCCGACGTCACCGCCGGCTACGCCAACGGTCTTCACGATCATCATTGGGTGACGATCGCGGTCGCCAACCGGGTCATCGTCGCCTTCTCGTTCTTGCTCGTCGGGGTGTTGAGTGTTGCCGCGCAACGATCCGCGCGCCGGGCCGGCGAGCTCTCCGAGCGATCGGAGCGCGCCGCGCGCGAGCGCCGCGTACGGCACGCGATCGAACGGATGCGACAGTCCATCAGCGTCGAACTGATCGAGCGCTCCCTCGTTCGCGAAGCGTGCGCTTCGCTCGATGCCGATGTGGCGTGGTTTTATCGCTCGCAAGCCGGCCTTGAACCCGTGATGGTCTACCGTTTCGAACAACGCCGCGGTGAAATCGACGTGGGCCGCGAACGGCCGCCGGGATCGATTGCCTCGCTCGTGCAGCGCGTCGCCGACCAAGGGGAACTCGTCCGGGTTGATGCCGGTGACGCCCTCGGACGTCTCGTGCTCGATACGCTCAGCGTCGGCGACGCGTTGGCGGTCCCCATATTCGAACACGAGACGCGCTTTGGCGTCTTATTGGTCGCACGGCGCATCGGGACGTTCGACGCAGACAGCGCGGAGGCGTTGCGTTACTACGCCGAACAGTCGGCCGTCGCGCTGGCGCAGGGGCAGCTCTTCGAAGAGCTGGCCAAACGCAACGAAGAGCTTGGACGTGCCAATGCTGCCCTCGTCGAGCGCAGCGACGTCATCCGCGACATCATCTATGCGCTCTCCCACGATTTGCGCACGCCCCTGGCGGCGGCCGGGATGACGATGCGCCAGGCGATCGAGGGACGGTACGGTGAATTGCCGGCCGCGTACCGCGAGATCCTCGAACGCTCGGTGCAATCCAACGACGAGTTGCAACGCTTGGCCGAGACGCTGCTCCTGGTCTCCCGGTATGAATCGGGTGAGGCGTCGCGGTATCGTGAGGTCGTCAACCTCCTCGCTGTCGCGCGCGACGTCGTGGCCGAGCTCGAGCCGCTATGGCGCGGGAAGTCGGTGAGCGTGCGTCTGGAGGGCGATCAGTTCAACGTGCTCGCCGACCGGGGCGAGCTGCGCCGTGCAATTGTGAACTTGATTGCAAACGCGGTGCACTGGACGCCCGGCGGCGGGACGATCGACGTCCGCAGCATCGTGGTCGCGGGCCGTGCACGGCTTTCGATCGCCGACACCGGCTTCGGCGTTCCGGCCGGCGTGCGCGACCAGCTCTTCGAGCGCATCGGCGGCGCGAGCCGCCACGGCGGGGGATCCGGTCTCGGCCTCTACATCGTTCGCCGAATCGCCGAAGGTCATGGAGGGAGCGTCTCCTATGAACCGCGGCCCGGAGGAGGGAGTGTCGTCGCACTCGATTTGCCGTTGGCGGATATCCAGCCGTGAGCGAACCGAACGCGCGCCGTAGCGTCGTCATCGTTGAGGATCACGAGCTCACCCGCGTTGGATTGCGTACCGCGCTCGATGGCGCCCCCGGTCTGCACGTCGTGGGTGAGGCGCCCGACGGACCGAGCGGGCTCGCGGTCATCGCCGACCGGCATCCCGACGTCGCGGTGATCGATCTCGGCCTACCCGGCATGGATGGTATCGAGCTCACGCGGCGGGTGCGGGCGCTCTCCCCCGCGACGCGCATCTTGATCCTCACCATGCACGACCTCGAATCCGAGGTGCTCGCGGCGCTGGCAGCCGGGGCGGATGCCTATGCGCTCAAGATCTCGCCGACCGAGACGATCGTCGCTGCCGTGCGCATTGCCGCGGACGGGGGAGCGTACTTCGATCCGCAGATTGCCGGCGCCGTACTGCGCCACTTCGGGACGCAGCAACTCACCGCGCCGACGGATTCGCCGCTCACGCCGCGTGAGACCGACGTGCTGCGCCTCATCGCCGATGGGCGCGCCAACACCGAGATCGCAGAGCACTTGCACATCGGCCTCGGCACGGTCAAAGGTCACGTGCGCGACATCTTGGAGAAACTTGCCGCCGGCGACCGCGCACAAGCCGCGGCTATCGCCTTACGCCGCCGCTTGATTCCGTAGTTGGACGAGCGCTAGACGATCGCGGCTGCGCTGAGGGCGCGGCAGACGTCGTCGAGCGTCTCCCGCCGCGTCATGACGATCATTTGGTCACCGGCGGTGAGGACGGTGTCGCCGTCGGGGATGACCAGCTCACCGTGGGCGCGTTCGAGGGCGACGACGATGCTCGTGCGCGGAAGGCCGGCGTCGCGAATGCGTTTGCCGTCGGCGGGCGATTTCGGTGAGATCGAGACCTTCACCAGTTCCAGGTCGCCGCCGCTGAGTTTGGTGATGATCGAGTAGTTGCGGGCGTTGACGTGCTCGTTGATGATGTCGAGGATGATCTCGGTCGAGGAGATCAGCAGCACCGGATTCTGTGCGTCGATCGATTCGAAGATGGCCTTGTTCTTGGGGTTGTTGACGCGAGCGATGCAGCGCGCCTTCGAATGCTTCTTGGCGATGATGCAGACGACGAAGTTGTCTTCGTCGTCACCGGTATCTGCCACCACGACGTCGGCGCGTGCGATGCCGGCTTGCTGCAAGACCGTCGGGTCACAGCCGTCGCCGACCATCGCGACGTCGCTCTCGAGGACGTTGGTCATCCACTCGGCTTTGCGCGATTGCTTCTCGATGACCACCACTTCGTGATTTTGGCTGACCAGCGCACGCGCGAGATACGTGCCGACCTTTCCGCCGCCGACGATGATGATGAACATCAGGCGCTCAAGGTGATCGGAAAGCTCGACGATGCAAAGCGGGCGGCGAATTCGGAGAGCGCCTCGGGGGCGACGATGGCGTTGATTTCGTCGCCGGTTTGAAACCGGTCGGTCGGCTGTGCCACGAAGACACGTTTACTGCGACGGATCGCGGCGATGCGAATGCGCCCCGGCTGCTCGATGTCGGCGACGGTGAGGCCGACTTGGGATTCCGGAATCGTGACGGCAAGCGAAGAGATCGGACCGTAATCGAACGAGGGGATCGATTCGTACGGGGCATGCATGAGTTTGTCGCGGATGATGCGCGCGCCTAAGGTCGTGGGACAGACGGTCTCGATACCGAGTTCACGGTAGAGGCTGCCGCGCGGCGGATCGTAGATCCGCGCCACGATTTTCTTGATGCCGAAGATGCGTTGCGCGATCAGCGCCGCCATCACGTTGCGGTTGTCGCCGTCGGTCACGGCGACGAACCCGTCGGCTTGTTCGAGCCCAGCTCGCTTGAGCACATCGGAATCGATACCGGTACCGACCTCAACACTGCCGGGGAAGTTGTTCCCTAAACGTTTGAATGCGGTGGGACTCTCGTCGACGACGGTCACGTCGTGGCCTTCGGCGGCGAGGAGCTTTGCAAGAGTCGACCCGACACGGCCGCATCCGACGATCACATATCTCATAGCCGGTCCAGTGCCTTCGCCTCGGGTAGGCAGAATCCCATGTGGGCGGAAGGAGCCGTGGACGCCGGTCAGAACGGACCCTCTTCGTCGCGGGATGTAGCTCAGCTTGGTAGAGCGCTGCGTTCGGGACGCAGAGGTCACAGGTTCAAATCCTGCCATCCCGACCAATCTAGCCACGGCCTCGCGGAGTCTCTTTGTTCTCTCGGTTCAGCCCGGCATCCAAACGCGTGCTACGCGCCGCGGAGCAAGAGTGCCGCAATCGCAGCCATTACTACGTCGGCGTCGAGCACATGCTGCTTGCTTTGCTCGACGAGCACGACGCCGCCATCGAGGCCCGCTTGATCGAACTGGGAGTGCGGCCCATCGAAGTGCATGCAGAGCTGCGGCGTTGTTTAGGTACCGGCGAAGAGCGCCTCTGGGACGGTATCCTCATTACCCCGCGCGTGCGTAGCGTCGTGGGTCTCGCCGAGACCGCTGCGCAGGACGCTGGAAGCGCGGAGGTCGAGCCGATTCACCTCCTCGACGCGATTGTAAGCGAAGGCCAGGGTCAGGCATCGGAGATATTACAGCGCAACGGCAACATTCCGCAGTCGCGCCGAGTAGCGGGCTAAATGCAGCATCTGACCCAGTTTTTCATCTCGCTCGTCGCCCACGCCGGCTATCCCGGCCTGTTTTTCGTCATGATTCTCGGAAACATTGGGATACCGGTCGGAACGGAGCTCGTCGTACCGATGTCGGGTGCGCTCTCGGGGCCTGGCCAGCCGTTGCCGAATCTTTGGTTGTCGGGCACCGTTGCAACGCTGGGTGAAGTCGCCGGTGCGGGTATCTTTTACGCCGTTGGCTTTGCAGGCGGGCGCCCCTTTGTCGAGCGCTACGGCAAGTACATCGGGCTCAGTCTGCACAAGCTCGATATCGCCCACTCGTTTTATGAGCGCCACGGTCGCAAGACGGTCTTTTTTTGCCGTCTCATCCCGGTGATTCGTGGGGTCTCGTCGCTGCCGGCGGGGATCTCGCGAATGCAAAAGCGCTATTTCTTTACGTACACGGCGGCGGGCTCGGGGATTTTCTGTTTTGGCCTCGTGCTCTTGGGCAGCGTATTCGGACGGCACATCGGGCGCTTGGCGCCGTACTTGCACAAACTTTCGCTGCTCATCCTTGCAACCGTGGTCGTCGTCGCGGTATACGTGGTGCTTCGGATGAGCCGCAAGCGGCGTAGGGAGGCGCTGTAGCGAAGGCTCCTCCCGTGGTAACGGGCACGTTGGAGCAGACGCTCGCGCAGCTTCCCGACAGACCCGGCGTCTATTTGATGCTGGGACAAAACGAGCGGATTCTGTACGTCGGCAAGGCGGTCTCCCTGCGGAATCGCGTCCGTTCGTATTTTCAAGAGAGTGCGGCGCATGCGTTGCGGACGCAGCACCTGGTGGAGCGCGTCGTCGACGTGCGCACGATCGTCGTGAACAACGAAGTCGAGGCGCTGATTCTCGAAGCAAACCTGATCAAGCGGCACCAGCCGCCGTTCAACGTGCGCCTGCGCGACGACAAGCGCTATCCGTACCTGAAGGTGAGCAACGAGCCGTTCCCGCGCGTGCAGTTCACGCGCGTGGTGCGCGACGACGGCGCGCGCTACTTCGGGCCGTATACCAACGCGCACGGGCTGCGCGAGCTGATCAACCTCGTGCGCGTCGTCTTCCCGCTACGCACCTGCCGCGAACCGATCGACGGGAAGCGCAAGCGGCCGTGCCTGCAGTACCACATCAAACGCTGCCTTGCGCCCTGCGTCGGCTATCAGAGCGAGGCGGAGTACGACGAACTCGTCGACGAGGTGGTGCTCTTTCTCGAAGGGCGCCAGGACCGGCTGCTCGACCGCCTGCAGCGAGAGATGCAAGAAGCGGCGGAGCGTATGAACTTCGAAGCAGCAGCACGTCTGCGCGACCGGATCATTGCGGTGCACCGGGTGACCGAGGGACAGAAGGTCGTCTGGCGCTCGCGGATCGACATGGACCTGATCGCTGCGGCCTTTGCGCAAGGACAGGCGTGCATGCAAGTCTTCGTGGTGCGCGGTGGGAAGCTGATCGGCCAAGAACACTTCATCCTCGACGGAACCACCGACCAGTCGCAGGCGGACCTCTTCGGACAGTTCCTCGAGCAGTTCTACACCGCTCGTTCGGCGATGACCGTTGGTGCCACGAACGGCTTCTCGCCGCTGGCCGTGCGCGATGCGCGTCAGAACGAAGTGCCGGTTCCGGTCAAAGCGCGCGCTCGAACGCATGCCTCGGCGAGCGCAATTCCCAAAGAGATCTTGATCGAAGCGTTGCCGGCCGACCTCGATTTGTTGGAGACGTGGCTTTCGGAGCTCAAAGGGCAGCGCGTGCGCATCCTCGAGCCGCAACGTGGGCCGCGCGCGGAATATCTGCGACTGGTGCAGCAGAACGCCGAGCAGAATCTGCGCGCCTTCCTGGCGAATCAGGAGCTTCAGGAGAGTGCCTCGGCGCGTTCGCTCACCGAGCTGGCCGCGGCGCTCGATCTCCCCGATATCCCTCGCCGAATCGAGTGTTACGACATCTCGAACATACAAGGTACCAATCCCGTCGCCTCGATGGTGGTTTTTCAGGATGGTCGCGCGCGCAAGAGCGAGTACCGCCGCTTCAAGATTCGCTACGACAAGGGCGCCAACGACTTCGCGATGATGCAGGAGACCTTGCGCCGCCGCCTGCGCTATCTGCGCGCCGACACCAACGCACCGGGCGAGAGCGACGAGGCGAGCATCGAGGAGCGTGAGCGTTCGCTCGAGGCGGAGCTTCGGCGCAAGGAAAAATTCCATCACCGTCCCGACCTGCTGCTCATCGATGGCGGCAAAGGCCAACTCAATGCGGTCGTCGAGGTGCTCGAAGAGCTCGACCTGTGGGGAATTCCGGTCGCCGGTTTGGCGAAGGAGCACGAGTGGCTCTTCGTTCCGGGTCAGTTGGAGCCGATCGTATTGCCGCCCGGTTCGCCTGGGTTGCATCTGGTGATGCGCATTCGCGACGAGGCGCACCGATTTGCGGTTGAATACCACCGCAAGCGCCGCGGAAAAGCGATGACGGGCTCCGCGCTCGATGCGCTCGGGGGCGTTGGCCCCGTACGCAAGAAGCGATTGCTCACGACCTTTGGTTCCCTCGCTGCGATCCGGCGCGCCTCGGTCGACGAGATCGCGGCGGTCAAAGGGATGACGCCCGCGCTCGCGTCGAGTGTGAAGAGTGCGCTGGAATCGCCCGAGCGCACGAGTTCGGCGGCGCCTTCCTGATGCTCTACTCTTTTGCTCGTCCGTGGCTGCATTTGCTCGATCCCGAGGCGGCTCACGCGCTGACGTTGCGCGCGCTGCAGTTGGGGCTCGTTCCCGCGCAGCCGGCGCACGACGAGCCGATCTTGGCGATCGATCTCTTTGGGACGCGCCTGCCGAATCCACTGGGGCTTGCGGCCGGATTCGATAAGAACGCCCTCGTGTACCAGCGCATGTTTGCGCAAGGCTTCTCGTTCGTGGAAGTCGGCGGCGTAACGCCGCGGCCGCAAGCTGGAAATGCGCGGCCGCGGGTCTTTCGCTTGCCCGAAGACGGTGCCGTCATCAACCGCATGGGATTTCCCAATGACGGCGCCAAGGCGATCGCCGCCCGCATGCGCAGCGCCGGACGGCTCGGCGGAATCGTCGGCGTCAATCTCGCCGCCAATGCCGACAGCGAAGACCCGGCTGATGATTTCGTCAAACTCGTGCGGCAGTTCGCACCGTTCGCACACTATCTCGTCCTCGACATCTCGTGCCCGAATACGGAGAACGGCCAGCTGTTCTTGGATCCCCAGCGTTTGGCCGAGATGCTGGAACGGGTGAACGCCGTCTTGTACGACGGGCATCGTGTCCCGCTTTGGGCAAAGCTCTCCCCCGACGTGGCCGGTGCGCAACTCGAAGCGCTCGTGGGCGTCTTGACCGCGGCTCGAGTCGACGGCTTGATCGTGAGCAACACGACTCGCGAGCGCCCGGCGCTACGGAATGCCGCGCGCGATCAGGCCGGCGGTTTGAGCGGCCGTCCGCTCTTCGCGTCGTCGACGCGTCTGTTGGCGGAGGTTCGGTCATTGACCAAGGGCACAGTCCCGCTCATCGGCGTCGGCGGCGTTGCAAGCGGAGCCGACGCATATGAGAAGATTCGCGCCGGTGCCCATGCGGTGCAGCTCTACACGGCGCTCATCTACCGCGGAACCGATCTCGTGACGGAGATCAAACGCGAGCTGGCCTCGCTCTTACGCCGCGACGGCTTCACGTCCGTCTCCCAGGCGGTCGGCACCAACGTGCACGGAGCCTCTCGCTCGACGTAGCCGTGTTCAGGTCGTGGCGACCGTCTGTTCGGGGACGCACGCGACAAAGTCGTCGTCGGTCATCTCGCCGGCTGCGACGGCGAGGATCGCGGCAACGAATGCGCTATCGGTTGCCGTGAGCGTGCACTCGTGCAATTCCAGAAATGTCTCGAGCAACACCGCTCCGACGCGCTTGTTCCCGTCGATAAACGGATGGTTCTTGATTATTCCAAGTGCGTACAGAGCTGCGAGCAGGGGAACATCCGCGTCGGAGTAGGCGGCTGCGTTTTGCGGTCGTGCCAAGGCTGATGCTAACAAACCTCGGTCGCGCACGCCGGCTGATCCGCCGTGCTCGGCGATCTGGGCCTCATGGATCGCGAGGACGACGTCTTCCGTGAGCCAGTCGAAGTCTATTTTGCCAGCTCGCGCAGCACCGCACGGCGCTTCTTCATGACCTTTTCGGCGACGCTCATCTGCCGTGCGAAATCAGGATCGTATGGCGTCATCCGCACGCCGTCCGGTGCCTCGGTCAGGTAGACCGTGTCGCCGACATCGACATGCATGCGCGCGAGGAGTTCTTTGGGGAAGACCGCTCCGACGGAATTACCGATTTTGGTCAACTTGAGGGACGTCATAACGGTACTCCCCGTTAGAACCGATGTTATTACGCAATCATACCTTCCTGGGGCCGTTCGCGCAACCATCGGGCAAACCAGCATTTGAAGGACGCGCTATATTGACT
>DATJTD010000024.1:0-6468 GCA_035503775.1 Candidatus Acidiferrales bacterium
GCCGCCCTATCTGGAACGAAGGATAATTGCGGGGTTAGGGCTTCTTGGTGGCCTTCGGCGCCGGTTTCGCCGCCGGTTTCGTGGCCGGGTTGGTCGACTTCATCGAGGATGACTTCATCGATGACTTTGCCGGAGCTTTGGTCGCCTTCGGCTTGGCCGTAGCCGCCGTCTTCTGGAGAAGCGGCTTCTTGGTCGCCTTCGGTTTCGGGGTGGCCTTGGTCGACTTCATCGAGCTGCTCTTCATCGAACTGCTCTTCATCGAGCTATGAGCCGCAGCCTTAGCTTTGGGCGAGGGGCTCGGTTTGGTCGACGCAGCCATCGCGGGGGCGGTCATCAGGAACGCCACTGCGAGGAGCGATGCGAGGATCTTCTTCATACAATACACCTCCTTCCGTAGCAATATACGGGAACGTAGGCGCGGCGTATGAACGCCGCGTGAGTGCTCCGTTACGTCCTAAAAACGCAAGAACGGTCCAGGAAGTTCGGACCGAACGCTCCGCTATCCCTGCTGAGAGAGGCTACCGGCTCTTGCCCACCAGCGCGCGGGAGATGACCAGGCGCTGTATCTGTTGCGTTCCCTCGTATATTTGGGTGATTTTCGCATCCCGCATCATCCGCTCGACCGGGTATTCCGACGAATAGCCGAAGCCGCCCAGCACCTGCACCGCATCGGTCGTGACCGACATCGCCACGTCCCCGCACTTGAGCTTGGCCATCGATGCCCACAGCGACACGTCGGAAGCCCCTTCGTCGCACTTGCGTGCTGCCTCATAGAGGAGAAGCCGGGCGGATTCGACCTCGGTCTTCATGTCGGCGAGCATGAAGCCGACGCCTTGATGCTGACCGATCGGTTTGCCGAAGGCGATGCGCTCTTTTGCATAGGTCGTCGCGTAGTCGAGCGCGCCCGCGGCAATCCCGAGGGCTTGCGCCGCGATGCCCGGGCGCGATTTATCGAGCACTTTCATCGCGATCTTGAAGCCTTCGCCTTCTTCGCCAAGACGATTCGCAGCCGGAACTTCGCACTCGTCGAAGACGAGCTCTACGGTGGGTGAACCGCGGATCCCCATCTTTTTCTCTTTCTTGCCGACGATGAAGCCCTTGGTACCCCGCTCGACGACGAAGGCCGAGACGCCACGCGAACCGGCGTCGGGATCGGTGACTGCAAAAACGCAAACGACGTCGGCAACACTGCCGTTGGTGATCCAAATCTTCTGGCCGTTCAGAACGTACGTATCGCCGTTGCGAACGGCGCGCGTCCGCATCGAGCCGAGCGCGTCGGACCCGCTCGAGGCTTCGGTGAGCGCGTACGCCGCAATCTTTTTACCCGAAGCAATGTCCGGCAGAAAGCGTTTCTTTTGCTCCTCGCTGCCGCCGATCAGAATCGGCAGCATGCCGAGCTCTTGCACCGCGACGATGAGCGAGCTCGATGCGCACGCCTTTGCGATCTCTTCGACGACCTTGACGTAGGTTACAAACGAACCGCCCAGCCCACCGTATTCGGTGGGAATCGGAATACCCATCAGGTCGTTCTGCGCGAACAACTCCTTGACGTCGGTGGGAAATTCGCCGCTCTCATCGATCTCGGCAGCGCGCGGTGCGACTTTTTCCGCAACCAGTTCGCGTACCATGGCGATGATCATGGCCTCTTCGTCGGTGTCGACGGTGCGAGGGGGTGCAATGCTCATGGCCGAGGCTTCCACGGGGGAGGGAGCCGTTCCGTCCATCGGCGCAATAGCTCGGCATGAACAAAGTCTTCCAGACGTGCGCGGAGGCGGTGGGCGATATCCCGAGCGGCGCTTCGCTTGCGGTTGGCGGGTTTGGCCTCAACGGCATTCCCGAGAACCTGATCCAAGCGCTCTTCGAACAGGGCGCTACCGGCCTCATAACGGTTTCGAACAATTGCGGCGTCGACGGCTGGGGCCTGGGCGTGCTGCTCGACCATCGCCGCATCCGTCGGACGACCGGCTCCTATGTGGGCGAGAACAAAGAGTTTGAGCGGCAATACCTGGGGGGCGAACTCGAAGTCGAGCTCGTGCCGCAGGGCACGCTGGCCGAGCGGCTACGCGCCGGCGGTTGCGGAATCCCCGCGTTTTACACGCCGGCAGGCGTCGGTACGCCGATCGCCGCGGGCGGCCTTCCGTGGAAGTACAACGCCGACGGCTCGGTTGCCGTCGCTTCGCCGAAAAAAGAAACGCGCACGTTTGACGGCCGCGACTACGTGCTCGAGCACGGCATCATCTGCGACTTCGCGCTCGTGCGCGCGTCGATTACCGATACCGACGGCAACGTGATCTTTCACAAAGCCACGCGCAACTTCAATCCGCTGTGCGCCATGGCCGGGAAAATCACGATCGTCGAAACCGAAGAGCTGGTGGAACCGGGCGAAATCGATCCGGAGACGGTGCATCTGCCCGGCATTTTCGTGCAGCGTATCGTCAAAGTCGGCTCGGGCGGAAAACGTATCGAACGCGTCACGACGAGGAAACGCTAATGCCACTAACGAGAACTCAATTAGCCGCGCGCGTAGCGCTAGAGTTGCAAGACGGTCAATACGTCAATCTCGGCATCGGGTTGCCGACGCTGATTCCAAACTACGTGCCCGCCGGCGTGACGGTAACGCTGCAAAGTGAAAACGGCATTTTGGGCATGGGGCCCTACCCGTATGAGGGTGAAGAAGATCCCGATCTGATCAACGCCGGTAAGGAGACGGTCACCGTGTTGCCCGGTGCGTCGTTCTTTGACTCCGCGCTTTCATTTGGGATGATTCGCGGCGGTCACATTGATTTGGCGGTACTCGGCGCCATGCAAGTCTCGCAGCATGGCGATCTCGCGAATTGGATGATTCCCGGCAAGCTGGTCAAGGGAATGGGCGGCGCGATGGATCTAGTGCACGGCGCCAAGCGCGTTATCGTAATGATGGAGCACGTCGCCAAAGGCAACGCACACAAGATCCTCGAGCGCTGCGATCTGCCTCTGACCGGCAAGGGTGTGGTCAACAAAATCATCACCGATATGGCGACGATCGATATTGATCCGCGCGGGCTGGTTTTGCTCGAGGTCGCCCCGGGCCTAACCGTCGAGGACGTGCAGGCGGCGACGGGAGCCAAGCTCCACGTTCCACACCCGCCGAAGGAGATGAGGATTCCGGCGGGGGTGGCCTAACGGAGCGCTTTAGGCGATTCCCGTCCTGATAGCGTAGACCGCGGCCTGCGTTCTTGCCGTGATGTGAAGCTTGTCGAAGATGCGGCTGATGTGGTTCTTCACCGTTTTTTCGGAGAGCAAGAGACGCGAGCCGATGTCACGATTGGAAAGACCTTGGGCGATCAGTCGCACGATTTCCGTTTCGCGGCCCGAGAGCTCGTCGATCGCTGCCTCATGATTGAGGGCGCGGCGCCGAAGGATCGCGCCCGCGACTCGAGGATCGACGTACGGCGTTCCGGATGCGATAGCCTTGAGGGCCGACGCAAGCTCCGAAAGCGAGGTGTCTTTTACAATATAGCCGCTTGCATGGGCAGCTAAGCAGCGCTGCATGACGTCGGCATGTGCGAACGATGAAAGCACACACAGTTTTGCGTTAGGGAACCGCTGCGCGCACAAGAAGACGGCCTGATCAACGTTGGCGCAGTAGTCGTCGATGTCGAGTAGCACGAGATCGACGTTCTCCATACAGTGGATCGGAAGTTCATCGGTCGACTTAATTACCGAGGTGACTTGGAAATCCGGATCGCCCGAGAGAACATGGCAAAGTGCGTCAGCGAATAGCGATTGCGTCTCGATTACGACGGCGCGAATCTGGTGTGCTGCAACGAGCGGTGTCATGAGTGCCATGAGATCCTCATAGTTCCTTTGGGCGAGTAGGTCCTAACAGCGACGAGACCTGGAGCCAAGCACCAGTTTTTCGATGAACGTCTTGGGTATGATGAGTATACGGACCCCAAGGACAGCTGTCTCCCCTCGTTGCGGGGGATATTTTGCGACTCATCGGACCGAAGGTCTCCCGGCCATGGACCTTTGGACTATGCGGCCGAGACGGCTCCGGAGTTTCGCCCTTCCATAACAAAATCGGCCAAACGCATCACGTTGAATTGTCTCGTTAAGAGCCCTAGCACGTCGTTCAAAACCTCACGCTTGCGGTCGCCGGCGAGCTGCATTCCCGGGAAGAAGCGAAGCTCGGGCGCATCGTTCCCGCCGATGAAATCCAATGGGTGGAGGAGAATCGACGGTTCGGTCCCCGTGAGGCGGCACATTGCCAGTGACAGGCGTGCGTAGGACCGCGCGAGGCGGGGCGAGATCGCGCTCAAGTAGAGAACGTAGCTCATGTGGATCGGGATCCGGACAATCGGCATCGTCGTGACGGGGACAATTGTGAGTGCGCCGGAGGGCGTCTCGGTTGCGAACCGGCGGTTTGGCCCGAGGCCGTCGGAGAAGCCGCCGAAGAGCTCGTCCCGTTCGGCGCTAGCCGAAGCGTTGAGCCTCGTGCTTCGAAGATAGTAGGCGCGCGCGAGAGGGCCGATCCACGTCGAGAGCGGTGAGGCGTCGTAAAGATACCCGCGAGCAGCCAGGACGTCGAGGATTTCGGGCGACCGGGAATAACCCGGGCCACGGAATCCGATCGTTTGTCGTCCTGTTGCCTTTGAAATGGCTTCCTCCGACTGCGCGAGTTCCTCGTTGATCTCGGCGCGCGTGCGCTTGTGCAGCCAGGGCCGGTGGTGGAAGGAATGGTTCCCGATCTCGTGGCCGTCGTGCGCGATCGACGCAAGCGCGTCGCGACTAGATTCGAGGGCGGCATCTTGGCCTACGATAAACACGGTGATCTTTAGTTTGTGGGCGCGCAGCGTCTCCAGTACCCGCGGTACGACGAGGTCGAGGTAGCTCGGAAAGGCATCCCAGCCGGGGTCTCCGTGCACCATCATATAGGACCATTTGTTATCGAGGTCCAGCGAAAGCGTAGCGTTCATGCGTATTGCCTTGCTCGGTGAGGTTTTAGCTCCGCGTGCTCTTGAATGCTCGCGAATGCTCGTTCGGAAAGCTCGAGCGTCTGATTGACGTTGAGGGTGCCGTTGACGATTTGCGCCGAGTTGACGGTGTAAACGCGCTTGAGCGTCGTGGTGAACGGAGGCAGGCGGTCCGAATAGCCTAGCGTCGAGATCGGGAGCACATAACGGGCACGGCTCACTTGGAACGCCGAAACGTCGTTCATACCAAAGTCTGGATAAATGCGGTTGAGCGCAGCGATGAATTCGCTGCGGATGCTCTCGTCGTCGCGATCAAAGGTCGCGTCTCTCGAAGGAACGTATTTCGGCAGATACACGAGCGCATGGTCGCCGAGATCAGCAGGATCGACGAGCGCGTCCATTTCGATTACCGCAGTAAATGGCATTTGGTCAGTAATATTCGTGATGTAATAAGGCGAGAGCGAACGCTTGAGCAGCACCGAAGCGCAGACAACGCCCTGATACTCGACGTCCAAAAGCCGCTTTTGTTCGCTCGATAGAAGATCGGGGCACATCGCCGCCGCGACGGGCGCGGGAGCCGTGATGACGACCCTGTCAAACCGTTCCGTCGTCCGGCCGTCGTCAACGGCGGCGGAATTCCCGTCAGTCGTAAGACTTACGCGCTTTACGGGGCGGCCGGCGTGAAGGGCGACGCCGTGCTGCCGCAAATGGGCAGCGAGCGAGTCAAGAATGCGCCGATAGCTTCCGGGTACGTACCCGAAGAGTTCGCGCTTGCCGCGCCCTTGGCGTGCGCCGTACATCCGCGCGATGATTGCCCAGATGAATGCCGCGTTGACCCGTTCGGCATTGACCCCAAGTTTCGCACGGAGGAGCGGGAGCCAGATGCGTTCGACGACGTTGCGGCCCGAGAGCTCCGTAAGCCACTCCACCGCTGTAATCTTTTCGAGCGGCGCCGGATCGCGGACGTTTGCTGCGCGCAAGATCGTCGTTCCCAGCCGAATCTTGTCGGTCGGCGAAAGCGGAGGAAAGCGTACGAAGTCGAGGATGCTCGAAAATGGATAGAGGGCCTTATCGGTGTAGAAGCCGGTCTGAGGGCTCTTCCAGCGGATCTCTTTCTCGAGATTGAGCGTACGCAGCAACCGTAGTAAGTATTCGTCGTTCGAAGTGATGACGTGGTAGAAGCGATCCCAAGTTACGCCGCCGATAGTCCATGGAGTCGCAAGACCTCCGACGTGCTCATTTGCCTCCCACACTTCGACGCTTTGACCGGCCAGAGAGAGGCTGCGGGCCATGGAGAGCCCGAGCATTCCGCCGCCGACAATGCACCAGCGCTGAGGTGTCACGCCGTTTCAACGGAAAGATAAACGTTGCAACCGTCGACGGTGTACTGGTCGGAGCACACCGAGCAGCGGAGGCCGACTAGCAGATCTCGGTCGAACGACGCGGACCGCGCCAGCAGTTCTCCGCATCGGCAAACGATGCCGACCGACCTGGCGGGGCTGCCGACGGCGAG
>DATJTD010000025.1:0-4835 GCA_035503775.1 Candidatus Acidiferrales bacterium
GCGCTCCCGGTTCGATCGTCACGCGTGCTGTTGAATTTCTCGGCCGTTCCGAACCTGCGCGCCTCGCTGACGCAGGACCTCATCGGCAACGCCGTCCCGATTCTCTATGCGGGGGTTCCCTTTACCTTCGATACGTCGCAGACAGTGCCCGAGCGCGGGTCGCTGATCGACATGAGCGCGCTGTTGGAGCGCCGGTTCAAGCACTCCTCGCTCAGCTACGGCATACGCAACATCAACTACAGTGCAAAGTTCCAAAACGGCAATCTTGCCGACCGGAACGTCTTTCTCATACCGTGCATCAACTTCGCTTGGCGTCTCGGGCACGCGGCCGAATAGGAGCGTGGCTTACGGAGCGTTCAGACGTCGCAGTGCCTGCATGCGGCGCAGCGCTTCGGTATAGACGACCGTCGAACGCCCGCTGATCGAGATCGTTCCGGTGTCGCCGTCTTCGAGCGTGAAGGAACCCGAGCCGCTGCCTGAACTCGTGAGCGAGAGGTTGAACGCCGTCGTCGTGCCGGTGCTCAGATTCGAGACGGTATACGGCGGTATCCCCGAGGAGTTGGGTTCACCGCCGCCGAGCGCGGAATAGGTGAGGGCGCCGCCGTAGAGCGGCGAGCCGTCCGTCGTCGTGATGAGATAGAAGCAGCCGGTCGTGGGTGCCGTCGTCGAGCTCACCGCGTACGTACCGTCGTAGAGATAGACCGGAACCTGCCGTGGGGTAGGGCTCGGCGTCGGCGTGGGCGTGGGCGACACGAAGACCGTTGGAGTCGGAGTCGGCGTCGGCGACCGGGTCGGCGTCGGGGAGGGAGTCGGCGTCGGTGTCACGATCGCAAACTCATAGTACTGGCCCGAAATATCGGTCATCGGCCCGAAGCTCGGAGCCTCGTCTCCGGTCACGATCAATTCATAGACGGTCTGCCCGATCTGCACCGCGGGCGCATCGCACGAGAGATAGGGAAACGCGGCAAGGCCGGTCGGCAGAGGTGTCACGGTTTGCGTTGGGAGTGAGGACTTGCTACCACCCCCGCCGCAGCCGCTCACCAAAGCAACGCACAGTGCCGCGGCGAAGGCGCCGCGCGCTATTCGTCGTTTCGGCGTGAGCTTTGACGATTGCATGATGTGCGTAACCCGGTACGCTTCTGAAGAAAATTCTTCCTCGCTAGCGCGGCACGACGTCTACGGCGACGTCGACCTTGTGCTCGCTCCCGCCGGTGATGATGCCGTGGATTGGAGCGACGTCGACGTAGTCACGTCCCCAAGCGACGGTGATATGATGACTGCTCGGCAGCATGTCGTTGGTCGGATCGAAGTCGACCCAGCCAAATGGCGGAATCCAGACGGCGAACCATGCGTGGCTCGCGTCGGCGCCGACGAGGCGTTCGCCCCCTGCGGGCGGTCGCGTTAGGAGATATCCGCTGACGTAGCGAGCCGCGAGGCCCATCGCACGAACACACGCTAGGCTGACATGTGCGAGGTCTTGGCACACCCCCGCGCGCAATTCGAAGGCGCGCGGCACGGTCGTGCGCGTGTCGGTCGCTTTCTTGTCATATTTGAAATCGGCATGGACGCGCGTATTGAGTTCTTCCACGCAGGCGAGCAACGGTCGTCCGCGCGCAAAGCTCTTGCGCGCGTAGGCAACGACCTCGGAGTTGGTAGCCGTGAGTGGTGTATCGAAGGTGTACTGGACGGCTTCGAGCGTCTGCGGATCGGTAGAGAATTCGAAACTCTTGCGCACCGTCTCCCAGCTCGAGCTGAGATTGGGATCATACGTCGGTGTCGCCTCGACGGTCACCTGGCTTTCAGCTGTGACGTCGAGCACGTCGTGCGGCTCGTCGATGGTAAACCAGTCCGTGGTGTTGCCGAAGAAATCGGAACGTTCGAATCGCTCGAAAGGTTCGGGCGTGACGTTTACTTCGAAGGCGAGGGTCTTCTGGCGCGTCGTCGGGCGAGGGCCGAGGTGCGCGATGAGGCGCGAGTATGCTACGTCGGACTGGTAGCGATACGTCGTCCGATGGGCGACCGTGTACGTCTTCATGCGCGGTACCGCGGGAGGTGCTGGAGATAAGCATCGCCTACGGCCTCGGCGATGCGCGTGATCGTCCCTTCGATGTCGTCGAGCAGCGCGATGAGAGCGGTGCGCTCGCCCGCTGCGTTCGTCTCCGCCAGGAGATAGGCGTCGATGGCGAATATTTTCTCCTTCACGGCGTCCGCGAGCGCACGCGCGCGACCGCGCTGCTGGACCGACGTGATGAGCGGCAACTCGGCCGTGTGGCGTACGATCGCTTCGATTTGGAAGGCGACGGCCCGCGGATTGCTTTCGTCCAAAAGCAGAAGATCGATGGCAGGCGCCGGTTGGAAGGCGTTGCGGTAACGATACGAATAGGTCATCGCGCTATCGGCGATCTCCAGCGCGAGTTGAATGGCGGCACTCTCCCGTTCGTCCGCCACGGTGAGCGTGTGACGGATGAGGAGGCAGGCGGAGAAGGCGCGCTCGATGCGGCGGCCGAGATCGAAGAAGAGCCAATTGTTCCCGCGGGTCATGTTCTCGTCGGTCAGTCCGGAGAGCGCGGCCGAGCGCCGAATCAGCATGTCGAGGTACGCCCGGGCACCGGCACCGTCGAAGGTCCCGACCGGCTCATAGCGTGGGTCCCAGGTGGTTAGCGCGTAAATGGCGCGCCAGGTGTCGAGCGAGAGACGATCGCGCGCCGCCCACGCCGCGCGTGCGATCCGTCGCAGGAGCCGCTGGAGGCCACCCGATTCACTGCCGAAGATGACCTTCGCTACCTCGCTGCGCAGTTTGCTGTCGTCCTGCGCGGTTGCCTCGTCGATCGCTCCGCCGGTCACGTGTTCGAGCGGGAGGAGCAGACGACGAGCGAGCTCTACCGCATTCATCGTGGTGGTGATGCCGGTGTCGCCGGCCAAGCGCGCGACGACGGCGCGCAAGACGCGAATCAGATTCTCCATGCGTTCGGCATAACGCGCGAGCCAGAACAGATTGTCCATCGCACGGCTCGGCGCTTCGTTTCCGGAACGGCGAATCTCGATGCGCGCGCGCGGCGGAGGCAAGAGGCTGAAGGTGTCGACGGGCCCTTCCGAGAGTGCCCAAACATCTTTGCTCGCAGCGCCCGACTGCATCGAGAGCGCGCGCACCGAGTCGTCGGCAGCGATGCGCGCAAGGCCGCCCGGCATCACGATGTAGCCGGTCGGCGTCCAGGCAGCGAAGACGCGCAGCGACATCGGGCGAGAGACGAACGCTCCGCCTTCGAAGGTGGGTGCAACCCCGAGGGGGACGACGTCTTCGACCACCAGTGTCGCGCCGCGCCGTTCCACGTCGTCGGCGAACGCGTTGATCTCCTCGGCGCTCAGATCGCTCCCCAGGCGCGCCGATGAGCCACGCGAGAAGAGCGGCCCCGCATCGAAGGCGTTCCGGATGATCCCGCGCCGCACGCGCGACAGCCCCTCGCTGCGTCCCCACGCGGTTCCACACCACACCGTCGGAATGTCGGCGATGAGCAGCTCTTCGCCAAAGAGTGCACGCGAGATATTGGGCAGATACGCGTCCAGCGCGGGCGATTCCACCACGCCGCCGCCCAACGCGTTGGCAACGACGACGTTGCCCGCGCGAATGACATCCACCAGGCCAGGGACGCCAAGCGCCGAGTCCGCGCGCAGTTCGAGTGGATCGGCGAAGTCGGAGTCGAGCCGGCGGAAGATCACCGAGACACGGGCAAGACCGCCGAGCGTGCGCAGATAGACGGCGCCGTCGCGAACCGCGAGATCGTCGCCTTCGACGAGTTCGAGCCCCAGGTACCGTGCGAGGTAGGCGTGCTCGAAGTAGGCCTCGTTGTAGGGTCCCGGCGTGAGCAAGACGGCGTGGCCGGTTGCTCCGCGCGCAAGGCCGGTGACGGCGTCGCGGAAGCGCGCGAAAAACGAGGCTAAGTGCTGGACGCCGAGTTCGCCGAAGAGTTCGGGAAATGTCTGGCTGACGACGACGCGGTTTTCTAGTGCATATCCTAAGCCCGTCGGCGCGTCGGCGCGGCTGGCGAGCACCGTCCACGAGCCGTCGCTCGCGCGCGCCAAGTCGACGGAATAGAGGTGCACGTGCACGCCGTCGGGGGGCGCACAGCCTTGCAGCGCGCGCAGATACTGTGGATGACCGAGCACCAGTTGCGCCGGCACGACGCCGTTTCGCACCAGGCGCTGATCGCCGTAGATGTCATGCAGAATGGCGTTTGCGAGGCGTGCGCGTTGGGAGACGGCGGCCTCGATCGCCGCCCAATCGCTCGTGCTGACGATGAATGGGGCGATGTCGAGCTGCCAGAGACGCGCGAGGCCCGAGGCTTCGTCGTACACGTTGTAGGTGACGCCGTTCTCGTGCACCATGCGCATTGCGGAGTCGAGGCGATGACGGTACTCGTCGGGCGCCATCGCGGCGAACGACGCGGCGAGCTGTCGCCAATGCGGGCGCACCGCGCCCGCGCGATCGAGCATCTCATCATATCGCCCCAGGGCTTCCTCGCCGAAGAGCGGTGCTGCGTTGGTCATCAGGATGCGACTCAACGGTGCCGCAGGTCGAGTGTGCGCGGAAAGTCGGGATTTGGCGTCGCCGGCGGCGGCACGAACGTTCCCGGCGTGAAGCCAAATGGCTCGAAGCGTGAGAGCCGCCGTGTCTCGGCCTCATAGGCGTTGACGGGAAAGGTCGTGTAATTGCGGCCGCCGGGATGTGCGACGTGATAGCGGCAGCCGCCGAGCGAACGCGAGAGGTATTCGTCCCAGATTTCGCAGAGCAGCGGCGCGTGCGGTTCGATCGTCGGATGAAGCGCGTGCGGTGCGCG
>DATJTD010000026.1:0-18754 GCA_035503775.1 Candidatus Acidiferrales bacterium
GAGCACGCCGGCGACGTCGCCCGCTAGTGCTTCCCTGAGATACGGTCCCGGCGGCGCACTCGATGCTCCGCAGCCGCGAAGATCGAGCCGGATCACGCGCGAGCACGCCGCAAGGACGGCCGCCGGCTCGTCCCAGACCTCTTTCGACAACGGAAACGGGTGCAGCATCAGGACGGCGGGGTCGCCGGCGCCCTCGTCGAGGACGTCGAGTGTGGCATCGTCGATCTGCAATCGCATAGCTTCTCCAATGACTCTCGGCGCGGGGCGCCGGTTGCAGCGTGACGCGCAAACCCTTGTATCATCAATGATTGCAACGCAGCGTGCGAGTGAGAGATGAATCGAGCGGTCCGGAAATCGTAACGTTGGGCCGGCCGCGTTACCACCCGGAAAACCCCAAATGTTGCAAAAATCCTCCAAACACGGTATAAATGTAGCAATCACTCTGACATGACGGGCTGCTCCGTCGTCAGACGGACGGTCCGATGAAAGGATTGCTAGACCGTCAATGGCAGCAAAAAAGAAAGCCCGTAAGAAGAAAGCCGTCGCGAAGAAGGCAACGGCGAAAAAGACCACCCGCAAAAAGGCAACGCGCAAAAAGGCCACCGCAAAGAAGACCACGCGGAAAAAGGCCGCAGCCAAGAAGACCGTCCGTAAGGCAACGCGCAAAAAGAAAAAGACGACACGCCGCAAGGTCGCAAAAAAGGCCTAACGGTCCGTCAGGATGAGGAGGGGGTCGTGTCTACACGGCTCCCTCTTCGATTTTTTTCGTCTGCTTCAGCCCGCCAGCCGCGACTCGGCGAGATCGAGTTCGTGCTCGAGCCGCCGATAGACGTCATCGCTGATCTCGCCGCTGCGGCGCAGCGCGGAGAGCCGCTCCCGCTCCGCCGCATACGTCTGGTGCCGCAGCTTCCGGTCGATCGCGTGCTGACGGGCATCCTCGTCCAGGCCGACGCCGTCGATATGCGCGCGATAGTGCGAGAGGCGCTGCTCGTAATAGGCACGCAGCCGGCCTCCCACTTGCCATGCCGCCACCGAGTCGAACTCCGTTTCGAGCTCGGTCAGCTTGCGCAGCGCCGCATCAGCGGCCTCGACGCGGGCACGCGCGACCATCCCTTCGGGTTCGAACTGCTCGACCACATTGAGCCGGCGGATGAGCCACGGGAGCGAGAGCCCTTGAACCAAGAGCGAGACGAGGATGACGGTGAAGGTGATGAAGATCAACAATTGGCGTGCCGGGAAGGGCAGACCGTGCATCGTCGTCGTCGGCAGCGCAAGCGCCGCCGCCAGCGAGACGATGCCGCGCATCCCGGCCCAACCTAAAATGAAGGTCCACGTCCACGGCGGTGCGGGCCCTTCACGCTCGGCGATGCGGGGGTTGAGGAGACGGCGTAACCGCGCGACCGGGAAGACCCAAGCGAACCGGGTGAGGATCACGGTCGCGGTGACGACCAGGCCGTACACGAGCAACTTCCCGAGCGCAAAGCCGGCGAGGGCAATATACAGCGAACGCAGCTGCAAGCCGATCAAGATGAACGCGGCACCGTTGAGCGTGAAGAACAACAGATTCCAGACGTTGTTCGCGGCGATGCGCGTATCGGAATCGAACATCGCCGGGCTCTTGTGGCTCAAATACATCCCCGCCGAGACGGCAGCGAGCACGCCGGAGACGCCGACGTCGTCGGCCGGGACGTAGACTAAAAACGGCGCCGCCAAGGTGAGGGCAACGGTGATCAGGGTATCGCTGAGCCGTTGCCGGTTCAGGAACATCTGCACCCGGTAGAGGAGGTTCGCGATCACTAGACCGACCACCACGCCGCCGACGGCGACGTAGACGAAGTCGAGCGGCGCCCAAACCGCCAGGCTTCCGGCGACGACGGCAGCGACGCCGAAACGGTAGAGCACCAAACCCGTCGCGTCGTTGACGAGGCTCTCTCCGCTCAGGATCGCGCCGAGGCGCTGCGGCAGCGAGAGCTCTTCGGCGATAGCGTCGGTTGCGACGGCGTCCGTCGGCGAGAGGATCGCGCCCAACACGAAGCTGACGCCAAGCGGAAGGCGCAAGACCCAGTGGCCCACCACCATCACCGTCAGCGTCGTCGCACCGACCAGACCCACCGCGAGCAGCCCGATGGGTTGCCGGTAGCGCATGAAGAGCTTGAAATCGGTGCTCCAGCCGTCGCCGAAGAGCAGCGGCGGTAAGAAGAGCAAGAAGACCCAGTCGGGCTGGAGCGTCACCGTTGGGACGCCCGGAATCAACGCGAGGAGGACGCCGCCGAGGACGAAGACGATCGGGTAGGCGAGGCGAAGCCGCTTGGCGACGACCGCGAAGAGCACGATGGCGCAGAGGATGAGGAAGAGCAGCGACTCGTTCATGAGACCCGGGGCTTTCCTCTATACCTCGCGCAGCGCGGCGTTGTGCATGAAGACGGCCCCCGTGACGACCAGCGAAACGGCGCCCCCGATCACCATCGCATGCGAGAGGCCGATCACGGTCGCAAGCGATCCGAGTGCGAGCGAACCCGCCGGCACCAGGCCCAGCATGATCATCGAAAAAACCGAGATTGCTCGCCCGCGCATTTCGTCGGGGGAGAGCGTCTGCAGCAAGACGTTCGAACTTCCCGTGAAGCTCAGCACCGACATGCCGAGTACGACGAGGATCACGAGCGCAACGACGAAGACGTGCGTCAGGCCCAGAAGCATCGAGGCGACCGACATGACGATCGCGCTGACGAACCAAACGACGCCGCGGCGCCGTGCGCCGACGATCGCCGTGATGATGGAGCCGACGATCGCTCCGACGCCGCTGGCCGCGAGCAGCATCCCGAGGCCGCGCGCGTCGACGTGCACGACATGTGCCGCATACGCGGGCATGAGCTGCGAATACGGCCGCACGCAGATACACGTCACCAGCAGCAACGTGACGATCGAGCGCAAAACCCGGTGCGAGAAGAGGTAGCGCGCACCCGCGGTGATCGCCCGGAGCACCGGCTCGCGCACCGTCGAGCTCGGAGGCGCCGGTTGCATGAGGACGAGCGCAACGACGACCGCAAGCGTGGAGATCGCGTTGAAATAGAAGGCCGTCTGCACGCCGACGGTGAGGATGAGTGCCCCCGCAAGAGGCGGCCCGATCACCGAGGGGCCGTTGAAGGCGATGGAGTTGAGACCAATCGCATTGCCGACGAACTCACGCGGAACGAGCAACGGGACCCAGCTCTGCCGCGCCGGCGCGTCGAACGACTGGGTCGCCGCGCGCGCCCCCGAGAGCACGAAGATCTCCCAGAGTGCGAGGCCATGAAACTGCGAGAGCAGCGCAAGCACGAGCGCGATCAGCGAGGTCATCACATTGGTGGCAAGCAGCACGCGCCGTCGTGGAAAGCGATCCGCCACCACTCCCGCAAACGGTGAGAGGAGCAGCGCGGGAATCGCGTTCGAGGCGCCGAGGATGCCGACGTAGAGTGCCCCGAGGCGCGCCGTCGGCGCGATTGCCACGACTAGATACCCCAGCGCCGTGAACTGCATCCAGGTACCGAGATTGGAGATCAGCAGCCCCGTCCAGAGCAGACGATAGTCCCGGAACGCAAAAGGTCCGAGCACCCCCGACGTTCGCGCGGGTACGAGGGGTTCGATTTCGATCGCGCGTGTTTTGGTCTTCAAACGCTCAGACGAGCTTCACGGGTTGGCGCTCGCGGCGCGAACGCCGTCGGCAATGAGACTCGCCGCGGCGTCGATGCCGAACCGGGCCACATCGACGACGAGGTGATAGAGCCGCACGTCGTCGCGCTCGGCACCGTAGTGCTCGCGCGTGTGGCGGGCGCGCGCCTCGTCGACGCGCGCGATCTCGGCACGGGCGCTCCGCTCGTCGATGCCGAGGGATTCCATCACCCGTGCTGCGCGCCAGGCGAGCGGGGCGCGCAAAAGAACGCGCACGACGTCGTCGCGATCCATCAATATCCGTCCGGCAGCACGACCGACGATGATGCAGTCGCCCAGTGCCGCCGCCTCGCGCACCGCCTCTTCGATAGCGCGCACGTACTCTGCGTCGATGTCCGGCGCTTGCAGCTCGAAGCCGGCTGCCTCCGGCGTCGACTGGGAGAAGCCACGCAAGATGCGCTCGGGCAACGTCTTGGGCCCAGCGGCGACGCGTTCGGCGGCTTCGCGCGAGATGCCCAGGCGCGTTGCGACGACGGTCGGCAGCTCATCGTGCACGATCCGATAGCCGAGCTGCTCCTCGAGCGCACGCGCGACAGAGATCGCTGCCGAGCCGTATTGGCGCGAGATCGTCACCACCACCCTGCCGACCTTCTGCGTTGGCATCCCGGAAACCGGCCGTCGCCCTGGAAGGTCACAGCCGATATGCCCATCATCCAAACCCGCGATCTGCGCAAAGTATTTCGCTCGATCAAACGTGCCCCCGGTGCACTCGGCGCGTTGCGAACGCTCTTCACGCGGGAGTACGTCGACAAAGTCGCCGTCGACGGGATCACGATGAGTCTGGAAGCGGGAGAGCTCGTGGGCTACATCGGCCCCAACGGGGCGGGCAAGTCGACCACGATCAAGATGCTCACCGGTATCCTGACGCCGACGTCGGGGATGATCGAAGTCGCCGGCCTCGTACCGTACGCGCAACGCAAGGCAAATGCGCGCAACATCGGCGTCGTCTTCGGCCAACGCAGCCAACTCTATTGGGATCTGCCGCTCATCGAGTCGTTCGAGTTGCTGCGCGCGATCTATGCCGTCCCACCCGAGCGCTACCGTCGCAACCTCGCGTCGTTCACCGCGCTGCTGGAGATGGGCGATTTCTTACAGACGCCGGTGCGCCAGCTCTCGCTGGGCCAGCGAATGCGCGGCGATTTCGCCGCGGCGATGATGCACGACCCGCAGATCATCTACCTCGACGAGCCGACGATTGGGCTCGACGTCGTCGCCAAAGAGTCGATCCGGCAATTCGTCGCCGAGATCAACCGCGAGCGTGGAACAACCGTGATCCTTACGACGCACGATCTGGCCGACGTCGAACGGCTTTGCCGCCGCATCGTGCTCATCGACAACGGGACGCTCATCTACGACGGCACGATCGAAGACCTCAAAGACCAGTATGGGACGCATCGCACGCTCGTCGTGGAGCTTTGCGCGCCGTATCCGGATTTTCACGTCGAGGGCGCCGAGATCGTGGAGCACGAGGGGCTGCGCGTTCGGCTGCGCTTCGACCGCAACGCCTTCGGCGCCGACGTCTTGATCCGCCGGGTGGCCGACGCCTATGCCATCAGCGACGTCTCGATCGAAGAGCCCGAACTCGAGACGATCATCCGGCGCATCTACCGCGAAGGCTACGAGCCGAAAGCCGCTGTGTGATGCGTCTGGCACCCTATCTGGCGTTCGCGAGCAAAGCCTTCGCACGAGAGGCTACCTATCGCTTCGAGGTATTTACCGAGGTCGGTTCGCTGGTCTTGCGGGTCTATCTCCTGCGCTCGATATGGACCGCGCTCTACTCGCAAAACCTTGCCCCACTTGGGATTCCGCTGCACGCGATGATCACCTACGCCACCGTTGCCCTGCTGATGTCGCTGATCTTGGAGGTCGACGGAACACGCGCGATCCGCGATCGGATCCGTGAAGGAACGATCGCGACCGACTTCATGAAACCGATCAGCCTGCCGCTCTACTTCTTCAGCGATGGGTTCGGTCAGACGGCCCTGCACGCGCTCCTCGTCCTCCCGGCACTCGGCTTGGCCCTGCTCCTCGTCCGCATCGACGTCCCGCCGCCGGCGACGCTGGCGGCCTTCGCGTTGACCTTTGCCCTCGGCTACCTGGTGAATTTCTTTCTGAACTTCATCATGAACGCCGTCGCGTTCTGGACACTCGAGACGTTTGCGGTGCAGTTGATGGTGCGTTGGGCCTCCGATCTGCTCGGAGGTCAGCTGCTCCCGCTCACCTTCTTTCCGGGGGCGCTTGGAGCGATCGTGCAGGCACTCCCGTTTGCCGCGATCTACTGGACCCCGCTGCGCATCTACATTGGGGAACTCCCGCCTTCGCAGTGGGGAAGCGCCGTAGCGACGCAAGTCGTATGGCTCGGCGTCTTCGGCGCGGTCGCATACGTCATGTGGCGCCTGGCAGAGCGGCGCGTCGTCGTACAAGGCGGATAAGAGGCGAAAAGAGTCTCGATCCGTCACGCGTAAGCGCGCCGTATGGAACTACGCGACGTCGACCTCATCGTCATCGGCAGTGGACAAGGCGGCGTCCCACTTGCAGCGGACGCCGCCCGATCCGGCAAGCGCGTCGTCCTCTTCGAACGCGAGCGGTACGGCGGCAGCTGTATCAACTTCGGATGCACCCCCTCCAAGGCACTCCTGGCGGCAGCGCACAACGCCGGCCGCGCGCGGCGTGCCGCGCGCATCGGGATTCACTGCGACGTGCGCGTCGATCAACCGGCCGTCTTCGAACGCGTGCGCGCGATTCGTGAGCGCTGGAGCGCGGGGACCCGGAGACGTTTGGTAGACGCCGGCGTGGAACTCGTCCATGCGTCGGCCGCTTTCGTCGGCGAGCGAACGGTGCAGGGAGGCCAGGTCGTGGTGCGGGCGCCACGCGTCGTCATCGACACCGGAACCTCGCCTGCAGCGCCCCCCATTCCCGGCCTTGCACAAACACCGTTTCTCACCAACAAGACCTTCTTCGATCTCAAAGCGCTTCCGACGCGCCTGCTGATCGTCGGCGGCGGCTATATCGGGCTCGAGCTCGGCCAAGGCGCGCGACGCCTGGGCTGCGAGGTCACGATCCTGCAACGCGGTCCACGCCTCTTGCCCGAAGAAGAGGCCGACGCGAGCGCGGCTATCGCGACGGGACTTGCCGAAGACGGCGTCACCGTTCGGCTCAACGCGAACACCTCCGGGGTCACCTACGCCGGCGGCAGCTTCACCGTCACGTTGGACGGTGAGGAGCCGGTCAGCGGCGAGGCGCTTTTGATTGCGACCGGACGCACGCCCAACGTCGTGGATCTCGATCTCGAAAAGAGCGGGATCACGCGCACGCGCGGCGGCTTCATCGAAGTCGACGAGTATCTCGAGACGCGCTGCCCCGGCGTCTACGCAATTGGCGACGTCAGTGGTCAGCCGGCCTTCACCCATGTCTCGTGGGAAGATTACCGCCGTCTCGCCTCGACCTTCGCCGGCTCGCCGCGCCGGCGCGACGATCGCGTGCTTTCGTATACGACCTTCACCGAGCCGCAGCTTGCGCGTTGCGGGCTCACCGAGGCGCAGGCGCGCGCGAAGGGCATCGACGCACGCAGCGTCACGATGCCGCTCTCACAGGTTGCGCGCGCCGTCGAATGGGATCTGGAGCTAGGGTTCTTTCGTTTGGTCATCGACAACGCAACCGACAAACTCATCGGCGCAACCTTCGTCGGCTATGAGATGGGGGAGCTCATTCACATCATCACGGCGCACGTCGAGGCCGGTGCTACTTGGCAGCTCCTCGACCGTTCGATGTATGTCCACCCAACGCTCGCCGAGGGCTTACCGGGGCTCGCTCGTCAATTCTCCGGCGGCTGATGCGCGGAGGGCCGCTTCCCATCTCGCGAGAGCGGCGGCCTGCTCGTGAAGTTCGGCACGGGAGAGGGTATGAGCAGTATCATGCCTAGTCATACCGCCCGGCTCGATGCGCGTTCAGCGGCCTCGCCGGAGGCCCATGACGATCTGCAAAACGCGGAACTCCTGGGCAGCATCGGTGAGGCCGGGGGCTTCGAAGTTGGGCTCTTACGGAGCGGACGCCACCTTCGCCTAGTCGTGAGCGCGCAGCATACACCGTTGCTGGCGATTCGGCTCAGCCCCGAAAACGGCGAGGTCTCCAACGTTGCGCTCAGCGAGCGGCCCGACGGGACGCGCGTCTTGGAATACACCACGGCCGTGGGGGCGATGCGCGCAAAGGTGGCGCTGCGCAACGAGGGTTTCCCGGCGCTACACTGGACGATCTCGCTCGTCGCTGCGGAGCCGACGGCGCTCGCGTATTGGCCCCGCGATCTGCACCTGCTCACCGAGAGCGGGAAGATCCACACGTCGCAGCGTGGGCTGCGCAGCGGCGTGCTCTTCGCGAGCACGCAGGAGCCACAGCCGTTCTCATTTTTTTACTTTCAAAATTTCTCGTCGCTCAACGAGTATTTCGAAGAGACGAAGACTCCCCCAGCGAATAGCGTCGGAGGCCGCTTCCCCGATCTTGGCTACGCACCGCCGTCAGGCGAAGACCGGTTTCTGCCGAAGGCGCGTGAGATTGCGGTTTCGGACGCATATCTTCTCCTTTCCCAGGCGGTGCCCGAGACGAATGCGGCGGCTGCGGGGCAATATCTCGATTTTCTCTGCGAACTCTACCTGCAATTGCCGCGGCCCGACGTCGACTATCGCCACTGGCCCGAACGCGCGCGCAAGGCGCTGCGCGATCTCTCCCTCTCGCCCGCGTGCACATACACGCGCCAAGGGCGGCGCTACCTCATGCCCTACGTCGGCGATACGACCAAACCTCCCGAAAGCATGGTGCAATTCACGCTCGCCGTCAACACGATGGAATACGATCAGGCGCGCGAGACGTCGAGCACGCTTACCCGGACGCTGCGCGACTCGGTCGCCTCGTTTTTCGAGCCGAAGGTCGGGGCAGTCGTGCGTTGGCTTCCGGGCGAACCGTTCGGCGACTCGCAAGCCGACGACAATATGAACCACGGCGCGATGGACAGCTGGTATCTGCACCATTCGCTCTTCAACCTCTGCCGGTTGGCGGCACAAGGCGATACGACGGCGCGCGAACTCTTTGCAAAAAGTCTTCCCTACGTGATCCGCGTCGCCCATCGGTTCGACTATCGCTGGCCGATCTTCTTCGATCTCGAATCGCTCGACATCATCCGCGCCGAGGCGCAGCCGGGAAGCGGCGGCGAGACCGACGTCGCGGGCCTCTACGCCCTCGTGATGATCCACGCGTACGAGGCGTTCGGCGACCAAACGTACCTGCGCGAAGCGTGCGCCGCAGCGGCGCGGCTCGAAAACCTCGGATTCGACCTCGCCTACCAGCTCAACACCACGGGCTTCGCCGCCGAAGCGATGATGCGCCTCTGGAAGCTCACGCACGACCCCACGTATCTCGGCCTGAGCGAGATCTGCATGGCAAACCTCTTCGACAACATGTGGCTGTGGAGTTGCGAGTACGGCGATTCGCGCCACTGCCGAACGTTTTTTGGGCTCTTCCCGTTACGCGATGCGCCCTATCTCGCGCCCTATGAAGAGACGGAGGCCGTCGCCAAATTCCACGAGTACCTGCGACTCGGCGCAGAGGACGTGCGCCCTTCGCTGCGCCTACTGATCGCCGAATATCTGAAGTACGCCCTCGACCGCGGGTGGTGCTATTATCCCGACGCCTCGCCGCTGAGCAATATTGCGCCGCAGAGCCGAAACGGGATCATCGACCGCACGCTCTGCATCCCCGTGGAGGACCTGCGTGATGGGTTCGCGCCCTCCGGGTCGGTCGGACAAGAGATCTACGGCGCCGGGATGCCGTTCGTCTTTACGACCCGGCACTATCGCGTGCTGCCGGGTGGGCGGCTGCTGGCGTACGGCAACTATCCGCTCGACGACTTCGCCGCAGATGAGGACGGGACGGCCGTCTGGCGCGTCGGCGGCGATCCGCGCATCGGTTGTGAGATTCGAATCATCCCCACCGACTCGGAGCTTCCACCGACCGGCGTGACCGCGAGCGTGCAAGCGGGAGAGGTCGGCGTCCCGCTGCACGGCGAGCTCACGACGCAGGGCCACGCGCGCTTTTTGATCCGCGGAGGTCAACGGGTGACCATCACCTGGGGGCCTCCGCGTAAAGAGCATTCACGCAAAGAGATCGTCATAGGCGCCCTCTGCGCGTCGACCCCTTGAAGCACTGCCAATCTTCAGGCAGTCGGTGCAGCCGTTCATGATCCGGGGACGTCCCACAGAACGAGTTCACCGGTCCCGCGCACGTCAAGCTCCACCGGCCCGGCGATACGCGCGGCGTCACCCGTCCAAAGCGTCTCTCCGTTGAGCAGCACCTCACCGGTGGCGACGAAGAGAAAGCCGTAGCGACCCGCCTCGATCGTATGCGCGAGGCCGTGCTCTTCCAATCGCGCCACGTAGGCGGCGGCGTCTTGCCAGAGCGGAATGCGCCCCTCGAGCGAAGGCCGACCACTGGCGACGAGCAGCCACCGATTGCGCCGCTCGCGCGGCGTGAAATCGACTTGGCCGTACCGCGGCTGGCGGCCGGCCCGGTCGGGCAGCACCCACATCTGCACGAAGTGCACCGGGATGTCAGAGCGGTGATTGTACTCGGAGTGCACGATACCGGTGCCCGCGCTCAGATACTGCACGCCCCCCGGCCGCACGACCCCGATGTTCCCCATACTGTCTTTGTGCTCGAGCTCGCCGCTCAGAACGTGCGTGAGTATCTCCATATCGCGGTGCGGATGCGCCCCAAAACCTTGCGCCGGTGCGACGGTATCGTCGTTGAAGACGCGCAGCGCCCCCCAGTGCACGTTGCCGGGATCGTGATACTCGGCAAAGCTGAACGAATGATACGTCTTCAACCAACCATGATCGAACGACGCGCGCTGCGCGGAGCGCTGAATGGAAATGGAGCCATCTACGGCCGTCTGCATGAGAACCTCTCCCTCCCCATAACCCGGCCAGGGTTGCAGCCGCGCGCCCAAGCAGGCGCACCGCCGGCGTGCGTTCGAAGATGACGGCGTGAGCCTCGCTGCCTACGCCCAATATTGGCGCATCAATCTTCTCACGATGATCGAGTACCGTGCCAATTTCTTCATGTGGTCGGGCTTCACGCTGATGTACCACGGCACCGCCATCGTCGCGCTCTGGGTGACCCTCAACCAGTTCCCCTCGATGAACGGCTGGGATTTCCGCCAGATGGCCTTCTTATATGGTCTCTGGATGCTGGGCCATGCCTTCCACAACACCTTCTTCTTCACCGTCGGCGAGTTTCCGAACATGATCCGCGAGGGCCGCTTCGACCGGTGCCTGGTGCGTCCACTCGATCCCCTCTTTCAGGTCATCACCACGCCGCAGCAGATATGGCCCGACGAATTGGTCCTCGCCGTCATCTTCTTCGGAATCGTCACCCGCGCCGCGAATGTGCACGTCGACTTCTTCTTCATCATCTTCGCCGCCCTCGTAATGATAGGCGGCGCGCTCATCGACTTCGGCATCAATCTCGCAATTGCAACCCTCGCCTGCTGGGTCATCCGCATCGACACCCTGCGCTGGGTCGTGATGTCGCTCGAACAAGAATTCACGCGCTACCCGATCAGCATCTACACCCGCGGCGTCCGCATCGTCCTCGCCTTCATCCTCCCCTTCGCATTCATGAACTACTTCCCGGCCACGTTTCTCTTACACAAAAGCGAAGCGGCACTCCAACTCTCCCCGCAAGTCGGCCTCCTCACCCCGCTTGTCGGCCTCGTCTCCTTCGGCCTCGCCTACGCCTTCTGGCGAACGGGCCTAAAAAAATATCAAGGCACCGGCAGCTGACAGACTGCCGCGGCCCGCTAGCCGAAGACCATCTCCACAGCGCGAAAGAGCGCCAACGCCTCACGCCGCTGAAAATCAGCCGAGGCCAGCAGATGCTCTTGCACGCGATTCGAGAGAAACCCAAGTTCGACCAGAATCGCCGGCACCCGCGCTTCACTGGTCACCGCAAGATCGCGCGTGCGAAACTGCGACTCCCCCAGTGCCAGCGGCCGCAGTTGCGCCCGCACCGCATATGCCAGCGCCGCCGAATTCGGCCGTAGCCAGAAGACGCTGATGCCGCGCATCGCCGGATCGAGCGACGAGTCGCAGTGAATGGCGATGAAGGCCGTTGCGCCTAAGCGGTTGGCGAGCGCAGCGCGCGCGCGATTGTCCACCCGGCGGTCGGTCGCGATCCGAAAGGGATGTGCCTCGGTACGCGTCATGACGACGCGCGCGCCCGCTGCGCGCAGGAGCTGCGCGAGGTCATCGGCGACGGAGAGTGCCACGCGTTGCTCTTGCACGCCGTCGGGCCCGACGGCACCGACGTTGAGTGGCGCACCGCTGGGCGTGAGCACCCCGTGCCCCGGATCGAGGACGAAGAGCCGCCCGTGTAAGCTGGCTCCGTCAGCTCGCGACGGCGCGGCGCCCAAGGCAAGCAGCAACGCCGCAATCACAAACGCCGGCATGACTCTCATGAAGATCTCCAATTCGCTTGGTTGCCAGGAGCAGCATCGTTGTGGTGCTAACGTCTTCGCTACGTGAAACGGCTCGCATTTGTCACTGGTTGTGCGGCTTCGGCGCTTCCGCTGCGCGCGAGCGCCGAGTCACCCCAGGCGCTGCGCGATGCGATCGCAGCGGCGGCGGCCCAATCGTCGGGCGACGTCGCGGTCTATGCGCGCTCGATGGACGGCTCCCCGCCGCTGGTGACCTTCCACGATCACGACGTCTATCCGGCCGCCTCGGTCATCAAGCTGCTCATCATGGTCGTCGCCTTCCGCTACGCCGAGCACCAAGATCCCGGGCTCTTCAACCGGGAGCTGGCCCTGCGCGCGGACGACATGGTCGGCGGTTCGGAATTCCTCGCGTGGTCGCAACCGGGTGAGCGTTTCACCGTCGGGCAGCTGGTACACGCGATGATCACCGTGAGCGACAACACGGCCGCGAACACGCTCATCACCAGATTCGGCTTCGATCTCATCAACCAGACGGCGCATCGCGTCGGGTTGCAGCGCACGCAACTGCGCCGGCATTTTCTCGACTCGTTCGCCATCGTGCGCCACATCCAGAACCTCACGACGGCGCGCGACATGGGGATGCTCCTCTACCAGATCGAGCGCGGCGCGCGCGAGGGAATCACGACGGTCGCCACACCCCTCTCCTGCCGCCGCATGATCGGCATCTTGTTGCAGCAGGAAGACCGTGAGAAAATCGCTCAGGGCCTTCCACCGGGCGTCCCCCTCGCCAACAAGACCGGAGAGATCACCGGTGTGCGCAACGACGTCGGCATCGTCGACCCCTACGGCGACATCCCCTACATCTTGGCGATCCTCACCAAAGACCTCGACGACTACAGCGACGGCGTCGATGCGATCATCAGCATTACGCGGGACGTTCACCACGCGATGACTACCGGGAAGGGTTAACGGGCGGTCAACCCTCGGGAATCGGCTCGATCGTTACCCGCTGCATCACGTCGCCTACGCGAATCTTGTCGACCACCTCTTGGCCGCTCTCGGTCTGGCCGAAGACGGTGTACTGACGGTCCAAGAAGCGCGCATCGCCGAGGCAGATGTAGAACTGTGAGCCGGCGGAGTTCGGATTCTGCGCGCGGGCCATGGCGACGGTCCCCTTCACATGGGGAAGCGCGTTGAATTCGGCGTCGAGATTGTAGCCGGGTCCGCCGGTCCCGGTGCCGTTCGGGCACCCACCTTGGATCACGAACCCCGGCTCCACACGGTGGAACTTGAGGCCGTCATAAAACCCCGCGCGAGCCAACTTGATGAAGGCGGCGCTGTGCTGACGCGCCTCGTGCGGGTAAAAACGGAAGACGATCTCGCCCTTGGGAGTCACGATACGGGCGCGCACGTGCTCGGCTTCTTTGGCGAGCGCGTCGAGTTCGGTTCCGGTTGGCGGGGCGTAGGACGGCATGCAGGCTCCCTCGAGAGATTCCGGTCGTCGACCGGTCAGCAGCGGGGCGTTGTGCAGTAGCCGCCCGAAGACCTGTCCCGACTCTAGAGCCGCGAGCTTTTGCGCGCGGCTCAGCCGTTTGAAGCGTGCCTCGTGCCGCATAGCATCCGAGCGGCTCTCCGCCTCCCACCAGCCGACCAGCTGGCAAGGGAGGCGCGAGCGCGTGTAAACGTCCGCCGCGGCCGGCCACGTGTGCGGCGATACGACCGACGAGGTCATTCGTCCAGCCCGTGTAAAGAGAGCCATCCCCGCAGGATAGGATATAGACGACCACTCGCCCCTCCGTGTCACGACGTTTGCTCACCAACCGCTGCGGGAACGTTCAAAGGGTCAGATGTCGCAACTTGTCTTCGGTCCGAGTAACGAACGTATCGGGCCCACCGACCCGATGGTTGATCTGCGAATCCCCTCGGAACCCTGCTGCGCGCAGATCGTTCGAAAGGTCGTTATCCTCTTTGCCCGGCACCATCACGTGCCGCAGGACGACCTCGAGAAGCTGCTCACGGCGCTGGGAGAGGCGCTGGCCAACGCCATCGAGCACGGACGGGCAGCGCGCCCGATCCGCGTACGTTGCCGCATCGACCGCGAGCACATCGTCGCGACCGTCTCCGACTGCGGCGTCGGCTTTCGGCCGGCCCCCTCGATGATGACGACGCTTCCCGACCCGATGACCGAGGGCGGCCGCGGGCTGCCGCTCATGCGCCGCTGCAGCGATATCTTCAACGTGCGCAGCAGCCCGGGTCGCGGGACGACGGTGCGGGTCGGCCGCCGGCTCCTCTCGGGCCGCCGGCTGCGCAGCGCCTGAGCTCTCCGTAGCCCCCCCCTCGGAGTAAGAACGAACTCGGACGCATTCTTGCGCGCTCCGGCGGAGGAGAACAAGCGGCGTTCCGCCCAAACGAACGCCGGTGAGACGAAGGTTGGGACGTTTGCCCCACGTCTCGGGGGATGAGTCGGCTCGTTGGCGACAAATCGAGTCTCCATCCTATAATGTGCCCGCGCACGCAATTGCTTCTGAGGCTCTTTTCATATGGCTGACTCTGCCCGCGCATTCGAGCGCGTCGCAATTTTTATCGATGGCTGGAATTTTGCCAAGGCTACCTACGAGGGCCTCGGCATACGAGTTGATTTCAAGCGCTTGCTCACAACCCTGACGGCTGGGCGCACACTCCTCCGAGCGCATTACTACATCGGCGAGTGGACCGAAGAGGGCTACGCGCTCTTGCAGAACTTGCGACGCGCACGGCTCGCTGAAGGAGTCGCCGTAGCAGTCGACCCGGCTGAGAACGAGCGCAAGCGCGCTCAGCAGCAGGGCTTCATCCGTATGTTGAACCGCAACGGCTATCAGGTCGTGCGCAAAACGGTGAATGTCTTCGCCGACGGCAACACCAAAGCAGACATCAACATGGAGTTGGCAATCGACATGCTCTCCATCGCCGAGCGCTGTGACCGTGTGATCTTGGTCTCGGGGGATTCCGACTTCTTACCGCTGGTGCGGGCCGTCGGCCAACGCGGCGTGCGTGTGCAAGTCGTCGCCACGCAAGCGACGTACGCGTACAATACGACGCTCGACCACCCGCGGCTCTTCCCGGCGCGCGCAGCCGACGATCTCCTCGACGCAGCCGATGAGTTCACCGATCTCAAGGAGCTTGCGCCGGAGATCGAGTTGCAAGATCCGCGCCGGCCGGCGCGTCCCTTCACTCCGGTGGAGACTGGGACACACAGCGAGCACCACGCGGAGATCGATTAGCGTCCGGCTATCCCGGATCGGCGAGCGCGTCGATCGTTTTGGCCAGATCGAAGTCGCGGCCGGTGAGGCCGCCCGCGTCGTGAGATGTGAGCGTCAAGGTCACGCGGTTCCACTGGATTGTGATGTCCGGGTGGTGATTTGCCCGGTTGGCTACTTCGCCCACGGCATTCACGAAGTGGAGCGAGCCGTTGAAATCACCTTGGTCGAAGACGCGCTCGATGGCGTTGCCGACGTGATGCCAACCGGGAACCGAGCGCAGGCGTTCGGCGATCTCCGCATGGGTAAGAGGGTGAGTTTTCATAGACGCCTCCGTTGACGCATGGTGTCGAGGCTCGCGCGGATCGCCGTGAGCGTTCGGTCGACCTCCACTCGTCCGTGAGCGGTCGAGAGAAACATCACTTCATTTTGCGACGGCGCGAGCAAAATGCCGTGGCGGCGCATCTCATGATAGTACTCGGCGAAGAGTCCTCGGTCGGCTTGGCGCGCCTCGTCGTAGTCTTTCGCCGGCGGCCCCGGACGGAACTTGAAGTCGACGATGCTGGCGAGTTGCGAGACGGCATACGGCAAGTCTAGCGAGGCAAAGATCGCACGGATACCGTCGGCGAGAGACCGCGCCGTAGCGTCGAGACGCACGTACAACTGCGGATCCGCCTCGATGAGATCGAGGACGCGATGGCCGAGCGCGACACAGAAGGGGTTCCCCGAGAAGGTGCCCCCCGTGAACGCCGAGCCCTGGGGCGCCAAGACCGCCATGACATCCGCGCTGCCCCCAAAGGCAGCGAGCGGAAAGCCGCCGCCCATCACTTTGCCGAGCGCCGTCAGGTCCGGCTTCCAGCCGTATGCTCCTTGGCCGCCGCCCAAACCAAGACGCAGCCACGTGATCACTTCGTCGAAGATGACCAGCGCGCCAAGCCGTTTGGCACGAGCGAAGAGACCGTCGACGAAACCGGGCTGCGGAAGAACGAGACCCATATTTCCGACCACCGGTTCGAGTGCGATTGCGGCGAGATCGCCGGCGCAGCTTTCGAGGAGACGATCGACGTCGGCGAGGTCGTTGTAGCGCGCGACCGGCGTCTCCGCGCGAACGCGCTCCGAGATGCCGCTGCGCGCCTCGCCGCCGCTCTGCGCGGAGGCTCCCGCATCGTACAACGCGGCATCGAAGTGGCCGTGGTAATTCCCGGCAAAGCGAATGATCACGCGCCGTCCGGTGAAGGCGCGCGCGACGCGCAGGGCACTCATCATCGCCTCGGTCCCCGTGCTCACGAAGCGTACCCGTTCCATCGAGGGGAGGTGGCGCCGAATGCGCTCCGCCAGGTGGACCTCTTGCGAATGCGTCGAGCCAAAGACCGCACCCTCAGCGGCAAGCGCGTCCAAGCCATGAGCGAAGGCCGGATGTGCGTGCCCAAAGAGCAGTGGACCGTAGGCCATCAGGTAGTCGACGTAGGCACGACCCGCTTCGTCGTAGGCGTAGGCACCGCGCCCGCTGCGTTGCACGAACGGCGCGCCACCGACCGCCGCGCCGGCGCGCACGGGCGAACTCGCCCCCCCGGCGAGGACGGGCTCGAGATCGTCGCGGGTGCGCGGGTGGTCTTGAATCACATGTCCTCCCAGGAGAGCGGTTGCGCGCCGTCCCGAATCGCACGTGCGTTGCCATCGTACCTGCCGTCCGGCCGCGGCTCGCAGGCGAGGCGTTCGCGCTGCAGCTCCGTGGCGAAGCGCATCGTGTGCATCGCGCCGCCCGCTTCGTCGCTCTCGACCAAAATCGCGCGCCGGGCGTGAGCCGCCTGCAGCCGATCGCGCCGCGTGAGCGCCCAACGCGTGACCGGGCTCCCCGGGAGGCGCTCGGACGCGATTGCGCCGCCGGCCGCCAAGATCGCCGCTTGAAGTTCTTCATGTTCCGGCGGATAGGTGAGGTCGAGGCCACTGCCGACGTAGGCGATCGTCGGCACGCGGGCGGCAAGCGCACCGCGGTGCGCGGCCGCGTCGATGCCGCGCGCAAGGCCGCTCACCACCGGCGCTTCCACACGCGCCGCAAACGCAAAAGCACGCTCGAGCGCCGGCGCAGAAGCGTCACGCATCCCAACGATCGCCGTCCCTTCCCCGCCGGTTCGTCCGCGCGGCAGTTCCCCGCGCACGCAGAGGAAGGCGGGTGGATCGCGCAGATCGCGTAAGCCCAACGGATACGCCGCATCTCCCAACGCAACGACCCGCCCGCCGATGGAGTGCAGGCGCTCCATGAGAAGGCGCGCGTCGCGACGCGTCTGGGCGAGGCGCCACGCGATTCATGGGCGATCCAATCGCGCAGCGCGCCGTCGTCCCCGAGGGCGAGCGCGCGCATCCGGCGCGCTCCGACACGCAGGAGTGCCGCGGCAAAGAGGACCAGTGAATTCAGTGGTGACCCCTTTCCACGAGCCTGAAGTGGTGGAGTGAAAGGCGAATGGATAGCCTCATGACGGCAGGCCAAGCCGTGGACAGCACGTTGCTGCACGCGGAACTCAAACGTTTCTTCGGTTTCGAGAGTTTCCGGCCGCTTCAGGAGGCGATCGTGCGCGACGTCCTCGCCGACCGCGACGTCTTCGCGCTTCTGCCAACCGGTGGCGGCAAGTCGCTCTGCTATCAGTTGCCGGCCGTCATCGGTGCGGGCCTCACCGTCGTCGTCTCGCCGCTCATCGCGCTCATGAAAGACCAAGTAGAGGCGCTCACGGCGGCCGGGATCGCCGCAACCGTGCTCAACTCCTCGCTGAGCTCGCAAGAGTCGTGGCAGCGCATGCGCGAGCTCGATCGCGGGCGCTACAAACTTCTGTACGTTGCGCCCGAGCGTCTGCTCTTGCCGGGCTTCGGGAACGATCTCGAGCGTTGGAACGTCGCCCGCTTCGCAATCGACGAAGCACACTGTATCAGCGAGTGGGGTCACGACTTCCGCCCGGAATACCGGCGTCTGGCCGAACTGCGCGCGCGCTTTCCGCGTGCGCAGTTCATTGCGCTCACGGCGACGGCGACACAACGCGTGCGCGGCGACATCATCGAACGCTTGGCCTTACGCGACCCCAAGCTCTACGTCGCGAGCTTCAACCGCCCGAACTTGACCTATCGTGTCGTTCACAAACAAGGTGCGGCCGAATCGCTGCTGGCGTGGCTGCGCAAACGCCCTGGAGAAGCGGGCATCATCTACGTACAGACGCGCAGCGCCGCCGAGAAGCTCGCCGAGCGTCTGCGTGCAGCGAACATCCCTGCGCTGCCCTATCACGCGGGCCTCGAGGCGCAGACGCGCAGCGATCACCAGGAGCGCTTTCTGCGCGACGAC